>JAISMX010000046.1 GCA_031276515.1 Eubacteriales Family XIII. Incertae Sedis bacterium | reverse complement strand
TATTGCAATTTGGCCATTGTCTAATCCTCCCCTCTCAAAAATTCCAAACTTCGGGTTTCTGCGCGGCGTGCCTGTGCTCCGGCCCCACGTAAACCTTCAGCTTCTTGTACATCTGTCTGCCGAGCTTGCCGTTCGGCATCATGCCCTTAACGGCGTGCCGGATGATCTCCTCGGGGCGTCTTGCGAGCAGCTTTTCGAATGTGATCTCCCTGAGTCCGCCCGGAAAGCCCGTGTGTCTCTTGTAAATCTTCTCTTTTCTTTTTTTGCCCGTCACCGCGACTTTTTCCGCGTTGACGATGATCACATAGTCGCCCGTGTCGATAAAGGGTGTGAAGATGGGTTTTTTCTTGCCTCTCAGGATGGAAGCGACCTCGGATGCGAGCCGGCCGAGGGTTCGGCCTTCGGCGTCGATGAGATACCACTTCCGCACGATTTCCTGAGGTTTTGCCACATAGGACTTTACGTTCATGATACACATGCCTCCTTACCTACTGAAATCGGCGAACGGGCCGTTCTCCACATTGCGGGCGAGAATCGGGGACTGTCCGGCGATTGCGTTCGGTACGATAACGATTGGGCCGCGGCCGGACACCCGACCTGCACCCCGCGCGCCCCGCCGCCGGCGGAAATGTGCGCACGCAAAGAGAATTGTAATGCATTGCGCCGTCAAAGTCAAGAATTATTTTAAGCGCGACGGCCAAGTGAAGACGGCCAATGCGCGACGGCCAAGTGACGGCCAAGCGCGACGGACGACGACGGACGGCCGACGGACGGCGCGGCGGTCCCGAATTGTTTTAAGCCGACGGTCCCGCGCTCCCTTGACGGCGATTGTCGTTTTCATTTATAATGAAAGCGAAAAATGAGGAGGAAACCGGAAATGCTGACGATTTACACGGGCCGCGAGAGCGCGGATCGAGAGGCTTTTATGTTCGCCCGCATCGGCGAGCGGCTCGACGCCTTGGAGCGGGGCCGCGAACCCGGAAGCATCGCGCTGATCGTGCCGGATCAGTTCACGCTGCAAGCCGAGCGCAACGCCTTCGATCACCTGAAGCGAAAAGGCTTTATGCGCCTCGAAATCATCAGCCTGTCCGGGCTTGGGCGCAGGGTCTTGGAGGAGACGGGCCGCGACGCGCGGACTCCGGTCGGCAGGGTCGGGCGCCACATGCTGCTTTCCGTGATCTTGAAGCGCGAGGCCGAGGCTGCCTCGCTGAAAGCCTTCGCGGGTCAGGAGAAACGCAGGATCTTCATCGAAAGGATGAACGATCTGCTCTCCGAGCTGAAGCTGCACAACGTGTCTCCCGCCGACATGGCGGCCATGGAAATCGCGGAGGAACAGCCGATCCTGAAGCGCAAGCTAAAGGACGTGCTGCGCGTGTACGCCGCGTACGAGGAGATGATTCGCGGGAAGTATTTGGACGGAGAGGATCACCTGCGCATGTTCGCGGAGGGCATCCCGCGTTCGGATTTCGTGCGGAACGCCGAGATATGGATGTACGGCTTCGACCGGCTGACGCCGCGCGATCTCGACGTCGTGCAGGCTCTGATCGCCCACGCGCGCGTCGTGCGCGTCGCGCTTACGGGCGACACGCGCAAAGCCAAGGCCGGCGGCGTCGCGCGCGACGCGGAGCTCTTTCGCATCACGGAACGCATGATCCGCAGCCTCCGCGAACGCGCCGAAGCCGCCGGCCGGCCCTGCGAGCTGTTCGACATAAACGATGTCGGCGCCGCCTCGGCGGCGCCGACGCGCCGGCCGCCGGCCGTGGCGCACATAGAGCGGGAAATCTTCTGTCATCCGGCCAAGCCTTACGAGGCGCCGGCGCCGGAGCTCAGTTTCCTCGCCGCTTCCAACTACTATACGGAGGCCGAAAGCGCCGCCGCCGAGATCGCGCGCCTCATCCGCGACGAGGGCTACAGGTACCGCGATATCTTCGTGATCTGCAACGACATGGACGCGCGCGCCGCGATCATAAAGCGCGTGTTCTCGGAGCACGGTCTGCCCGTTTTCATGGACAGGCGCAAGAACCTGCTTCACAATCCCGTGCTCGAATACATCGCGGCGCTGGCGAAGGTCGCGGCGGGAAATTGGCGGGTCGAGGACGTGTGCGGGCTCATGAAGACGGGCATGTCGCCCGTCGGCCGCGAAGAGTGCGAAATGCTCGAGGAATACGCGACGGAGCACCGCTTCTTCGGCAAAGGGTCGTGGATCAAGGAATTTGAACGGCTCAGCCCGTACGAACGCGCGGACGCGGGCGCGGATTCGGGGGCGGCGGACGGCGAAGGGAAGCTCGCCGCGCTCAACGAGGCGAGAAGCGCGATTGCGGCGCACATACAAAAATTCGCGGACATGACGGCGGAAAATCGCGGCGTGCGGGGCAGGACGGAGGCGCTCTACCTGTTCCTGCGCGACGAGGCGCGCCTGCCCGAGAAGATCGAAGCCGGCGTCGCGTCGCTGCGGGAGCGCGGCCGCCACGAATACGCGGATGAGCTGTCGCAAGTGTGGGAGAGCGTGATCGGGGTGTTCGATCAGATGGTCGCGATCTTGGAGGATTCGTCCATATCGCGGGAGGATTACGCGGAGCTTCTGACCGCGGGGTTGGAAAATATAGACATCGGCCTGCTGCCGAGCACACAGGATCAAATCCTCGTCGGCACGATGCAGCGCACGCGCGCCGGCCGCGTGAAGGCGCTGTTCGTGCTCGGCGCGAACGACGGCGTGCTGCCGGCTGCGGGCGTTCGCGACGGCGTCTTGACCGAGGAGGAGCGCGCGCGCGTGCTCGGCCCGAACGGAGACGCGGAGGCCGTGGCGAACCTGCGCGCCGAGGAGGAAGAGCTTGCCATATACCGGAATCTGTCGCGGCCCGAAAAGATGCTTTGGATCGGCTACGCGGCCTCGAATCCCGATGGGGGCGAGCTGCGCCCCTCACCCATTTTTGAAAGGCTGCGGAAGATGTTTCCGAACCGGCCTTTGGAGACGGACATTCGGAGCCGAGGAGACGACTTGGCGCAGGTGACGACGGCGGAAGGCGCGCTCGGCGGACTCGTGTGCGCGCTGCGGGAAACGCGAAGGGGCGTTTTGCCGCATCCCCTGTGGAAGGAGGTGTACGCGCACTGCCGCGCGCACAGGCCGAGGGAAGCGGAGATGCTGGAAAAGGGCTTCGGTTTTTCAAACGCAAGGGCCGGCATCGGACGCGATTGCGCGTGGCGGCTGTACGGAACGGACGCTGCGCTCTCGATACGGCTCAGCCCGTCGTCGCTGGAGCGCTACGCGCGATGCCCGTTCTCGCACTTCGTTTCCCATGGATTGCGACCGCGCGAGCCGCGCGTCGTCGAGATCGGCGCGCGCGAAAGGGGAGAGCTTTTCCACAAGCTCATCATGGCGTTTTCCAAGGCCTTGACGCGGGAAGACGGCCGCGTTTCCGACGCGGATTCCGCGTGGATGCGGCTCACGGAGGAGCGCTGCGCGGAGCTTGTCGATGAGGCGTTCGCGTCCGTGCGCGGCGAGGCGGAGGCTTTCGGGGGCGGCAGCCGGGAGCGATACCGCCTGGAACGCATACGCGAGGCCGCGAGGACGGTGGCTTGGATCGTCGCGGAGCAGGTCAAGGCCGGACGCATCGACGCGATGCGCTTCGAGGAGCGATTCGGCGAGGGCGGGCGATTTCCGCCCATCGTCCACAAACTCGATGGCGCGCGCGCGATTCGGATAGAGGGTCGCATCGACAGGCTGGACGTGCTGCGCGGCGGCCGCGCGAAGATCATAGACTACAAATCGGGCGCCGAGCGCTTCGACGCGGATGAGGCGCGCGCGGGTTGGCGCTTGCAGCTCATGCTGTATCTCGAGGCCGTGACCGGCGCGCCCGAGGCCGGGGCCCCGCCCGAGGCCGGGCGAGAAGCCGCCGGGCGTTTCAAGCCCGAGGCTCTGTCCGAAGCCGCGCCCGAAGCCGCGCCCGAGGCCGCGCCCGAAGCCGCGCCCGAGGCCACGACCGAGGCCGCGCCCGCTTTAAAGCCCGCCGGCGCGTTTTACTTCAAGATCGCCCGGCCGCAAATCGATTGTTCCTCGTGGGCCGGCGCCGGCGAAGAATCGCTCGCGGAACGGGCGGCGAGGGAGCTTCGCAAGCGTTTTCGCCTCGACGGCGTGGTGCTCGACGACCAAGAGGTGCTGCGCGCCATCGCGGGGGAGCGCTTCGAGGAACCGCACTACGAGAAAAATCGATCCAACATCCTTCCCGTGCGCGTGAACGAGGACAAGGAAACGGGAGAAATCCGTCTCGTGAGGAGCGCGTCCGGCACGCGCGGCCTGTTGGACGAAGACGCCTTTGCGCGTCTGCGCGCGGACGTGGCGCAGCGGGTGCGGGAATGCTGCGAGAGCCTGGCCGAAGGCGTCATCGACGCCAAGCCCATGCGCGCGGGAAAGACGAGCGCCTGCGCGTACTGCCGCTACGGCGGCATCTGCGGCTACGACGTCGCTTTCGACTCCCAATCGCCCAATATCCTGTATAAAAGTTGATAAAGCGTCGCCGCGTCTTCGGGTGCAATGCTGATGCAAGTTCCCATTTTTGCGGGAATATCAACCGCGCGTTCGCGCAGCTTCCTGCCGGCAACGGTTGGCGTCACAGTTAGGATGCGTTCGTCTTCGGCAGAACGCGAACGCGAAACCAATCCCGCCGCCTCCAGTTTTTTCAGCACGGGCGTAAGCGTTCCCGAATCCAAGTACAGGCGCTCGCCGAGAGTTTT
>JAISMX010000024.1 GCA_031276515.1 Eubacteriales Family XIII. Incertae Sedis bacterium | reverse complement strand
ATATGGGTAAAAATTGCACGGCGTTATTACATGTTGCAGGCGCCCCCGTCGATCACGATCGTACTCCCCGTAACCCAATCCGCCTCGTCCGAGGCGAGCCACACGGCCGCGTAGGCGATATCGTCCGGCACGCCGAGCCGCCCCACCGGGCAGGTCGTGCGTATGATTTCATTCTGTATCTCGGCGCTTTCGCGCACGTACTTGGGCGTCAGGTTGGTCTGCACCGGCCCCGGGCAGATCACGTTCAGCCGCACGCCGCGCGGCGAAAACTCGCGCGTCAGATCGCGCGTCATCTTATTGATCGCCGCCTTCATCGCGCCGTACAGATAGGCGTTCGTCTCCGGCTTCATGACGGAGATGGAGGCCACGTTCGTGATCGAGGCGTGGCCGTTCTCGGTAAGCGCCGGCAGGAAGGCCTGCATCATCCAGTAATAGCCCCGGAAATTCGTCTCGTAGACCTTCGCGAGATCCTCGTCCGTGTGCTCCATAAAGGGCGCGTGCACGAGTATGCCCGCGCAGTTGAACAGCGTCGATACGCCGCCGTAGGCCTTCAAGGACGCATCGCGCAGCTTCTCGACGTCCTCCTTGTTGCGCACGTCCGTGGACACGTAAACGCCCTCGCCGCCGGCCGCGCGGATCATCTCCAGCGTCTGTTGCCCGTCGGCCTCCGTTCGGTTCGCGCACACGACGCGCGCGCCCTCCTTGGCGAACATCACGGCCACCGCGCGCCCTATGCCGGAGCCCGCGCCCGTGACCACGGCCGTCTTTCCGTTCAATCTGCCCATTTTTTCCACTCCTTCTCGTCACCTTACCGCGGAAGCTTGCCCAGCGCCGCCAGCTCCTCCGCCACATCCGCCAGCCCGTACTTCTCCCACGTCTCGCGCGTGGGCCATCCGGTTTTCACATCCCAGCCCCGCCGCGCGTAATAGATATCCACCAAATCGTTCCATTCTTTCCATTCTACGGTCTGCCCCAAGGGGTCGGGATATTGCATCGTCGGGAAGATGGCCGCCACCTCCATGTCCCTGTCGCGCCCGAAATCGCGGATCAGGATGGCGCGAAACAGCAGGTGCGCGCGCTCGGCGGCCTCGTTCAGCTCCGCCTCGCTCATGGGCAGACCGGTGGCGGCGGTGAACATCTCCGCCTCCATGCCCGTCCAAAACAGATTCGGACTCTGCCAGTCGCAGCAGGTGACGCTGTCCTTCGTCTCCGCCTTGTTCTCGTTCATGATCACGCTGTCCGCCAGCACGGCGCTGTGGCAGGGATCGTCCTTGAAAAGCAGGTAGTTGTCGTAGGTTTCGTGGTGATGCGCGACGGTCTGCATGTCGCGCGTCGAGGTCATGAGCGCGAGCGACGTCGCGATCCATCCCGGCTTGCTGATCGTACCCTCGAAGCCGCGCCCTTGCCAATGATAGCTGTGGCCCCAGGCCGTTTCGAGGCTCACGGGTAAATCCAGCCGCTCGCCCGTCATTTGGGAATAACGCCCGTGATAGATGGCGTCGCCGTATTTCTCCTTGCCGAGCGCGCGTATGGCGCGCGCCATTCCCTCGGCGAAGATGGGGCCGTACTTTCCCTTGCGGTAGGTGATCATGTCGAGGAAATGCTTCACGAATTCCTCCGATTCCACGTCCGGCTCCATGCCGAAATCCAGTTCGTCGAGCAAGCCCTCCTTCTTGGCCATGGACAGCCAGGTGAAGTACCACACGATCACGTCCCATTTGTCTATGCCGTACTCGTTGCACAGATCCATCATGACGCTGCCCTTGTCGAAGTCGGGCTTCCAGTAGTCCACCCGGTCTCCGCGCACGGGCGCGAACAAGGCCTCGAAGTGCGGATCGTCCGCGTCGACGGGCGGCATCTCGCGGGAGAGCATCTTGCACGCCAGAAAGTGGTTGCGCTCCGTCTCGAAGTTCTGGATCGGCGTCCACGAGCAATCCTCTTGAAAGCCGTACGCGAAGATGCCGACGCACTTCTCCACTTGGTTGATCCGCTCGGGGCCGAAGGCCGATTTCATGTCGATCATGAGACGGTTGCAGTGCTGATTGCAGCCGTGGCTGCACGCGACCTGTCCGCGCAGCCAGCCGCCCTCGACGGGTATCTCGTTGCCGTCCATGCCGTGCGTCGCCTCGCGCACGAGAGGACTCGGCCGCATATAGGGCTCGCCCATGCGCGCGCGCAGCGAAAAGACCTTTTCGACGTCCGCCGGGCGCACGTCGCCCGTGCCGCGAATCGCCACGGCTTTTAAGTTCTTCGAGCCGAACACCGCGCCGAAGCCCGCCTTGGCCGCCACGTTGTCGTTGTTCGTCGTGACGCTCGCGTTGCGCATGAGATTTTCCCCGGCCGGCCCGATGACCATGCTGCGAATTTCCTTGCCGTGCAGTTCCTCCAGTTTGCGTTGGCTCGCGTGAACGAGAAGGCCCCAGAGGGGCGCCGCGTCCAGAAAGCGTATGTCGTCGTTGTCGATGAAAAGATAGGTGTGAGCGGGCGCGCGGCCCTCTAAGATGAAGCCGTCCCAACCCGCGAATTTCAGCGCCGCGCCCACGGCGCCGCCTATGCCGCTCCACGCGTACTGCTCGGGAAAGCTGTTCGGAGAGATGCCCGTGAACACGCTGCGGCCGCCCGTCGGTATGCCCGTGGCCGTGGTCGGCCCCGTCATGTAGATGAGCATGTTTTCGGGATCCAAGGCCCCTATGCCGGGGCGCATTTCCTCCCAGAATATGCGGTTGCACACGCCGCGCCCCCCGATGTGCTTGGGCGCGTAGCGCGCGGTGGGGATGCGCTCGACCGTGCCGGCCGTCAGATCGATGCGCGCGATCTTGCCGACGTAGCCGAACGCCGGCGCTCCTTCCGTCATATCGCGTCCTCCTCTCCGCCGCCGACGCCGATGCAGCGCACGGGACACCACTCCACGCAGGCCGGCCCCTCGGCGCGCCCCCGGCAGAGATCGCACTTGCGCGCCTTGCGCAGCCGCTTGGGCGCGTCCTTGATGAAATTGATGCGCGCGGGTTCGAACGCGCAGGCCCGCGCGCAGGCGCCGCAGCCGATGCAGGCCTCCTCGACGATGTAGGCGACGCCGTTTTCGTCCATGCGCATCGCCTCGCCCTTTTTCGGGCATTTTTCATAGCAGGGAGGATCGGCGCAGTGCTGGCAGGACAGTATGGTGTGAACCATCGTGCGGATGTTCCTGTCCACGAACAGGCGGCCGCGCCCCGGCCCCACGACGCCGTCGTGCACGAGCGCGCAGACGACGGCGCAGCTTTCGCAGCCCGCGCAGAATGAATATTCAGGCGGATGCTGCACGATGCGTCGCCCGCGGCGCATTTCTTCGTTTTGCATAGGCGTTCTCTCGTTTCCTCTCTCGATTCGCGCCGGGATTTTCGGTGCGCGCGGCGCGCCATGCGCCGTCTCCGGCAATCGATTCCACGCAATATATGTTACTTTACCGGAGTTAACCTGTAAGCATCAACCGATAATCAATAATTTTTAGTCGTTGATTCATAATTTTTGCTGATGTTCCTCACTATTGACAATGCTTTGCGCAAGGGGGTATTCTAAGATTGCGAATGTTCAAACTTCAATCACGGCGCTCGGTTTCAAAGCATTTGGAATTAAGGGTGCGGCGCGCGATTTTGGATGTTCGGGTTTCAAGTGCGGCGCGGGGCTTGCGCCCAAGCGCGACGCGCACGTTATTTTGGAGAATTGTGAAAAGGAGAGGAAGATGAAAATGAAGAAGCTATTGGCCCTGATGATGTCCCTCGCCCTGGTCGTCGTGTTTACGGCCGGTTGCGGCGGCTCGTCGGGCGGCGGCGACGATGCGGCGGGCGGCGGCGACGATGCGGCGGCGGCGACCGGCGCGGCGTTTGAAGGGAAGGATGTTTACGGTTTCTTGACGGGTACGCCCGCCGATGTGAAGATCGCCTACATCCCGCTGTCCACGGCAGGGATCACGAACAGCATGGTGCAGAAAGCCACCGAAGAACAGATCATATTCTATCCCAACATCAAGATCGACCATTTTGACCCCGGCTACGACTTGAGCAAGCAGATTTCCATGATCAACGAATGCGTCACGCAGGGCTATGACGCCATCATGCTCGAAGCCCTCGACACCGAGGCGCTGAACACCACGATCGCGGATGCGGAAGCCGCGGGCGTACCCGTCATCACGATCAACGTGGGCGCGTCGGGCGTGCATTCCCTCCATGTGCAGGGCAACGACTACAAGAGCGGCGAGCAGGCCGGGCAAGTTTTAGTGGAAGCCATCGGCGGCGCCGGAAATGTCATCCTGCTCGATTGCCCGGCGGCGCAGAAGCCCATCAGTCTCATGGGTACGGGCTTTGAGGATTATGTGAACGGCGTCGACGGCGTGGAGTTGCTCGAATCCGCCCCGATCGAAAACTGGTCGACCGAAAACGCGAACACGGTGATGCGCGACCTGCTGACGAAATACGAGCAGATCGACGGCGTGTACTGCGCGTCCGACGACATCGCGAAAGGGGCGATTCAGGCCATAGACACCGCCGGACGGACCGGGATCAAGGTGTACGGCAGCATGGGCTATCCGGAAACGCTTCAGGCGATCAAGGACGGCACGGTGTTCGCCACCTATTTCTCCGA
>JAISMX010000062.1 GCA_031276515.1 Eubacteriales Family XIII. Incertae Sedis bacterium | reverse complement strand
CCGAAGCTTTGCTTCGGTAGGCAAAACGGACAGCGAAGGGAGCGAAGCGACCGGAGGAATGCGGCTCCGCCGCATGTTGCCGGAACCCTTGAATACTGCGAGTATTCGCGGAACCCGGCACCTCTCCGGGACACAAAATTGCTACGCTGACTGCACACTTTATTTTTGAACTGTTCCTGACGTCCGCGCAAATCGCCGTATACATCTCATGATTTTTCCGGTATAATACATAATACAACGAGCGCGTTACAAGGCGAAGGCACGATTTCGCCGCGCGCGGCGCGCGGCGCCCGCTTCCGCTTGGGAGGGGCTTTGTTCGCGTACCGATACCCGCAAGCAATGTTTGGAGGTGGATAAATTGAAATCATGGAGGAGCGCATGCGCCTTTTTCATCGCGCTGATTTTGGTCTTGGGAGGCGCAAGCGGCGCGGTCGCGGCGGACATCGATTACAGCTCTTGGGACACAAAACCCACGTACCCGCCCGACGTGCAGAACACGAAGTATCTCAGCGCCGTGAAGGCGCTGATGGACACGAAGGCCATCACGGGCGACACGGACGGGCTGTTTCATCCCGACAAGGCCATTACGCGGGCCGAATTCGCGAGCATAGTGGTCAAGGCTTCGCATCAGCAGAATCTTTCCGACAGGGAAAACCATTTCGCGGATATGGCGGGCTACGGCTGGGCGAAATCCTACATCAACCGCGCCTATGAGAACAGCTGGATCAAGGGCGTGGGCGGCGGCAATTTCGCGCCGGGCAAGAGCGTGACCTACGCCGAGGTGATTACGGTGCTGATTCGGGTCAGGCGAGGGCAGGAGGACGAATTGGAAGGCAGATGGCCGGAAAACTACATCCAATACGCCGACATGTACAACCTTACGGGCAACGTAAACATTCACAACTGGATGGCCCCGGCGCCGAAGGGCGACGTCGCCATTTTGGTGGACAGGATCGTTTCGCCCATACCCATGATCCCGCACAACCGCTTCGCCCATTTCTCGAGCACGAATTTGGGAGGCACCTCCGGCAGCGCCATCGCGCCCGGCGACCTCACCATCACGCTGTACAACGACAACTTCAACGAAATACTCGGCGGAACGGAGGTGACGAACTGGTTCCCGGGCCTTTCCGCATACGGAATGCAAGCCTTTGTGCCGCGGTACATGCCGCCCGATCTTTCTTCGATCAACATCGTCATAACGGGAATTCCGCTGAACCCGACGGACGCGCGGATTTCCGCGACCATCCCGGGCAACGCGCTGCGCAGCGGAGGCGATCTTTCCGTCTCGTTCGACTTGAACGCCTTTTTAAGAGAGCGATAGCGTCCGGGCAATGCGCGCCAAACCGCGCCCGGCTTGCCGCGCGATCTCCGGGGCAAGCGGCGTTTATGAATACAAGTCGTTTTTTCGCGTTACGCACGTTATGAAAGGAGCAAGACTGACATGAGGATAAAAGGCATTGCAAAGATCTCGGCGGCGGCTCTCGTTTGCGCGCTCGCGTTTGCCGCGACGGCTTACGGCGCGGCCGTGCCGCCCGACGCGGTGGGCAGATCCTATGAGAAGGCCGTGTCGACCTTGGCGGATCGAGATATCGTCACGGGAGATGTGGACGGGTTGTTCTATCCCGATTCCAACCTGACGCGGGCGCAGTTCTGCACGATCATCGTCAAGGCCATGCGGGCGCCCGCGGCCACGGTCAACGGAACGCCTTCGCAGGACGTCAAAAAAAGCGGCTTTCCGGACCTTTCCGGTTATGCTTGGGCGGAGGGTTACATTTCCTACGCCGTCGACAAGGGCGTGGTGACGGGTTATCCCGACGGCAGCTTCAAGCCGGGCAACAACGTGAACATGAACGAACTGATCACAATGACGCTGCGGGCCGCCGGTTACAGCGACGCCGCGCTCGGCGGGGTTTGGCCGGAGAACTACGTCGCAAAGGCCGGCGACATAGGCGCTCTAACGGGGCTGACCGCGCCCCTGCCCGAATACGCGACGAAGTGGATGGCCGCGCAGCTAATCTACAACGTCCTTTCGCGCATAGAGGAAGCCAATCCGCCCGAGACGGCGCCGCCGGAGGGCGACGCGAGCCCCGCCGAGACGCCCGCCGCCTCCGCGATCACCTTCGTGACGGGCGCGTTTGACGCCGACATCACGACCTTCGCGGGCAAGTCCTTCGCGAGCGATGTCAAGGTTCTGCGGTATGGGCTCAAGGCCGATTATTCCAAGGATATGACGCTTCCTGAAAACGCCGCCGACTATCTCGAGGATACCATCTACAAGTACAAGGACGTCGAAACGCCCGCTTGGTGCGAATTCGAGGGAGACAAGATCAAGCGCCTCATCCTGCCGCGCGACGTCGGCTTCTCGGGCAGGGCTTACGGCGTGATCAAAAACATCGTTTCCGTGACGGACAGCCAAGGCGGCGCGGCGGACGGCTTTGTCATGCTCGCGGCGGGCCGCGCCGTCACCTGGGCCGGCGACCCCGGACTGGCAAAGGAAAACGTTCCGTCCAAGGATCGCTACGACGGCGGACAGCTCTTTGAGCTTCAGCTCAGAAACGGGCAGGCGACGAGCGCCGCTTCCGCCGTAAACGAGAGCGACAAAACAAAATTCGGCAAACCGCGGGTCGCCATACCCGGAGAGGTCGGCTCAAAGGGCAAATTCACGGAAATTGTGAGCAAGACGGGCAATGTGGTCACGCTCGATTCCGGCGACGGCGACGCGGCGATATTCGAGATCAAGGACAAGGCCGCCGTCTATTTTCTCGGCGCCGACGGGGAGTATTCGGTCGGAACGCTGAGCGCCGTGCGCGAGAAGGCCTTTGTGCGCCTCTACGACGTCTCGGACAATGAGGACAAATCCGTGGACGTGGTGATCGTCCGGGAAGAATAGTTGTCACAAATGAACATAGGGGATTGTATGATTGGCAAATTAAAAACCGCTCTGATTTCGCTTATGACCGCGGCGCTCGTTCTGTCGTCGGCGTCGGTCTATGCGGGAGACAGGGCGGATGGGTCGTTCTTTCTGAAAAACATCGTTGTAAACGGCGAGGAGATCGTCAATTACAATTTGCAATATCCGTTCTTTCTGTATGAGGACGTGACCTATCTGCCGCTCACCGAGGACATACAGGGGATATTCGGCTTCACGTCGGAGATCGACGTCGAGGCGGGTACGCTGAAGCTTAAAAAGACGGCGCCCACCCTGACCAATATCAGGGACAACCGCGCCAAGAACAACGCGGAGGACGTGACGGCCGAGGTCGAGAGCCGCCTCGGCGTCCGCATCGTGGAGGACGTCGCGCCGCCGCCCGAATACGAGATGGAAACGGAGGGCGTCATCGTGTTCGCTCCCTCGCCGCAGCGGGACGCGCGCGCCGTCGATTTGGGGCAAAGTCCCGTGTTGGTGAAGGACGGCGTGATCTATCTGCCGCTCAAGGCTTTCGCGGGAAGCGAGGCCTTGGGCTGGAATCTGTATTACGATCCGTATTTCGGGATATGCGTCAGCACGAACGAGGGCGTTTCCGCGCGCGATTTCTTTTCGGAGGTCGAGGCGAATTACAACAGAGGGCTGGTCCGGTACATCTGTTCCCTGAACGGCAAGCTGAGCGCGAGCCACGCGCAGGAGCTGGTGTTTATGCTCCGCAGGGCCGCCGAGGTGAACGGCATCGACGAGAAGATGCTGATCGCCGTCATCGAGAAGGAAAGCCGCTTCAACGCGAACGCCGTCAGCCGCTCCGGCGCGGTCGGACTCATGCAGTTCATGCCGCGCACGGCCGAAGGACTCGGACTCAGCGTCGACAGGCTGTACGATCCCAAGACGAGCATCGACTACGGCGCGGCCTATATCAGCCGAAACCTCGAAAATTACGGCGGCGACATCGATTTGGCGCTGTCGGCTTACAATCAGGGTTCGGGCAATGTCAGCAGGGGTACGTATTCGCGGGGCTACGCGCTGAAGGTTCGGGACGCCGTCGGCGACATCGACGCGTATCTCGCGGAGGGCGGCTACGTTTCGCCGGAATAGCGGAGGGCCCGCGTGGTCAGAAGACTGTACGTCGAAAAAAAGGAAGGCTTTGACACGGAGGCGCGCGCGCTTCACCGCACATTGGCGGAAAACCTGCACATCGCGGGCGTCACGCGGCTTCGTGTGCTGAATCGCTACGACGTGGAAAACATAGACGACGAAACCTACGAAGCGGCGAAGCGCAACGTGTTTTCCGAGCCCGCCGTCGATGCCGTTTTCGAGGAGGAAGCGCCGCTCGGCGACGCCTTTGCGTTCGCCGTCGAATACCTGCCCGGTCAATACGACCAGAGGGCCGATTCCGCCGTCCAGTGCATCCGGCTGATCAAGTCGGACGCGCGGCCGGCGGTTCGCTTTGCGCGCGTGATCGCTCTTGATGGCGCGCTTTCCCGGGAAGAGAAGGAGTCCGTCAAACGATATTCCATCAATCCCGTGGACTCCCGCGAGGCCTCCCGCGAGAAACCGCCCACCCTTGCGCTCGACCTGCCCGCGCCGCCGCCCGTACCCGCCGTCGAAGGCTTCATCGACCTTGCCGAGAGCGAAGTCGAGGCGTTTCGACTGCGGGAAGGCTACGCGATGAGCGCGGAGGACATGTTGTTCACGCAAGCGCATTTTCGGGACGAAGCGCGCAGGGACCCCACGCTCGCGGAGCTCAAGGTCATAGACACCTACTGGTCGGATCACTGCCGGCACACCACATTCAATACAATATTAGAAAAGATTGAATTCGGCGAAGGGCGTTGCGCCGCCTTGGTTCGCGCGGCCTATGAAAAATATCTGCGCCTGCGCGAGGAGGTCTACGGCACGGACGCGCGGCGCGCGGTGAGCCTCATGGACATCGCCCTGATCTGCGCGAAATACCTGAAAGGCAAGGGCTTGCTCCCCGATCTCGACGAGTCGGACGAGGTCAACGCGTGCTGCGTCCGCGTGAAGGCGGACGTGGACGGCGCCGACGAGGATTGGCTCGTCCTGTTCAAGAACGAAACGCACAACCATCCCACGGAGATAGAGCCCTTCGGCGGCGCGGCCACCTGCCTCGGCGGCGCGATCCGCGATCCGCTGTCCGGGCGCGCTTACGTGTATCAGGCGATGCGCGTCACGGGGAGCGGCGATCCGAGGGCGGAGCTCGGCGACGCGCCGGCGGGCAAGCTGCCGCAATTGCAGATCACGCGCGGCGCGGCCAAGGGCTACAGCTCCTACGGCAATCAGGTGGGTCTGGCCACGGGGCAGGTCGTCGAGATATACGACGAGGGCTACGTCGCGAAGCGGCTCGAGATCGGCGCGGTCATCGGCGCCGCGCCCGC
>JAISMX010000136.1 GCA_031276515.1 Eubacteriales Family XIII. Incertae Sedis bacterium | reverse complement strand
GGTCGTTCGCGAGATCCGCGTTGATGCGGTTCAGCATGACCTCGTTCGTGTAGAGCCCGTCCTGCCCGAAGCTGTATTCGCGCAGCAGGAAGTATTTCAGCGCGTCCACGCCGTAGCGCTCGATCAGCTTCACGGGGTCCACGACGTTGCCCCGCGACTTCGACATCTTGCCGCCCTCCAGCAACAGCCAGCCGTGGCTCAGCACCTTCTTCGGCAGGGGCAGTTCCATCGACATCAGCCTCGCGGGCCAGATGACGGTGTGGAAGCGGACGATCTCCTTGCCCACGAGGTGGACGTCGACCGGCCAGTAGCGGTCGTATTGTTCGGGCGCGTCCGGCCAGCCGAGCGCCGTGATGTAGTTGGACAGCGCGTCCAGCCAGACGTAGATCACCTGCCCCTCCTCGATGGGAACGGGGATGCCCCAGTCGAAGGAGGAGCGCGAGATGCAGAGGTCGTCGAGGCCCTGCCGTATGAATGAAAGCATCTCGTTCCTGCGCGCGTCGGGTTGCAGGAATTCGGGATTGTCCTCGAACAGCGCGATCAGCCGCTCCGCGTACTTGGACAGGCGGAAGAAAGAGGCGGGCTCGCGCGTCAGCTCGACCGGACGCCCGCAGTCCGGGCAGTTGCCGTCCGCGAGCTGCGTTTCCGTCCAAAACGCCTCGCAGGGCGTGCAGTACCAGCCCTCGTATTCGCCGCGGTAGATGTCGCCGCGCGCGTTGATTCTGTTGAATATCTCTTGGACGCGGCGCTTGTGCCGCTCCTCCGTCGTGCGGATGAAATCATCGTAGGAGATCTCCATGGTTTTCCACAGCTCCTTGATGCCCGCCACGATGCCGTCCACGTGCTCCTGCGGCGTGAGGCCGTTTTCCAAGGCGATCTTCTGTATCTTCTGGCCGTGCTCGTCGGTTCCCGTCAGGAACATGACGTCATACCCCGTCATTCGCTTGAACCGCGCCATCGCGTCGGCCATGACCGTGCAGTAGGTGTGGCCGATGTGCAGGTTTGAGCTGGGATAGTAAATCGGCGTTGTGATGTAATAGGTTCCCTTTGTTTCCGATTTTGACATGGCGCATGCTTCCTTTCCGATCGCGTGATTTTTATGGGGTAACTGTTCTTTACCACAGTATAGCACATTTTTTCTTTTTTTTCTGCTTGTTTTTTTGCGCTTCATATAGTATAGTAAATAGGCGCGCTCATTTGCGGGCGCGGTTTGTTTCGTTTGTTCAAAATTTGCACACCGAATCGCGGCGGGCCGGTGCCATTCGTGGTCGCTTGTCGAACTTTTCGGTGGAAGAAAAACCGGGAGGAAGGAAGAATGTCTGTAATTTCAATGAAGCAATTGCTTGAAGCGGGCGTGCATTTCGGCCATCAGACCAGGAGATGGAACCCCAAAATGGCGCCTTACATCTTTACGGAGCGGAACGGCATCTACATCATCGACCTGCAGAAGACGGTCAGGCTGATCGAAGCGGCCTATGGGTTCATGCGCGAGATCGGCGAGAGCGGCGCGCCGGTGCTGTTCGTCGGCACGAAGAAGCAGGCGCAGGCCGCGATTCGCGACGAAGCCCTGCGATGCGGCATGTTCTTTGTGACCGAGCGCTGGCTCGGCGGCATGCTGACGAACTACAAAACCATTTCGACGCGCATCAAGAGACTCTACGATATCAAGAACATGGAAACCGACGGCACCTTTGACGCGCTGACGAAGAAAGAGGTCATCAAGCTGCGTCTCGAACTTGAGAGGCTGGAAAAATTCCTCGGCGGCGTCAAGGAGATGAAGGGCATGCCGGCGGCCCTGTTTGTGGTGGATCCCAAGAAGGAGAGAATCGCGATCAAGGAGGCGCGCATACTCGGCATTCCCATCGTGGGCATCGTCGATACCAACTGCGATCCCGACGACGTGGACTACGTGATTCCGGCCAACGACGACGCGATTCGCGCGATCAAGCTGATCACGAGCGCCATGGCCGACGCGATCATCGAGGGACGGCAGGGCGAAAGCTACGACGAGGGCGAATACGGCGAGCCGGAAGCCGCCGCGGAGCTTGCGGTCGCGGACGTCGCTGCGGTCGCGGACGTCGCGGACGTCTTCGTTGCGGCCGAGGAAGTCGCTGCGGTCGCGGAAACCGCAGACATCGTCGCTGCGGCCGAGGACGCGCCGGTCGCGCCGACCGAAGAAAACGACACGTTTTGATTTATCGGGAAGAGGGTGAATGATATGGCGATAACCGCCGCAATGGTAAAAGAACTGCGCGAGAGAACGGGCGCGGGCATGATGGATTGCAAGAACGTGCTGACCGAAACGGACGGCGACATGGAACGCTCCATAGAGGTTCTGCGCGAAAAGGGCCTTGCGAAGGCCGCGAAAAAGGCCGGAAGGGTAGCCTCCGAGGGGCTTGTGCGGATTGCGTTTTCGCCGAACCTGAAGGCGGCGGCGATCGTCGAGGTCAATTCCGAAACCGATTTTGTCGCGAAGAACGAGGATTTTATCGGCTTCGTCGAAGCGGCGGCCAAGCTGGCCGTCGAGGCAAAGTGGAATGATTTGGAAGATTTCCTCGCGCTTCCGCATGACAAGGGTACGCTCAAGGACAAGCTGAACGGCCTGATATCCACGATAGGCGAAAATCTGAACATACGGCGCGCGCAAAAGCTTGAAAGGCCCGGCGCGGTCTACGTCGGCTACACGCACGGCGGCGGCAGAATCGGCGTCGTCATGGGCTTCGAAACGGAAGCGTCCCACGAAGAAATCGCCGTCGCGGGCAAGGACGTCGCGATGCAGGTCGCCTCGATGAGTCCGAGATTCATCGACGAATCGCAGATAGACCCCGAATACATCGAGTCGGAGAAGAAGATACTCATGCAGCAGGCGCTGAACGAGGGCAAGCCGGCCAACATCGTCGAAAAGATGGTCGCGGGCAGGCTGAAAAAGGAGCTCAAGGAGACCTGTCTGCTCGAACAAAAATTCGTGAAGAACCCCGAGATTACGGTTGCGCAGTACATTAAGGAGGCGGCGGACGCCCTGAAGAAGCCTCTGAAGGTCGTGGAGATGGTGCGCTACGAGGTGGGCGAGGGCATCGAAAAGCGAGAGGAGAACTTCGCGGAGGAAGTGGCCAAGCAGATCGGCGGCTGAGCATCCGTCGGCCCTGTGTGGTGATCGTTCGAGTACTTTTGATTGGCAAACGAAATCGCTTGCACATTTGGATTCGGGAATTTGAACAAAAAAGCGCGCGAGCGCTTTTTTGTTCGGCGGCGCGCGGCGGCGCGCGCTTGCGCGAAGGCCCGGAATGCACGCTACGGAAGCATGCTTATGAGCCGGATGAACGCACATGAAATTTATGTTCGCTTTCCGATGCCGGAGCTCTGCGGCGCGGCGCTGTCGCGCTTGAAGGCCGCGTGCCGCTTCGATCCGGCGAACGAAGCGCACGCGCGCATGCTCGGCGACGCGCTCGACGCGCATTGCGGCTGGGCGGAGGGAGCGGAGCTCAAGGCCGTCGCGGCCCGCTTCCCGCGCACCGCGCCGCGCGGGACTTCGCTGAACCTCGACGACGTTCGTTTGGTCTGCGCCGCCTTCGGCCGGATGGACGCGCGCGATGTGCTCGAAACCGTCGTCTACGCGCTGGCGCTCACGACGAACGAGCCGACGGCGGACGAATCGGCGACGGTGGCAGACGAATCGGCGGCTTCACAGGCGCGCGGCGTTTCGCGCCTGTTCTACGAGGATCTGTGGGCAAACGCCTACATCGACGCGGCGCTGCTCGCGTTTAAAGCCGACCTCGCGGCGCGCGCGGGCGGCTTTCCTTCCGCTTCTTTTGGTCCGGGCTACTACGGCATGGCGCTCACAGAAATGAAAAAATTAGATAAAATGCTAAATTTCGGCAATATTGGCGCGGAGGTTTTGGGCGACGGGAGCATGCGGCCGCTCAAAGCCTGCGCGGGGCTATTCTTCGTCCTGCGCGGCGCGGCGGACGCATCCCCGAATGCGTGCCGCGACTGCGCGGGCGACAAGGCGAACTGCGCGTTTTGCGAACGCCCTGATTCCGCGCGCGACAGGAGACTTTTCACGGAGAGCGCACATGATTGAAGAATTGAAGCAAAGGGTCGTCGAGGTCGCGCGGGAAGCCGAGCGGAGCGGCCTGTGCAAGCACAAGTCCGGAAATTTCAGCGCCCTCGACAGGGCCGGCGGGCGCGTGGCCATCTCGCCATCCGGCATGAGCAGGAACGATTTGACGGCGGACGACGTACCCGTCCTCTCGCTCGACGGAAGGATTCTTGAAGCCGGCGCGCGCGGCAAGCCCTCGAGCGAATACAGGATGCACCTAAAAGTCTACCGGATGCGGGAGGACGTTCTGTCCGTCGTCCACACCCATTCGCACTACGCGGCGGCCTTTGCGGCGGCGGGAAAGCCGATACGGCCCGTGCTGTTCGAGGCGGCCTTCTACGGCGGCTGCGAGATCGCGGTCGCCGCTTACGCGCGCCCCGGGACGGAGGATCTGGCCAAGAGCATACGCGAAACTTTGGCGTCGGCGGACGTGTGTCTGCTGAAAAACCACGGTCTGCTCGCCGTCGGAGGCGGCGACGTTGGGGAAACCCTGCTCAAAGCGCGCTGCGCGGAGGATGTGGCGCGGGCGTATTTTTTGGCGCTGACGCTCGGCGGAGGCCGCGAGCCCGATGTCATCCCCGCAGAAGAATTTCGGAGGTATCGCGAGGAGCAAGGTTTTTGAGGATGAGGCGGCGCAAACGCTTCTCACGCGCATAACCGGCGAAGAGAAATCCCTTTCGAGAACATCGCAACAATCGTCACGCAATCGACGGCCCCCTCGGACGACAGGGGGGCTTGTTTTTTTGTGTCAAAAAAACCGTGAAATACATGTTGACAAATCATATTATATTAAATATAATATCGATAGTGAAACAATATTACACAATGTAATAAAATGCAAGTGCAAGAAAGGAGAAGGCCATATGGGTTTTCAAGTCGGCGCCGCACTGCTGGACGCGTGCGTCCTGTCGGTATTGCAGCGCGAGGACACTTATGGATACGTTTTGACGCAGACGCTGAAAAAGGTGCTGGGCATTTCGGAATCGACGCTGTATCCCGTGCTGAAGCGACTGCAGAGAGACGGCTGTCTCACGACCTACGACAAGCCTTGGCAGGGCCGCAACCGGCGCTATTACGCGATAACCGCAAAGGGCGGCGACCGGACGGAGGTTTACAGACGCGATTGGAAAGCGTATAAGAGCAATGTGGACAAATTGCTGTTCGGAGGTGATTTTGGTGAATAGAAAGGAATTCATGGCGGAACTCGAACGGCAGCTCGCCCGCATCGACGCCGGAGAACGCGCGGAAGCGCTCGCGTATTACAATGAATATTTTGACGAAGCCGGGCCGGAAAACGAGGCTCGCGTGGTCGAGGAGCTCGGCTCGCCCGTGCGCGTGGCGGCGCAAATCAAGGCGGACGCGGCGGTGAAAGGCATGGGCGGCGCGGAGGCGTCGTCCGTGAAGAAGGGCATTTCCACAATATGGATTGTGCTTCTCGGCATATTCGCCCTTCCCATCGCCCTGCCGGTCGTGTTTGCGATCCTCTCTGCGGGCATCGCCTTGCTGGTGGCGGCCTTCGCGGTCGTGGGCTCGCTGTTGACGGCGGCCTTTGCGGTCTGCGCCGGCGCCGTGCTCGCGTTCATCGCGGGCGTGTGCGTGCTGTTCGTCAGCGCGCCGACGGGCTTGTTCTACATGGGAGGCGGTTTGGCCGCCGCGGGGGTCGCGCTCTTGCTCGGCATCCTCGTGTTCGCGGCGGCG
>JAISMX010000122.1 GCA_031276515.1 Eubacteriales Family XIII. Incertae Sedis bacterium | reverse complement strand
GTCCGGGTCTGCGGTTGAAAGTCCAAGCCGGCTGCGGGCAAAAGGACCCACGTAAACCGGACCGCGATTGCGGCGGCGAGCATGGCGCAGTTTAGATGTAAGTCCTTCCGGGAAAACCGGAAGGCGAGTGTGGGGGCAAAGACCGGGTCAGCCGGACAGCCGCAGGATTCGATTGAAGGGATTTTGGACGGACGAATTTCAATCCGGACGCGATCAAAGCGTTTTTATCCACATGCCCGAGATGTCTCTGCGACCCCGCGTCAAACGCGATGCGCATTCACATCATCGCATATTTATTCATACGTGAATCCGTTGTAATTGAGCGGCACATGCCGGTTTATGGGAAAATATGGAGTAAATTATGCATATTTTTCCCGCCGAGAAACCGTCCACATTCGGAAGCGCGCAATTTCAATTAGTCACAGAGTTATCCACACTTTGCACAGGTTTGCGGCCACGGCTGAAATCCGCTGAAAATCGCAGATTGCGGACGTGGGTTTTCATGGAAACCAACTCCGCCGTGAATGTTCCGTGAATAAACATCTTCTCCCTCGTCTCTCATCGGCGGCGGCTCGCAGCCCGAACAAAAAACGAAAATATATATGACAACCCACAAATCATATGATACAATACTCGCAAGGGAATACGTTATTTCAAAGATACTAAGGAACTGTTACGAAATTACTTGGACATTTGGCTTGTCTTTTTTCCGCCGGGCTGTGTTGTCGTCAGCTTAGATAGCGATGCTATCTGCGCTTCCTCCGCCAAGCCGGGCAAAAAAATCCTGCGCCAACTTGCACAATTTATTTCGTAACAGTCCCTAAGACCGCAAGGGAGGCGCAAATGAGGGTCATCATAACGAGCAAAAACCTTAACGCGAGCGATCATCTCAAGGAAACCATCGAATCCAAGTTCCGGAAGCTCGGCAAGTACTTCTCCAGCGATATCAGCGCGAACGTGACGCTTTCGCTCGAAAAAGGCCGGCAGAAGATAGAAACGACGATCAACGCGAAAGGCGTCATTTTCAGGGCAGAAGACACGACGAACGACATCTACAGCGGCGTGGATCGCGTGGTCGACAAGCTGTCCGCGCAGATGTCCAAATTCAAGACCAAGTTGCAAAAGAAACACAAGGACAACAAGACCATCTTATTTGCGGACGTACCCGACTATTTGGGGGAGGAGGACGACGAGCCGGCGGTCGTCCGCCGCAAGAAATTCGATCTGCTGCCCATGTCCGTGGACGAGGCGCTGATGCAGATGGAACTTCTCGAACACAATTTCTTCGTGTTCCTGAACGTGGAGACCGATACCGTAAGCGTGGTATACAAGCGCAAAGACGGGAATTACGGGCTTTTGGAAACCGAGTATTGACCTGCGCGTTTTTCGCGCGAACAATGTCAAAATCGGGCGTTCCGCGATTGCGCGCCGGGGCGTCCGGTTTTTTTTGCGGCGTTTTGCGACGGTAACTTTGTAACACTTGTTTAACATTATCCGCGCGCAAATCTATTGAACTTCCCCTTTTTATTATGTACAATAAATCAATGGGCGGTTTTCACAGCGGACGATACGGCAAACGGGTTTGAGACAGTGACGGATTCTATTTCGGCTTTTTTTCAAAACATCATAGCGAGCATCGGCGTCATGGATGTCATAGACGTCGTGATCGTAACCTTCGTCGTCTACAAAATATTGGGCTTTATACGCGAAACGCGCGCGGAGCGGCTGATCAAGGGTCTCCTGATACTGCTCACCGCTTTCTTTCTTTCCGGCCTGATTCACCTGTATACGCTCAACTGGATACTGCGCGGCGCCATGCAGTTCGGCGTGATCGCCCTCGTGATCGTCTTTCAGCCGGAGCTGCGGCGGGGCCTCGAATACGTGGGACGCAGCAAATTCATAAAACCGCAGTTCGCGCACATCGACAAGGACAGCGCAAAGGCCATCGCCGCCTCCATCGTGAAGGCGGTGGATTTCTTTTCCGTAAGCAAGACCGGCGCGCTGATCATACTCGAGCGCGAGATCACGCTGAGCGACATCGCGGAATCCGGCGTGATCCTGAACAGCGAGATTTCCGCGGAGCTGCTGAAGAACATATTCTACGAAGGCGCGCCCTTGCACGACGGGGCCGCCATTATTCGAGACGCAAAGTTATACGCGGCGGGTTGCGTATTGCCTCTGACCGAGAGCAAGGAGCTGTCGATGGACCTCGGCACGCGGCACAGGGCGGGCATCGGCATAACGGAGTATTCCGACGCCATCGCGCTGATCGTTTCCGAGGAGTCCGGCATCATATCCACGGCCGTGGACGGCAAGTTGACGCGCTTCCTCGACATAAAGAGCGTCGAAAAAACGCTGTTGAACCTGTTCCTTTCTCCGGCGGCCGAAACGAATCTGTTTGGGCTGTTGCGCAACCTCTTCGTGAGAAAAACCGATGCTGAAGAGTAATACCCTGAACAAAATCATAGCCATAGCGGTGGCATTGACGCTGTGGGCCTACGTCATCACGGACGAAAGTCCGATGCAGACCAAGGTGGTGCGCGGCATTCCCGTGCAGCTCGCGAATTTGGACGCGCTGGCCGCCGTCAATCTGACCATCGCGAACGACGTCTCATACAGCGTGGATATCACCGTGGAGGGCAAGCGCGTGGACATATCCACGCTGGCGGCGGAAGATTTCAGCGCTTTTGTGGATACGGCCGGCCGGCAGCGCGGTGAGCAAAACCTTTCCGTCACCGTCACCGGCCCCGGCAATGTGAGCATATTGGAAAAGCGGCCGTCTCGCCTTACGCTGTTTGTGGAGGACATGGTCAGCGTGAGCAAGCCCGTCCGCATCGAATACACGGCGCCTTTTCCCGAAGACAAGGAGCCGGGCTTCGTATCGGCCTTCCCCGAAAACATAGAGGTGACGGGGGCGAAATCGCAGGTTGACGGCGTGGAGTACGTGCGCGTAACGCTCGAAAGCGGCGCGCTCGAAAGCACGCAAAAATCCTTCGTGGCGGCCGCCGAGCTCGTGGATCGCGCCGGCGCGCCGGTGGAGGCGCCTCTGCGTCTGTCTCATCCCAATGTCGAGATTCGCGCCATGCTTTGCAGTGTGCGCGAGGCGCCGCTCGTCGTCGACATCGTCGGGGAGGCGCCTTCCAACCTGGAGGTGACGGACATGCTGATACCCGACCGCATGCGCGTCAAGGGATCGGAGCTCGCGCTCTCCCGCGTTGTAACGTTGACGGCGGCCCCCATAGACATAAGCAAGATCGACGTCACCTCCGGCATACCGCTCAAGGTCAATCTGCCCGCCGGCGTGGAGCCGGCCGACGATTCCAAAAACATCAGCGTTTTCGTTACGATCAAAGGCATAGAAACAAAAGAGTTCCGCTACGCGTCAAACGAGGTGTTGATGGAGGGACTTGCGGAGGGCTATCGCGCCTATGTGACGGGCGGCGACGTCACGGTTTCCGTGTCCGGCACGGAGAGCGTCATGAAGGATCTCAAACGAGAGGACGTGCGGCCCTATGTGGATCTGTCGGGAATCGATCCCTTCGTGCTCGGTCCGGAATTGCCGCTCGCGCCGCAGCCCGTGCGTCTGCGCTATGAAAAAGCGCTGCGAAAGGCCGAGGCGCGGCCGGAATTTTTGAATTTGAACATCGTGCCGAATCCGCCGGAAGAGGCGGCGCCGCCGGAAGGCGCGCCCGAAGCTTCGCCGGACGAAACGATTTCGCCCGTGGAGGAGAGTCCCGCCATGGAACCGCCGGCGGAAGGCGCCGAGGCGGCGGACGTTTCCGGGAACGCGGGCGGCGAAGAGGCGTGAGACGCAAGCCGGCGGGCGTCCGGGCCGTTTGCGATGCGGTGGGTGAGCGGTAAGCGACAGGGAGGGATTTTTGAGCGGATTATTCGGTACGGACGGAGTGCGCGGCGTCGCGAACACCGAGCTGACGGCGGAACTCGCGTTTGAGCTCGGCGCGGCCGGGGTGCGCGCGCTCGGCGGGGAGAGCGAACGCCCCGTCTTTCTCATCGGCAGGGACACGCGCGTCTCGGGCGACATGCTGGAAAGCGCGCTCTGCGCGGGCATACTCTCCATGGGCGGCGACGTCGTCCGGACGGGCGTGCTGCCGACGCCCGCGATAGCTTATCTCGTCCGGCGCTTCAAGGCGGACGCCGGCGTCGTCATATCCGCCTCGCACAATCCTTTTGAATACAACGGAATCAAGTTCTTCAACGGCGACGGCTTCAAGCTCGATGACGCCATAGAGGGCGAGATGGAGCGCCTGATCGCAAGCCGCGCGACCGGCGCGGGCGGGCGCGTCTTGGGCGCGAGGCTCGGCAGAAGCGCGGAAAACGCCCCGGAGGCCCTGCGGAGCTATGCGGATTTCCTGAAAAGCGCCGTCGACCTTTCCCTGCGCGGCATGCGGCTCGCGGTGGATTGCGCGAACGGCGCGGCGCGCGAAGCCGCGGCCTTGGTGTTCGGCGAGCTCGGCGCGGATTTGATCCTGATGGGCGACAAGCCCGACGGCCTGAACATCAACGACGGCTGCGGCTCCACGCATCCCGAAAAGCTGCGGGAGCTCGTGCTCGAAAGCGGCGCCGATCTCGGTCTCGCCTTCGACGGCGACGCCGACCGTCTGATCGCGGCGGACGAGAAGGGCCGGCTCATGGACGGCGACCGCATCCTGTACATCTGCGCCGCCATGCTGCGGGAGAGCGGCGCGCTCGCGCACGACCTCGTCACCGCCACGGTGATGAGCAACATAGGATTGAAAATGGCGCTGGAGCGGATCGGCTGCGCGTTGCAGCTGACCGCGGTCGGCGACCGCTGCGTGCTCGAACGCATGCTGCGGACGGGCGGCGTCCTCGGCGGGGAGCAATCCGGCCACATCATATTCCTCGAACACAGCACGACGGGCGACGGCATACTGGCCGCTTTGCAGCTCATTCGGGCCATCGTCCGCGCGGGGAAGCGCCCGTCGGAGCTTGCGGATCTCGTGACGATCTACCCGCAGGTGCTGCGGAACGCCGCCGTCAGGAACGAGAACAAGCGCGCCTATGCGGAGGACGGCGCGATTCGCGCGGAAATCGAACGCATAGAAGCGCGCATGGCGGGCGAGGGCCGCGTGCTGATCCGGCCTTCGGGCACGGAGCCCCTCGTGCGCGTCATGATAGAGGGCGGCGACCAAGATCTGATCGCGCGCATGGCGGACGACCTGGCGGAAATGATCGCCGCCAAATTCGGCTGAAGGTATTGGCGGGATTTCCTTCATA
The DNA here is from genome assembly GCA_031276515.1 of Eubacteriales Family XIII. Incertae Sedis bacterium. Lineage (GTDB taxonomy): Bacteria > Bacillota > Clostridia > Peptostreptococcales > Anaerovoracaceae > JAITLA01. Next base: position 2,896 of record JAISMX010000122.1, on the reverse strand, counting down.
CAATACTTAAATCAAAGCCATTCAAACGCCGCGATAGTTTTGTTGAAAAAGAAAGGAACTTGGAATGTGCGGAATTGTCGGCTACATAGGCGGCGGCAGCGCCGGCGCCAAGCGCATCGTCACGGACGGCCTCAAGCGCCTCGAATACCGCGGCTATGATTCCGCGGGCATCGCGCTCGCCGTGAACGGGCGCCTCGTCGTGGAAAAGGCCGTCGGCCGCATCGCGAACCTCGAGGAGATATTGAAGGCGTCCCCCGTCGACAGCCACGCCGGCATAGGCCACACCAGGTGGGCCACGCACGGCGCGCCCTCGCAGGCGAACGCCCATCCCCACACGAACGCCGACGGCTCCATCGCCATCGTCCACAACGGCATCATCGAGAACTACGCCGAGCTCAAGGAACGGCTCATCGCCGAGCACGGCGTTTCCTTCCGCTCGGAAACGGACTCCGAGATCGCCGCCCACCTCATCGGGCTGTTTTACAAGGGCGATCTGCTCGCGGCGGTGCGCGAGGCCGTACGAGAGATGCGCGGCGCGTATTCCATCTGCGCCATGGCCGCCGCCGAGCCCGACCGCATCGTCGCGGTCAGAAAGGACGCGCCGCTGATCGCGGGCATAGGGGAAAATTGCAATTTCCTGGCTTCCGACATCCCCGCCCTGCTGAAGCACGCGCGCATGATCTACCTGATCGAGAACAACGAAACCGTGTTGGTTACGCGCAACGACATCACCATATTCAACGAGAGGATGGAAGCGGTGAAGCGGGACGTGTTCCACGTCACTTGGGACGCGGACGCCGCCGAGAAGGGCGGCTACGACCACTTCATGCGCAAGGAGATCTTCGAGCAGCCGGCGGGCATCGCGGAGACGCTGAACCGCAGACTGGACGAGAAGGGCGAGATCAAGCTCGACGGCATCTCCCTGACGAAGGAGGATCTCGACCGCATCGACCGCATCTACATCGTCGCCTGCGGCACGGCCTCGCACGCGGGGCTTGTCGGCAAATTCGCGATAGAGCGCTTCGCGCGCATTCCGACGGAGACGGACATCGCTTCGGAATTCCGATATCGGGAACCCTACATCGACGACCGGACGCTGTTCGTCTGCATCAGCCAGTCCGGCGAAACCCTCGACACGCTGGCGGCTCTGCGCGAGGCGAAATCGCGAGGGGCGCGCGTACTGTCGGTCGTGAATGTCGTCGGAAGCTCCGTCGCGCGCGAATCGGACGACGTGTTCTACACGTGGGCGGGGCCGGAGATCGCCGTGGCCTCCACGAAGGCCTTTACGACGCAGCTCGTCTGCATGTACCTGCTCGCGCTCTACATGGGCCGGACGCGCGGGGTCTTGTCGGACGCCGAATACGCGCGCGTGCTGTCGGAGCTTTCGCAGATGCCGGACAAGCTCACCGCCCTGCTCGAGGACGAACCCAAGATCCGCGACATCGCGAAAAAGGTTTACAAAAATGAGAACATATTCTTCATCGGGCGCGGAAGCGATGTGAGCGTCGCGCTGGAAGGCTCGCTGAAACTCAAGGAGATTTCGTACATTCACTCCTTCGCGATCGCGGCGGGCGAGCTGAAGCACGGCACCATCGCGCTGATCGAGCAGGGCAGCTTGGTCATCGTTCTGGCCTCGCAGGACAGGCTGTTCGAGAAGCTGCTCTCCAACATCGAGGAGGTCAAGGCGCGCGGCGCCTATGTGATCGGGCTCGCGAAGGCCGGCAACCGCGAGATCGAGAAGCGGTCGGACGAGGTGATCTACATCCCCGCCTGCGCGGACGAGGTGACGCCGATCTTGGCCGTTGTGCCGCTGCAACTGCTGGCCTACCACGTCGCCAAGCTGCGCGGCTGCGATATCGACAAGCCCAAGAATCTGGCGAAGGCCGTTACGGTGGAGTAGTGAGGCGGATGGTCGTTTTCTTGCAAAAACGGTTCAAATCGGATACAATAGAACCGGAAACGAAGGTGTTTTTATGTGTGACCAAACCGCATTGCATACAATAACGAGCGCGGTTGTGCAAACGGCCAAGAACAGTTTGGGCGACAAGCTCGACAAGGTGATTCTCTACGGTTCCTATGCGCGCGGGGACTATGACGATGAATCGGATATCGATATTCTGATACTTGCGGACGTCTCCGCAGAGGAAGCGGATAGGCTTGACATGGCGTTGACCCGGTTTACGAGCCGTTTGGGACTTGAACACGATGTGGTCATTTCACTTTTCGTCAAAGATTGTGAAACATTTTACGGATTTCTTCCGGTCGTGCCTCTCTATCAAAACGTGATGAACGAGGGGGTGCTGTTGCGTGCTTGACGCCTCTCGGAAGTCGCTTGCGATGTATCGCTTTGAAAAAGCCTCTGAATGTTTGCGTGCCGCCGAAATCGCTTTGGAAAACGATTTGTTGCCAACGGCGGTAAACCGCTCGTATTATTGTATCTTTCACGCAATGCGCGCTGTGTTGTCGCTCGACTCGTTGGATGCCAAAAAGCATTCCGGCGTAATATCGATTTTTCGTCAAAAATACGTTAAGGACGGTGCGTTTTCCGTAGAACTTTCAGATATTGTCGAGCGCGCTTTCAAGATGCGAAACAAAAGCGACTATGATGATTTTTATATTATTCAAAAATCGGATGTTTCGAGACAGGTAACGGATGCGAGAATTTTTTTCGCGGTGATTGAAGCGTACGTCAAACAAAAATAACCTTTTATTGGTATTGGTGAAAAGAGGAACCATAAATGAAAATCAACGAAATACGGGACATAAGCCCGGCGCCTTCGGGCAGGCAGAAGATCGAGTGGGTGAAGGACAACATGCCGCTCCTGCGCGGCCTCGCGGCGGAATACGGCGCGTCGAAGCCCTTCGCGGGCGTCAGGATATCGCTGTCGGTGCATCT
>JAISMX010000114.1 GCA_031276515.1 Eubacteriales Family XIII. Incertae Sedis bacterium | reverse complement strand
CGGCGGGCAGCATCTTCGCGCGGGCCATCGCGAAGAGCACGCGCGAACCGCCGATGATGAAGCCGTTCCAGCTCGTCACGATGCCGAGCAGCGCGGCGAGGATCATGATCTTGCCGAAGACCCAGTGGCCCATGACGTGGGCGAAGGCGTCCGGCACGGGGATGTCCGCCCCGAGGCGCACGTCCTCCGGCGCCGACATGCCGAGACCGAAGATCATGAGGATGTACCAGACCGCCGCGAGACAGATCGAGAAGATCAGGATGTTCGCGATCTTTTTCAGCGGTATCTTCATCTCCTCCGCCGCCTGCGGGATCACGTCGAAGCCGACGAACATGGCCGGCACGACGAGCATCACGGTCAAAACGCCGTTGCCGGACGTGATGAGCGGTTCCATGTTCTGAACGCTGCCCTTCGTCACGCTGCCGAGCAGCAGGATGATGCCGCCGATGCAAATGCCGGCCGTCGCGCAGGTCTGAAACACCGTCGCGGACTTGATGCCGACGAAGTTCACGATGGTCAGAATGATGGACATGACAATGCCGACGGCCATCCAGGACACGTACACGTCGAAGCCCGCAATCGTCCACAGATAACCTATTTTGGGAATCTCGATCAGGTAATTGATGGCCGTCGCGAAGGACGGACCCTCGAAGGCCGCCACGCCCACGTAGGCGAAAGTGATCATCCAGCCCGTGATCCACGAGCCGGTATAACCCATGCTGCGATAGGCGAACACGAGCTCGCCGCCGGCGATCGGCAGGGCGGGCGTCAGTTCCGCGTAGGTCAGGCCGACGAAGATGCAGAGGATGGCGCCGCCGACAAAGGCGACCATGGCGCCGACGGTACCGCCGTTGGCGACCCAGCCGCCGGCCAGCATGACCCAACCCCAGCCGATCATGGTACCGAAGCCGAAGGCCAATACGTCGAGGCTGTTCATCGTTCTGTTCAGCGACTGTCTTTCTCCGTTGTTTCCCATTTACCTCTCCCTTCTGTTCCGTATGACAAATAAGATGATGGCATGATATGGGGGCATTGAGACCTGTGCTTTTTTCGTGCGAGCGCCGCGCGTTTCACCTCCTCTCTTGCGGCGGGACACAATCTATCGGCAAAGGCCGGCGAAGCATGGGTTCCTCGCGTTCCAAACGAAGTCGAAGATCCACTTCGCGGCCGTTGACGGCAACAATCCGGACAAAATCGCTTGGCTTAGCGCTCGAACACGGTTTTTCCGCCCAATATCGTGCGTTCCACCTTCATTTCCAACACCCGTTCCGGTTCGTCGTCCACCGCCGCCGGGTCGATGTCGGTAACGACGATGTCGGCCAGTTTTCCCGCCTTTAGCGTACCCTTCCTGCGCTCGTCGAAGGTCATGTACGCGCCCGTCGCCGTGTAAGCGCGCAGCGCCTCGTGCGCGCGAACCCGCTCCTTTTCGCCGCAGGAAACGCCGCTGAGCGATTTTCTCGCGATGGCGCCGTAGAGGATCTCGTTCGGACTGAGCACCGTCACGGGCGCGTCGCTGCCGATGCCGACGACGGCGCCGCCGTCCAGCAGGGAACGGAATGGGAATTCTTGGGATACGCGCGCCTCGCCGTAGTTTCTGATGTGCGTGTCGCCGAAGTAATACAGGAAGCCCGGGTTCAGCAGCGGCAGAACGCCCTCGCGCACAACGCGGTCCGCGAGCGGCGGATAACAGAAAGAGCAATGCTCTATCCTGTGACGCGCGTCCGGGCGCGGCAAGCGCTCCTGCGCCTTCTTGTAAGCGTCCAAAAGCATCTCTATGGCGACGTCGCCTATCCCGTGGGCTGATATCTGCAGACCGCGCGAATGCGCTTCCCACACGATCTCGTCCAAGGTCTCCTGGTCGTGGTAGAGTATGCCGCATTTGCCGTCGTGGAGATTCGGCTCGGACATGCGCGCGGTGCCGGAACCGCCGCCGCCGTCGAGGATGATCTTGCGCCCTTGGAAGCGGAACAGATCGTCGCCGAAGGGCATGGGCATGTTGAAGTCCCGCAGTTTGCGATACGAAAAATCCAGATGATACGAGGCGATCCGCACGGTCAAACAATTCTCTTTCAATACCCTGTCCCAGAACGCCCACTCATCGTCAAAGCCGTCGAGCAAGCCCATCTCCGTCGTGCTCGTGATGCCAAACGAGTTGTACATTCCGCACAGGCGTTTCATGGATTTCATCAAACTGTTCGCGTTTGGCCCGGGAACGAGCTCCTTTACCGGACCGTAGGCCCTCTCGCAGAGACGACCCGTAAATTTGCCGTCCTTGCGGACGATCTCGCCGCCCGGCGGATCGGGCGTTTCCGGCGTGTAGCCGGCCAAGGCCATCGCGCGCGAATTGGCGAGCGCCACGTGCAGACAGGCGCGAAACACGAGCAGCGGATGATTCGGCAGGGCCGCGTCCATTTCCTCGATGCTCGGCTCCCGCCCCTCGGCAAAGAGCCCTTCGTCGTAAGCGAAACCGACGACCCATTCGCCGGCGGGCGTCTCGGCGGCGCGCTCCCGCAGACGACCGAAGAACTCGTCGAGCGATTTCGTGCCGGTCAAATCGACGTTCATGAGATTGAACGCATAGGCGATGGGATGGCTGTGATTGTCGTTGAAACCCGGCAGAACCGTCTTGCCCGTGAGATCCGCGATTTTCGTGTCCGGGCCTATCACAGTCGCAAAATCCCCGAAATCGCCCGCGCCGAGGATCGTGCCATTCCATACGGCAAGCGCGGAGCAGACGGGATTTTTTTCGTCCATGGTGCGAATGTTTGCGTTTTTTATAACGAAATCTGCGTGAAGCGACATCTGTGGAAACCTCCTGTTCAGCTTTTCTGCGAGCGCGCGTTTTTTTTGCGCGCGTATGCCTTTTGTCAACGGTATTTGTCCATGGTGCTCTTGTTGATGTTTAGAGGCGGGACGGCGCCGGCGGGCAGCAGACTTCCGTAGCTCCTGCCCTTCATCTTTCCGGCCCACTCCTCCTTCGCCTTTTGCAAAAGCTCTCCGTTTTCAAGGAAATCCGCCGCGGCGCAGGCCAAAATCAGCCCCGCCTTGTCCATGGTCTTTTCTCCGTGGCCGGAGCCCGCGCAAGCCGTCACCATCCGGTTGTGCCAGCTCGGGCCGGGACCGAGGTTGAGGGTCAGTATGCCGTAGGGCGCCACCCAGCTGTATTCCGCCGCGTCGGTCACGGCCATCGCCACATGCGCGGGGGCGGGTATCTCGCCGGACCAAAACGGCGTCTGCCCCTCCTCCCTTTGCATCTCGGCCACGAAGGCTTTCTCCTCTTCGGAGAAGGCCACGTCCCCGGCCGCGACGAGGTTTTCGTACAAAACCCGCGAAACGGTTTCGTTGGCGATCATCTCGTGGCTCGCCGCGATGTATTCCTTCGCAACCGTCGTGTCCGTCGCCAAGGCCGCGCCTTCCGCGCACTTGTCGACGCGCCCGATGATCTCGCCGACGAGCTCGGCGGTCGAAAATCTGCCTATGCACCAGAGCGTCGCGCGATCCGGGACCACGCTGGCAAATTCGGGGCCGGTGTCGGAAAATGTGTAGTTGATCGTGTGCGCCGCGAACGCGGACGGCCCCGGAGGATAGTGCTCGCGCAGCATCTCAATCGCGTGCGCTTGGAGGATCGCCGCGTCGAGGGCGCTCCTGCCGTGCCATGGCGAGTTTCCGTGCGCGGTTCGTCCTTTAAAATGATATTTTACGTTGAAGTACGCGGGACAGGTGGAATAATGCACCGCGCTGCTCGACCAAGGGTGCCAGTCGAGAACGACGTCCACGCCGTCGAATACGCCTCGGCTGCCCATGAAGGGCTTTCCGATGCACAACTCCTCCGCCGGCGTGCCGAATATCTTGATCGTTCCCGGAAGATTTTGCGCGCGCATGGCCTCCTGCAGGGAACAGGCCGCGAGCAAGGCCGCGACGCCGAGCAGATTGTGTCCGCAGCCATGGCCCGGCGCGCCTTGGCGAACCGGATCGGTATGCGGCGTCGCCTTCTGCGACAGGCCCGGAAGCGCGTCGTACTCGGCCGAAAAACCTATGACGGGATGCCCTTCGCCATAAGTCGCGACGTAGGCCGTCGGCATGTCCGCGACGGGGGATTCCACGCGGAAACCCCGCTCCTTCAGGAATTCCGTGTGCAGGCGATGCGCCTCGTATTCCTCCATGCCGAGTTCGGGCCTTTCCCATATCGCCTTGGAAAGCCCGTGATACGCGTCCTTGTTTTCTTCGATGTACGCCGCGATGCTCCGTTTGATTGTGCTTTGCATAGCCATCCCTCCCCCTTTTCGAGCGATGCGCGCCATGCGGCGCAGACGAACGCGCGTCCGCTCACGCGGGCGCGCGTCTCGATTTCGGGCGCTTAGGCCCGCAATTTCTCTCCCGTGTCGGAAGATTTCTTTTTCAGGAAGCCCGTCAGGTCGTAGCCGCCCATGATCGCGATGACGACCATCATGCCGATGCCGACGACGATCGAAATCCAGAGGGTGAGGGCGCCGAATGCCGGGATGTGGAAGCCAAACACGAGGATGTAATGCAGCGCGAACAGGATGACGACCATCACCCAGGCGGCTTTCACGTAGCCCTTCTCCGCGCCGAGGTAACCGAAGAAGCCGGGCTTGTCCGGATTGCCCTCGTCCGCCGCCGCCTGCTTCACAGATTCTCCGAGCTTCTTGAAGCTCGTCGCGTCCGCCTTGCTGTAATCGGGCTTCGTCGCGAGGCTGACGATGATCATGACGGGTACGGACACCATCAGGCCGATGTGGGCGGCGTGCAAGCCGAACACCAGACTTCCGGGGCTGCCCGTCGTCGCCCAGGCGTACATGGCCCAGCCGATGGACGACACGCCGCCGAGGACGATCGAGGCGAGCGCGCCGGCCGAGGTGCCGCGCTTCCACCACCAGGCGCTGACGATGGCGGCAAGAAGGCCGGACAGCGCGAGGGCCTGCGCCAGCACCCAGAGCGGCACGAGGATGGGCAGCCACAGCGCGCCCGCTATGCCGCACAGGGACACGAGCGCGACGGAAACGCGGCTCGCGTTGAGCAGCTGCTTGTCGTCGGCGTTCCTGTTGATGGCCCTGTTGTAAATATCCCTGGTCAGAATGGTCACGCCGTTCATGACGAAGGAAGAACCGCAGGATATGATGGTCATCAGCAGTCCGACGACGAGGAAGGTTCCTATCGGAACCGAGGCTTTGTTCAGCGCGATGTAGGCGTAGACGGCGTCGGGCGCGAGCCCTTCCGGCAGCGCGAGATTTCCGAGCGCGACCGCAACGGTGACGCACATGCCCGCTATGAACACGAGCACGCCGTAGAACTGCGCGCCGAGCGCGATCTGCGCGTTCTGGCTGATCCGCGGCGTGTTGCCCATGTAGGCCCACATGTAGGCCCAGGGATCCACGAGATAGAACAGGCACAGGGTCAGGAACCACACGCTGAACTGCGACATGCTCAGCGACAGCCCGTTGACGAAATTCTCGGGCAAGAGGTTGTAAAGCCCGTCGATCGCGGAGTCCGCGCCGCCCGCCAGCTTGACGGCGACGATGCCGAACAGAACGATGCAGAGGGATTGCAGTATGGCCTGAATCCACTGCGTCACGAGCGCGGAATACTGTCCCGCCGTTACGAGATACGCGAGGATGACCACGGAGGAGATCAGCACGCCCGCCCAGATGGGCAGACCGAAGGCCACGTTCAAAAGGATCGCGATGGCGAGGTACTGCATGCCCGTGATGAAGGCCGGACGGAAGAAGGACATGATCGCGGCCGGCACGCGCACGCTCTCGCCGTAGCGCGCGCAGAGGAAGTCCGTGATGGTGGCCGCGCCGGTCATGCGGCCGAAGTGGTTCAGCCTGCGCGAGAACAGCAGGACGAACATCATGAGACCCAAGCCGGGCAAGAGAGCCGACCAGATGGTGGACATGCCGCCCGCGTAGCCGTAACCTATGTAGCCCGATACGCTGGAACCGCCGATCGCGCCGCCGAGATAGGCCGCGAGCATGAGCCAAAACGGCGCCCGGCGCCCTCCGAGCATGAAATCCTCCGAGGTCGTCGTGAGCTTGCGGAATTGAATGCCCATAACGATAAAGACGATACATAAGATGACCAAAATTACGCCGCTGAGAGAAATGACAGACATTTTGTTTGCAACTCCTTTCTTCTGATTTCGGCCCGTCGCGAAGTCGTTTTCGCGCGGCCGAGAATTTGGAATAACGACGGCGATGGCATCCCCCGCGGTCCGCGCAAGCTTCGCCCGCCCTTGCGGGTCGCGATTCGCCAACATGTCCCCCTCAACACGAAGATTCATTGTTGGCAAAGATCATGCCAAGCACAAATCGTTGAAAAATCAACGCGTTTCCGTGGAGCGCCGGCGCACGTATTCGCCGCGTTAAATCAAAAAAACTTGAAGTGTCGCAGACGTATGCAAAATTTGCAATATTCCGAATGAGTTAAAGTGTTTCGCTTAATTCAATTGTACTTATCCTTCCAAGCCCGCGCGGCGTTTCACGCGTTCGTGAGGTATTTTTTGATCTTCCTATAGGCGTTCGTCTGGCTCGTTTCTAATATTCTCGCGATCTCATAGGAGCTTCGGCCGCTTTCGGCCGCGAGAATGAAAAGCCGGCGCTCCGTTTCTTCCAGCGCGTCGCGCAGGGGCATGAGACCGCGAACCGCCGCGCCCGCGCCGATTCGTTCGCCGAAGGGATTGTCGTCGTTGCTGCCGTCCTTCCGAATATCGTCCGGCACGATCTCGCCGCCGTAGAGGATCACCATGCGCTCCACGAAGTATTCCAGCTGGCGCACGTTGCCGGGCCAAGGCCGGTCGCGCAGGACGGCGAGCGCCGCGTCGGAAAAATAGGTCCGCTTTCCGTGTTTCGCGTTGAATGCGCGCAAAAAGTGGTCGATCAGCACAGGAATGTCGTCGGGCCGTTCCCGCAGCGGAGCGATGTGGATGGGAAACAGGTTCAGGCGATAGTACAGATCCGCGCGGAAGCTTCCGGCTTCGATGAGTTCGGTGAGCGAATGGTTGGTCGCGGCGATGATGCGCACGTCCACCTCGATTTCCCTGAGTCCGCCGACGCGCGTCACGCGCTTGTCCTGCAGCACGTTCAACAGCTTCGCCTGCAGCGGGAGCACCATGTCGCCTATCTCGTCGAGCAGCATGGTGCCTCCCTGCGCGGATTCCAAGAGACCCGGCTTGCCGCCCGCCTTCGCGCCCGTAAACGCGCCCGATTCGTAGCCGAAGAATTCCGATTCGAAAAGCATCTCGGGGATGCTGCTGCAATTCACCTCTATCAGGCTTTTGTCCTTGCGCGCGCTCCGCGCGTGGATGTGGCGGGCGAGCAGACCCTTTCCCGTCCCGGATTCCCCCGTGATCAGCACCGTGCAGTCGGTTTCGGCCGCCTTTTCCGCCAGCTCCATCACTTCGCGCATCCGGCCGCCGAAGCAGACGATCTCCTCGCAACTCCGCGCGGGGGGAAGCTTTACGCTCTTTTTTCGGGTTTTTTCGAGATACTGCTTCAGCTGCTCGTATTCCTCGATGTTCTTCGCGTTTGTGACGATCATCTCGAGCGCTCCGCTCTCGTCGAAAATCGGAACGCCCGTCGTGATCCACTGCGCGGTGCGTCCGAATTTGTTGACGACGTCCTGCAAAATCGTGAGACGCTTGCCTTCGCGGATGATCATCGGCGTGATGGAGGGCGTGATATGACCGCGGCGCTCAAATTCTTTCGCAACCACGTTGATGTACGCCGATCTCTCCGCGGCGGAGGGATTCACGAACGCGTCGTTCACAAAGATCGTGACGCCTTCGCCGTCGGCCACGAAGATGCTGTCGGCGGAAAATTTCAATATTTTCAGCAGCTTCGCCTCGTTTTCCGCGATCGCGTCGATCAATTCGCACAGCTCGTCCGCGGTATTGTGGGAGTCGAGATAAAAGATTCGATTCTTCGCGTAGGCTTCGCCGCCCAGCGGTTCCGCGCGCTTCGCGGCCTCCGAAAGGCGTTTCGCAAGCTCTTCGAGGAGCAGCCCGGCCGCCGTTCGCCTGTGGGCGACGCCCGCGGGCCGGCCCTCCGCGTCCAGAACGAGCACCGCTTCCTCTCGCGCGAAATCGCGCAGATCCACCGCGTCGGCCGAAGCGCGCGACACAAAGGGTCGCGGGGAAAGCCCCGGCCGTTCTCCTTGCGCGTTTTTCGCGTCCCCGGCAATGGCGCGGAGCAGCGCGCGTTCCGTCAGATATCCGAGTTCTCCGTCCTTCGACGCCCGCGCGGGAATCGCGCCGCAGACGTCTCCCGCTTCCGCGAAAGCCGCGACGGCCGAAGCGATGGCGCCGTCTTCATCCAAGACGAGCGCGTTCCGCAGCGGTTCGGCGATTTCTCCGTATTTCATCGCGCCCTCCTTTAATTTCGTTTGCGCTTCAAGTATACCGCATTTTGCGCCGGCGCGCAAGACGGCAGCGCAAAAACAACTTGTCCCAAGCGTGCTTCTTCCGGTATACTATGGTAAGGGTTGGTTTTCGTTGCGAGGAGCCGGGAAAGGAAAGCCTTTGCGCCATGGGTGTCTTCAATGATTTGAATTCCGCCGCACGCTTGACGGTGGAGCAGATGATGAACAGAAATTTCAAGCCTCTGCATGTGGGGGATTCCCTGCGCGCGGTCGTCGAAGGGTATCATAAATACAAGATCAATCTGCTTCCGGTCGTCGACGACAATGAAAATCTGGTCGGCGTGTTCCCGAAAAAAAGGCTGTTCAAGGCGCTGCTCGAAGGCGCGTCGCTCGACGCCCCCTGTGAAACATACATGGTGGACAATCCCGTGTTCGTGACGACGGATCGCACCTACGACGAGTATTCCCTCGTGCTCCGCGTGACGAAGAGCAAGGTGGACAACGTGGCGGTGCTCGACCGCGACAACCGCGTCGTCGGCATGATCGGAACGGCGGAATACCTCCGCGAAAGCCTGAACATGATCACGGCGTCCTCCGCGCTGCTCGAATCGCTGTTCCGCGTCAACGCCGAGGGCATCATCATCGTGGACAGGGAGGATCGCATCCTGCGCGTGAACCCCGCCGCGGAGCGCATGTTCGGGCTGCGCGCTTCCGACACGAAGGGTCTGCTGCTGCGGGACGTCCTCCCCGAGGCCGCGACATCGCAGGAGTTTCGCATCGGATTGAAGCGCACCGTCAAATCCCTGCCCGTGATCATCAACAGGATTCCCATCGTGGAAAACGGCGAACAGGTGGGCGCGAGCTTCTCGTTTCTCGACGTTTCCGACATGGAGAAGATCGCGCGCGAATTGGAGATCGTCAAGGAGATGCAGACGACCATCGACGGGGTGCTGAGCGCGTCTTCGGACGGCGTGTTCGTGTCGGATGTTTCGGGCGCCGTCAAATACGTGAACGAGAGCGCCTGCCGCTTGCTGTCCCAAAGCCCCGAGCGCATCATAGGCAGGCGGTTGCAGGAGCTCATTCAAACGGAAAACCCCGTCAAGGCGACGCGCCCCGGCGGCGCCGAGGTCGATTCCTGCGATATCTGCGGCAAGAAGTGCATCGTCTCCCACGTTCCGTTCAAGGAGGCGGGGCGCGGCGACGCGGCGTTCACGGGGGTCGTGAGCACCGTGTACCTGAACGACAACGCGCTGGCGGAGGAAATCGCCCGCAAGTGGCTCTACCTGAACCAGCAGGTGCAGTACTACCGCGACGAACTCGAAAAACGAGGCGGCGAGGACAGTCGCTTTGACCGCATCGTGACGTCCAATCCCGCGTTCAAGCGGATCAAGTCGGAGGCGCTTCTGATCGCGAGAAGCAGTTCCACCGTCCTCTTGACGGGAGAGAGCGGCGTGGGCAAGGATATGTTCGCGCGCTGCATCCACGAGGCCAGCCCCCGCGCGAAGAAGCCCTTCGTAAAGGTGAGCTGCGTGTCCATACCGGAAACGCTCTTCGAATCCGAGCTGTTCGGCTACGCGCCGGGTTCTTTCACGGGCGCGCTGAAAAGCGGAAAACCCGGCTATTTCGAGCGAGCCAACATGGGTACCGTATTCCTCGACGAGATCGGCGACATGCCGCTGTCCGTACAGGCCAAATTATTACAGGTATTGCAGGAAAAGGAGTTCACGCGCGTGGGCGGAACCGAAAAGCAAAGCGTGGACGTCCGCATCATCGCCGCCACCAACCGCGACCTGCGGGAAGCCATCGCGGACAAGACCTTCCGCGAGGATCTGTTCTACCGGCTGAACGTGATAGAGCTCCACCGGCCGCCGCTTCGCGCGCGCGCCGAAGACACCGTCGCGCTGGCGGAGTCCTTCATCGAGAAATACAACCGCATACTGGGTTCCCGCGTGACGGGCATCGGCGAAGCGGCCAAGGAAGCGCTGTGCGCCTATCCTTGGCCCGGCAACATACGCGAGCTCGAAAACGCGATAGAACGCGCCGCCAATTATGTCTGGGACGGTGAAATCGGGCCGGAAAACCTCCCGGCGCAGATTCGCGGCGCGAGTTCGGCGCGCGCGGATCCGCCCCGCGCCTCGCACCGCGACGCCGTGCTGAATTTCGAGAAAGAGCGGATCATGTCCGTTCTGGAAAACACGAACGGAAACAGGAGCGCGGCGGCGCGCATGCTGCACATGAGCAGATCCGCTTTTTACGACAAGCTCGCCAAATACGGGCTCAAATAACGGAATTATTTATAACAAAGGAGTGTTAAAAATGTCAAATTCAAGCAATTCAACGGGTTCTCTGTCCGCAAAAACGCATATGCTCATCCTGTGCGGCGTTTTTGCCGCGCTGACCTCGATCTGCGCGGTGATCTCGATCCCCCTGCCCTTCTCGCCCGTACCCGTGAGCCTCGGCACGCTGGCGGCCTTTCTGGCCGGCGGCATTCTCGGCGCGAAATTCGGCGCCGTCAGCCAGGTGATTTACATACTCCTTGGCACGGTGGGTCTGCCCGTGTTCGCCGGCTTCAGCGCGGGCGTCGGCGTGCTCGCGGGTCCGACGGGCGGCTACATCATAGGCTACATCGCCATCGCCTGCGTCGTCGGTCTCCTGTGCGGACGCCTGAAGGGCTCCGGCGTACGCGCCGGCGTCGTTCTCGCGCTCTCCATGGTGTTGGGGACGCTCGCCTGCTACGCGCTCGGCACGGCCTGGTTCATGTACGTGACGAACACGCCGCTCTTGGTCTCGCTCGGCATGTGCGTGTTCCCCTTCATCCCGGGCGACGCGATCAAGATCGTCGCGGCCTCGCTCCTGTGCGCCCGGCTGCGCGGCTTCGTTCCGCGCTGAGCCGAAAGAGCGCGACGCGGAAGCGAATCCAAAGCCCGCTCCCGGGCTTGGAGATATATTTTTGGAATGAATTGGATGGAAATCGAAGAATCAAAGAGGAGGAAGAACATGAAGAAAGCGATCATCTTTGCGCTCGCCGCCATGCTCGCGCTCGCGCTGGGCGCCTGCGGAACGAAGACGGACGAGGACGCGGCCGGCGCGGAGGCCGGCGAAACCCAAGAAGCCGAGGCCGACGCCGGCGCGTCCGCGGAAGAAAGCTCGGACGCCGAGGACGATCTGGCCTATCTGCTGGACAAGGGTACGCTCATCATCGGCATCACCGAGTACAAACCCATGAACTACTACGACGAGAGCGGCAAGCTCGTCGGCTTCGACACGGAGTTCGCCGAGGCGGTCTGCGCGAAGCTGGGCCTGACGCCCGAATTCGAGATCATCAACTGGGACACGAAGGAAACCGAGCTCAAGGCGAGGAGCATCGACTGCATCTGGAACGGGCTGACCGTGAAGGAGGAGCGCCGCGCGAACATGGCCTTCAGCGATACCTACCTGCGCAATGAACAGGTCGTGGTCGCGCGCGCGGCCGACGCCGGCAAATACGCGGACGCGGCAAGCCTTGCGGGCGCGCGGATCGTGGCCGAAGCCGAATCCGCGGGCGAAAGCGCGGTGCTGTCCGACATCGCGGACGCGGAATACACGGCGGTGTCGTCGCAGGCGAACGCGCTTTTGGAGATCAAGGCCGGCACGGCCGACGCCGCCGTCATAGACGCCACGATGGCCGGCGCGATGACGGGCGAGGGAACGGACTACGCGGATCTCGCGGTTCTCGAAAACATCGACCTCACGGATGAGGAATACGC
>JAISMX010000012.1 GCA_031276515.1 Eubacteriales Family XIII. Incertae Sedis bacterium | reverse complement strand
CCGTATTTGTTGACGGTTTCGACGAACTCCGGGATGACCGAAGACGCGCCGTGCAGCACGATGGGGAAGCCCGGGAGGCGCTTGGCCACATCGTCCAGGATGTCGAAGCGCAGCTGCGGCTTCTGGCCCGGCTTGAATTTGAAAGCCCCGTGCGAGGTTCCGATGGCGATGGCGAGCGAATCCACATGCGTTTTTTCGACGAATTCCTGCACTTGGCCGGGATCGGTGTAGGAATGGCTCTCCACGTTCACGTCGTCCTCGACGCCGGCGAGTTGTCCCAGTTCGGCCTCCACGACGCAGCCCTTGCCGTGGGCGTATTCGACGACCTTCTTCGCGAGGGCGATGTTCTCCTCGAAGGGGAGATGGGAACCGTCGATCATCACCGAGGAAAAACCGCCGTCGATGCAGGATTTGCAGACGTCGAAGTCCGCGCCGTGATCCAGATGCAGCGCGATGGAAAGGCCCGTGTCCTCCATCGCCGCTTCGACCAACTTGACCAGATAGGCGTGCTTCGCGTATTTCCGCGCGCCGGCCGAAACCTGCAAGATCAGCGGCGCGTTTTCCTCCTTGGCCGCCTCCGTGATCCCCTGCACGATCTCCATGTTGTTCACGTTGAACGCGCCGACGGCGTAGCCGCCCGCATAGGCCTTTTTGAACATTTCGGTTGTTGTGATGATTGGCATGGCGTTTTCCTCCTCAAAAATCATGCACGCCGCTCAGCGGCCCGTTAAAATATCGACGATTTCGGCGAGCGTGGCGCCCTCCGTTATGATAAAGCTGCCCGCCTGCAAGCGCGTCGCCGCGTCGGCTTCCGCAAGCGCGTCGTAAAATTCGTTGACGTCGTTGATCAGGCCCGCGTCGAGCAGTTTTTTCGCGATCTGCGCGCCCGTCTCTCCGTAGGAGATGTAGAAGGAATATTGGATGGGTTCGGCGCTCGGCGAGGGCATTTTGCCGCCCGTCTCGCCGCTTGGCTGCGCGGCCGCGTCTCCGTCCGGCGCGCCGCCTTCGCCCGGCGTCTCCGTTTCCGTCGCGCCCGCGTCCGCGCCGCCGTCCGGGGCGCCTTGCGTTTCGCCTTCGCCCGTGAGTTCGCCGCCTTCGCCCGCGGTCTCGCCGCTTTCTTCGTACACGACGCCCCCCGCGTTCGCGCTCGGGTAATCCAAAATGACGCCGATCCGATCCCGGATCAAAAGGGCCGCAAGCGCTATGATGATCAGCGCCACGATCAGATCGTTCGTATCGTAAAATATATCCTTGAGCTTTTGCATTCCAACCTCCGCCGGGCGTACGCGCCGAAAGGAACGCGTCGAAACCCTTGCCCGCTTCGCCGCGCGGCGCGCGTCACTATTACTGTAACATATTTCACGGACATTCACAAACGAAAAGCGCGAAATTGTGTTAAAAAATAATTACATGTTGTATTCGCGCGCCGCGATGATGTATAATGGTAAAGGTCGCGCGTTTTTCTTTGTGTTTCACCGCGATTCGGCGATCTCCGGATCGGAACGCGCGGATAAGGCGGCGGACGGAATGATATGTTTGACGATAACAAAAAATGAAGAAAAACAGCGGTTGGATCGCTTTCTGAAAAAATACCTGCGAAACGCGCCCCTGAGCCACATATACAAGATGATCCGCAAGGATTTGAAGCTGAACGGCCGGCGCGTGAGCATGGACGCCCCGCTCGCGGAGGGCGATTGCGTGACGCTTCACATCTCCGACGACGCGCTTCAAGCCTTTCGCTCTCAAAAACCGGAATCGAAGGGGAGACGGCAGTTCCGAATCGCCTACGAGGACGACAAGGTGCTCGTCGTGAGCAAGCCCTTCGGTCTCTTGACGCACGGCGACAAGCTCGAAAAGAAGCATACGCTGTCAAATCAGGTCGCGTCCTATCTAACGGAGCGCGGCGACTACGATCCGTGCGGCGAGAGAACCTTTGCGCCCGCGCCCGTGAACCGGCTCGACAGGAACACGACGGGACTCGTGATCTTCGGCAAGACCTTCGAGGCCCTGCGAATTCTGAACCACATGATTCGCGAGAGGGGATACATAGGCAAGTATTATTTGACGGTCGTTCGCGGCGAAGCGGACGGCGAGTTGGTTCTGCGCGACCTGATGAAAAAGGACGCGCGCAGCAACACGGTGCGGGTCGTTCGCGGCGAAGCGGACGGCGGCGCGGGCGAGCGCCTGATGGAGACGACCGCGCGGCCCCTTGCCGTCGCGAACGGTTTCACGCTTATGGAGGTGGAATTGATCACGGGCAGGACGCATCAGATTCGCGCGCATCTCGCGCAGGCCGGATATCCCGTGATCGGCGACCCGAAATACGGGGATCCCGCCGTAAACCTTGCGGTCGAGCGGAAATACGGATTGACGACGCAGTTCCTCCACGCCCACAGGATCGTGTTTGAAAGGGGCGAGGGCGAGCTTTCGCATCTTGAGAATCTCACGGTCGAAGCGCCGCTGCCGCCGCAGCTTGCGCGGATCAAGGCGGAGATTTTCGACTCGGGCGCCAAGATGGCGCCGAACAAAATTTCTTGAAAGGATCGGTCTCCCTCGGACGTCGCATCGCCGCGGCCCGCGCGGGAACCGGCAAGAAGCATGAAAGAGTGGATTCGAGACATCATTATCGCCGTCGCCGTCGCGGTTTTGGTCATGCAGTTCATCAAGCCGACTATCGTGAAAGAACATTCCATGGAGCCGACGCTCTATGAGAACAATTACATTTTTTTGAGCAAGCAGCAATACACCTTTGCGGACATAAAACGCGGAGAAATCGTCGTTTTTCGATCGAGCATCGAAACGGAAAACGGCGCGGACAAGCTGCTGATCAAGCGCGTCATCGCGCTCCCGGGCGACACGATCTCCATATCGGACGGCTCCGTCTACCTGAACGGCGAAGTTCTCGTCGAGCCATACATAAAGGAGCCGTTCACGAACGGCTACGTGGAGGAGCTCACCGTTCCCGAGGGAAAGGTGTTCGTGATGGGCGACAACAGGCAGCGGAGTCTGGACAGCCGCAATGAAAGCGTGGGGCTGATTTCCACGAGCACGATCATAGGCATGGCGGTGTTCAGGGTATTTCCGTTCAACAGCTTCGGATTCATAAACAAATGAAGCAGAGAAAAATCGTCGCGAACAACAAAAAAGCCGGGCACGATTATTTCATAGAGGAACGTTACGAGGCCGGCATCGTGCTGACGGGCACGGAGATCAAATCGCTGCGCGCGGGGCGCGTCAACCTAAAGGAAAGCTACGCGAGAATAGAGCGCGGCGAGCTGATCATCCACGGTATGCACATCAGCCCCTACGAGCAGGGCAACCGCTTCAACGTGGACTCCGTCAGACCGCGCAAGCTGCTGTTGCACAGACAGGAGCTGCGCAAGCTGATCGGCTTCACGGCGCTGAAAGGCCTGACGATCGTTCCGCTCTCCGTCTACATCAACGAGCGCGGCCTGGCCAAGATGGAGATGGCCGTCGCCCGCGGAAAAAAACTCTACGACAAGCGCGACGACGCGGCGCGGCGCGACGCCGACCGCCACATGCGGCAGAGCGTCAAAAACTTCAACCGCTGAGCGTTTGAAATACTCCTATGGGGGTATATATTTTAAAAAGACAAGCAAGCATTGCGCAGGATTTTTTTCGGCCGGCGCGGAAATTGAAACAAAGGAGGGTGCGACGCGTACGAAAGGTACGCTATGCGCCCGACGACTTTCAATTCACGCGCCCGACGGAAAAAAGACAAGCAAACGAGGGGGTGTAAAGGTTTCGACGGGGATATAGAACCGAGAAAAGCGAGCCGTAGTCGCCAAGTCTACGTTAAAAGTGGCACGTTAAAGATAAACGGAAAAACTAACAACAACTACGCATTAGCAGCTTAGTCTGCCCGCGTCGTCGGCCCCGATTCACCTGTAGATCGGGAATCCGGCGTCGACATACAGGAAAACTTCGCGTGACCTCCCGGCATCGCGAGGGACTTACGGGATAGC
>JAISMX010000123.1 GCA_031276515.1 Eubacteriales Family XIII. Incertae Sedis bacterium | reverse complement strand
TTACAGCGATGAGGTTACACCTGTTCCCATCCCGAACACAGAAGTTAAGCTCATTTGCGCCGACGATACTTGGCGGGCAGCCGCCCGGGAAAATAGGTCGTCGCCGGCTTTTTTTATTTGCGCAAACAGATTCAATACCCCGTGCTCTTGCCGCGGGGCAGTTTATTTTTTGCGAACGATTTTTTGCTTCTGTATATTTTTGTCGTTATGTGGTACAATGGCAATATGAGCCGGCGCTTATGCGAATTGTCGAAAGCTCGCGGGGAAATCGATGTGTTCACACTGAAGGTGATATTTGTCATATTGTTGTGCGCGCCGCTGTTTTTGTTGGCGGTGGTTCTGCTTGAAAAACTTTGCGACGGCGTAATCGGCAGGTATAAAGGATAGTATGCGTATGCGGAAAGGCCTGTTTGTCAGCATGGAGGGACCGGATTCCTCCGGGAAATCCACACAGATACAGCTCTTGCGACGGCATTTGGAGCGAAAAGGTCTTGACGCGATTGCCCTGAGAGAGCCGGGCGGCACGGCCATAGGGGAGCGCATCAGGGCGATCGTGCTGGACAACGCGCACCCGGAAATGGATTACCTGACGGAAGCGATGCTGTATGCGGCTTCCAGAGCACAGATGGTTTCGCAGCTTATTCTTCCCGCGCTCGCGGCGGGCAAGACGGTAATCTGCGATCGCTTTGTGGATTCGAGCATAGCGTATCAGGGCGGCGGGCGCCGTCTGGGCGAAATCGTGGACAAGATCAACGCCTACGCCGTGCGCGATTGTATGCCGGATGTGACATTTTTGCTGAAAGTGGAACCCGAAATGGCAAAGGACCGCCGCGTTTTGCGCGAGAACGACCGCATCGAGAGCGAGAACTTTGCCTATCACAAAAGGGTCTGCGAGGCGTTTTTGGCCTTGGAGAAAAAATATCCTCGCAGGATCGTGGGCATCGACGGAACTTTGAGTGTAGAGGAAATCGGCGCGATGATAGCAGAGCGCGTGGATGCGCTTCTCGGCGCGAGAGATGCTTCCCTGTAGCGCCGCGTCCCGGAAGCGCCTTGCGGCTTTGGCTTCCGGAGAAAAACTGTTTCACGCATATATCTTCGAGGGAGATCGCAACACGGATAAACCGGGCGCGGCCGAGGTCTTCGCCAAAGCCGTGCACTGCGCGGGGCCGGGCGAGAAGCCCTGCGATCTTTGTCTTTCCTGCGCAAAGGCGAATCACGGCAATCATGAGGACATAGTGTACCTTACGCGAGAGGGCAACAGCATAGGCGTAAAGCAAATCGAGGATTTGCAGATGCGGCTTCGCGGCAAGCCTTTCGCTTCGGAGCGCATCGTCGCGATTGTGGACGAAGCGGAGCGCATGACGCCGCAAAGTCAGAACAAGCTCCTTAAAACTCTGGAGGAACCCTGCGGCGGCAATATCGTCATACTGCTCACCTCAAACGCCGAGTCGCTGCTCAAAACGATTCGCTCGAGATGCGTTTCGGTGCGCCTCGAAGCCGCGCCGGGCGCATTGTCCGGAGCGTCCGTGACGCTTGCGGACGACTTTGTCGAGAGACTTTTCGCGGGAGGCGCGTACTATGAACTGTCGCGCATTGTCGGCGTCGCGGCGGAGCGAGACGATGCCGAAGATTTTTTGAACGCTTTGGAACTTCGCCTGCGCGACGCGCTTGTCGCTGCGAGTGGCGGCGCGCGGCGCGCGGAATCGCTTCGCTTCATCGACTGCGCGAATGAGGCGCGGCGCGGCCTTGGCGGCGGTCTGAACGTCAGATACGCGCTTAAAACCATGATTTTGAAGATGCTGTCTTGAAAACGCGACAAACGAAAGCTTATTGCTCAAATAGATTAATCGAAACTACGGAGAATCAAAACATGGCCAAAATAATCGGTGTATGCTTCAAACAGGCCGGAAAAACCTATCACTTCGATCCCGGCAATCTGGAACTCAAATGCGGCGACAGGGTCGTCGTCGAAACCGCGCGCGGATTGGAATTCGGTTTTGTGAGGGGCTGTGTCAGAGATGTCCCTTCGGGAGAGGTGATTGCTCCATTAAAAAAAGTTTTGCGCATAGCCAACGAAAAGGATTTGATTCGGCATAACGAGAACCTTAAAAAAAAGGAACGCGCGATGTCGCAGTGCCAAGAAAAGGTCAGAAAGCACAAATTGGACATGAAGCTGATCGATGTGGAATACACCTTTGACAATGCGAAGATCGTCTTTTATTTTACCGCGGACGGGCGCATCGATTTTCGGGATCTCGTCAAAGATCTCGCGGGCGTGTTCAAAACGCGAATAGAGCTTCGTCAGATCGGCGTTCGCGATGAGGCGAAATTGTTGGGCGGCATAGGCGCCTGCGGCAGGAGTCTGTGCTGCCATTCGTGGCTTCCCGATTTTGAACCCGTTTCGATCAAGATGGCGAAGGTTCAGAATCTTTCGCTGAATCCCACCAAGATATCCGGAACCTGCGGGCGTCTCATGTGCTGCTTAAAGTACGAAAACGATACGTATCAGGCTTTGAAAAAGGGTATGCCGGAGGTCGGGGATCGCATCATCACGAATGACGGCGTCACCGCGGTCGTTTTGGATTCCAACATCCTGATGAGTCACGTCAAGACCAGGCACGTTATGGATGAAAAAACGGCGGACACGCCCGAAAAGCTCAGCACGGAGTTTTATGTGTACAAAAAGGACGACATAAAGCGCATTATCGGCAAGCGAAAGAAACGCCAAGCCGAAAGCGCGGCGGACGCGCCGCCCGCGGCGCGCAATTTGCCGGAAGGATAATGCGAGCGCGCTTTGCCTCCGGCCCGGCCGGCGCTCCGGCACGGGTGCTCGCCGGATTGGACTTCGCAAAAAAAAAACGAAGGGACGTCGTAAACGCCCCTTCTCGTCGGATCGATTTGATTCTCCGGCAATGGATGTCGCGGCCCGTTACAGCGATTTCATTTCCGCGATGCAACTCGCGCAGACGACCTTTTCGTGTATCCTCTTGGTGTTTTTCGCGTCGCCGCAGAAGATGCAGGCGGGCTCGTACTTTTTGAGGATGATGCTGTCGCCGTCAACGTAAATCTCAAGCGGATCTTCTTTTTTGATGTCGAAGGTTTTTCTTAATTCCACCGGGAGAACAACCCTACCAAGCTCGTCAACTTTTCTTACAATCCCTGTTGCTTTCATTATTTTTCCCTTTCTTCGTATTCTTCTCTTTTTCTGAATCCAATACACCCCTATTGTTGTCAATCATTGAAAAAACTGACTTACCAGAACAGTATAGCATTCTTTCGGGAGGATGTCAAGGGAGTTCCAATAAATTTCCAATTTTTTTTCAAAAGTTTTTTTCAAAAGTTTTTTCGGCTCGGCGCTGCCGCTTATTTGCGCTTATCCGTTTTTTTGCCGCCGTCTCCGAACAGGTTTTTCAAAGAACCCAATGCGTTGACGATGGACGTCAGCGCCGCGATCGTGCTTTGATTTCCCTTGATAATGTCGGCCAGACCGCTTACGGATTCGGTGGCTTCCCCTATGAGCTTATCCACGTCCTTGCCGCGCCTTGCGGCGATCTCGGAGATTACCTCCGCGTCGGCAAGTATCTTGTTGACGGATTTGACGGTTGTGATTAGGTTCTTGATCAGATAAGCGGCGTAAAAAACCAAAATGATCAGACCGACTCCCAACAGGATCAAACCCGCGTCTTTCATGGTGATGGCAGTGTTCATGCGTGCGGTTTTCCTCCTCAAAAGATACTCAATTATATTATCTACCAAGATGCGGGAAAAAACAACAGATTTTTATAAGATTTCGACAAGTTTATTTATTCAATTTTTTAAAATAATTGTAAAATATTGTTGACAAAACAGAAAAGCTCGATTATAATTGAAATATAATCCATATTTTCTAATAAATGAAGGGAGAAACAGTATGAACAGCGTAAACATCATCGGTCGACTGACAAAGGATCCCGAGTTGAAGAAGCTCGAGGAAGGAAGAAGCCTGTGTTCGTTCACATTGGCCGTGGACGATGTCCACGCCAAGGAGGACAGGGCCGATTTTCTGCGCGTAACCGTGTTTGGCACTCCCGCCGACCTGTGCGAAAGATATCTTCGCAAAGGATTTTTGGCGGGCGTAACGGGCAGGCTCAGGGCCGACACCTACACCGACTCCGAAGGGGTCGTGCGCTATCCCGTCAAGGTCATCGCGGACAATGTGCGATTTTTGCAATGGCCGGAGCAGGAATCGCGGGACGCGGCGTCCGGAAAAAAGGCGAGCCAAGCGTGCAAGTGATTTCGTAACGGATTCTTGCGCTTCGAATGACGCGCGGGCGCGGCCATGCCCCGCTCGCGCGACCTTCCTCAAGCCAATCGTTTCTTAAGCTTCTCTTATCTTTTCTTGTCACGAGTTTTTTGTTAACAAAACGCGAGTTATATGGTATGATTGTAACATGATCGCTTGCGGTCGTCTCGGAAACAAAGCACCGTGTTTTGGCGCACCTCGCATTTTCGGAATTGCGCCGCTTCATCGGCGCCGCGCTGAGCGCGCATAAAACGAATGAACTTCAAGAAGGAGCGATTGCATGTCGATTCGCGCGAAAGTCATCGTGATAGTCATATCCATCGTAATGCTGATTACCGTTTCCAGCACGGCGATAGGCATGTATTTCAGCCAGACGCACCTTGTGGAAACCATAGAAGGCGATATGGATGTGATTGGAAAGATCGCGGTTAAATTGGTTTCCGGCGACCTGCGCCTTCTGAAAGCGGAGGCCGACGCCGCCGCGAGCGCGGTGCTGTCCGCAGCCTTGAAGGACGCCGAGGCCGGCGTGGAGGAAAACGGCAATCTGCTGCGCGCGCTCGAGGAGCAGTCGAAGAAGAACGCTTACCTCTCTTTGACGGTTTTGGATGCGAAGGGCGTGGTGGCGGCTTACGGCGAAGGCGCTCCCGAGGATGATTTTGTCCGCAGCCCCTACGCGAAGCGCGCCTTTATCGGAGAAAGGGTGATCGCCGCGCTCGAAGACGGCGGCTCCGGACTTGTGGTTTTCAGAATATGCGTTCCCATGGGATCGCGCATTTTGGTCGCGGCCTTGCATGGCGGTTATTTGAGCGACTTGGTGTCCGAATTCAAGATATGGGAATCGGGCAATATCTTCATCGTGGATCGGAACGGCGGCATCATTGCCAATTATCGGCCGGAGCTGGTTTTTGAGCGCTACAATCCCGTTCTTGCCGGCGACGTTCCGGGGGCGAGCGCGGATGAAAAAGAAGCCGCCCGATTTTTCGAAAAAGTGATCGAAGGAAAAGAGGGCGCCGGCATATATCGCTTTGAGGGCGAGCCGCGCGTCTGCGTGTATACGCCGGTCAACGGGTCGGACGGTTGGATGCTGGGCGTCGTTGCGCTGATCGACGAAAGTCCGACCGCGCAGATCAGGTACAATCTTCTGATTTCGGCGGCCGTGTTTTTAGGCCTTGGCGCGCTGGCCGCAATCTACGCGTCGAACACCATTGCGGATCCTTTTCGAAAGATCAACGAACAAAACCTGCGCTTGTCCGAATTGAAGGAGGCGGCCGAAAGCGCGAATCGTGCCAAGAGCGAATTCCTGTCCAACATGAGCCACGAAATGCGAACGCCCATGAACGCCATCATCGGAATGACGGCCATAGCGAAGACCTCCTCCGACGCTGAGCGCAAGGGCTACTGCTTGGACAAGATCGAGGACGCCTCCACGCATCTTTTGGGCGTCATCAACGATATTTTGGACATGTCGAAGATAGAGGCGAACAAGTTCGATTTGTCCGCCGTGCATTTCAACTTCGAGAAGATGCTCAGGAAAGTGGTGAACGTGATCAATTTCCGCGTGGAGGAAAAACGTCAAGACCTCACCGTGCGCATCGACAAGAGCATCCCGCGTTTTCTGATCGGCGACGACCAGCGATTGGCGCAGGTGATTGCGAATCTGCTTTCCAATGCCGTCAAATTCACGCCCGAGCAAGGCATCATCCGTTTGGAAGCGCAGCTTTTGGATGAGAGCGACGGTCTGTGCGAGCTGTGCGTGGCCGTACACGACACGGGAATAGGGGTCAGCGAAGAGCAGCAGGCGCGTCTGTTCACCTCCTTCCAGCAGGCGGACAGCGGCATATCGCGCAGATTCGGAGGCACGGGGCTGGGTCTTGCGATTTCAAAGCGCATCGTGGAATTGATGGGTGGCCGCATTTGGCTTGAATCCGAACCCGGAAAGGGTTCCACCTTCGCTTTCACGGTGCGTATGGAGCGAGGCGAAGAGGGTGCGGACGACGCGGTCCCTCAAGGGATTATGCGTAAACCCGCGCGCGTGCTCGCGGTGGACGACATGCCGGAGATCAGAGAATACTTCGAGGATATCCTTCGAGGCTTCGGCATCGCGTGCGACACCGCCTCGGACGGCGAAACGGCCTTGCGGATGATGGAGGAAAAGGCTCCTTACGATCTTTGCTTTGTGGATTGGCGGATGCCCGGCATGGACGGCATGGAGCTTTCGCGGCGAATCAAGGGAAGCGGCCGCGATTCCGTCGTAATCCTCATGTCCGCCGCGGAATGGAGCGAGATAGAAGATGAGGCGAAACGCTTTGGCGTGGACAAATTTCTGCCCAAGCCGCTCTTTCCCTCAGCCGTTGTCGATTGCATCAACGAATGCTTCGGCGTGAGCGACCCCTCCGCTTTGCGGACGGTTCGAAGCGTTGAAACGGGGTGCTTCGCGGGGCGGCGCATCCTTCTTGCCGAGGACGTGGAGATCAACAGGGAAATCGTGATGGCATTGCTCGAACCGACCATGCTCGCGATCGACTGCGCGGAAAACGGCGCGGAAGCGGTGCGCATGTTCGAGACCGCGCCGGAGCTGTACGATATGATCTTTATGGACGTGCAGATGCCCGAAATGGACGGGTATGAGGCCACGCGCCGCATCCGCTCTTTCGATGCTCCGCAGGCGAGAGAGATTCCCATCGTCGCCATGACGGCCAACGTATTTCGCGAGGACGTCGAACGGTGCTTGGAGGCCGGCATGAACGACCATGTGGGCAAGCCGCTTGATCTGGAAGACGTGTTGAAAAAATTGCATAAATTTCTGCCCTCGCAATCGCAGTGACGTTTTCGTCCGCGCCGGCGCGAGCGCCGCGAAGGCAGACAAGGGGTATAGGAAAAGGAGAAGGGGAAATGCGCAAGATTTTGCTTTGTTTAACTGCTGTGTTGTTTGTTGCCGTTTTGCTTGCCGCCTGTTCCGGCGGCGGCGGCGGCGGGGAAGTCGACGATTCGGCGCGACCCGAGGCCGAGGACGACGGGATCGTTCGCATTTATTTCATCCCCAAGAATTTAGGAAATTCCTATTTTCAGGCGTTGAGCTCGGGTTTCTACGACGCGATTTCCGAATTGGGCGAGGAGAATTTTGAATACGTGTACACCGGCCCCGAGACGGCGGAAGCGACCTCGCAATTGGAATATGTGCGCGAGGCCACGCGAAAAGGGGCCGACGCGATCTTCATCGCGGCGAATTCCAATGAAGCGCTGAACGATGCCTTCGACGAGGCGCGCGCGGCGGGCGTTCGCGTCTATGTCATCAATCAGGACATACCGGGCGGCGAAGCGCACAGGGACGCGGCTATCATGCCCGTCAATTTCGACACGGTCGGCGCCGCGCAGCTCGCGCTCATGGCGGAGCAGATAGGCCACAAAGGCCGGTTTGCCATTCTGTCGGCCACGGCGGACGCCCCGGATCAGAATTTTTGGATTGCTTCCATGAAGGAGGAGCTCGCGAACAATCCCGCGTATGCGCGCATGGAACTCGTGGCTCTCGTTTACGGCGACGATCAGGCGGAGAAGTCCGCCGCGGAGATGGAGGCGCTTTTGGCCGAATATCCCGATCTGAATGGCGTCGTCGCCCCCACGACCGTCGGAATCACGGCCGCCTGCCGGGTCGTGCAATCCGCCGGCGTCGTCGG
Organism: Eubacteriales Family XIII. Incertae Sedis bacterium; assembly: GCA_031276515.1. Taxonomy (GTDB): domain Bacteria; phylum Bacillota; class Clostridia; order Peptostreptococcales; family Anaerovoracaceae; genus JAITLA01. The sequence goes on along the minus strand of JAISMX010000123.1, from coordinate 13,186 downwards.
CAAGGTCAAAGTCACGGGGCTGGGCTTGCCCTCCGAGATGGCCGAGTTCGTGAAGGCGGGCGTCTGCGAAAGTTTTCAGCTGTGGAATCCGCCCTACGAGGGCTATATCGGCGCGTACATGGCTTGGGCGGAGGCGAACGGAACGTTTTCTCCCGAGCCCGGGGCCACGTTTTCCGCGGGAAAGCTGGGCGATTACACCGTTCTGCCCAACGGGCAGATATTGACGTTGGAGACGCCCATGCTATATGACGCTTCAAATATTGACATGTATTCCGTGCTGTTTTAACATAAGGTGACACGCAAAATACGCGAATATGGACAGGGTAATATTGCATTGCGATATGAACGCGTTCTACGCCTCGGTGGAGCTGCTTTCGCGGCCGGAGCTGGCCGGGCGGCCCGTGGCCGTCTGCGGAGATCCCGCCGCGCGGCACGGCATCGTTTTGGCGAAGAACGAGCGGGCCAAAGCCTTTGGCGTATCCACGGCGGAGACGGTGTGGAGCGCTCGCAAGAAATGCCCGGAACTGGTGCTGCTGCGGGCGCACCATGAAAAATATCGCGAGTATTGCGGCCTGATCAACGAGATTTACTGCCGCTTCACGGACATGGTGGAACCCTTCAGCATCGACGAGTCCTGGCTCGACGTGACCGGGAGCGGTCTGATGTTCGGCGACGGACTCGAGATCGGCGACCGCATACGCAAAACGGTGCGCGAGGAACTCGGGCTCACGCTGTCCGTGGGCGTGTCGTTCAACAAGGTTTTTGCGAAAATGGGCTCCGAATACAAGAAGCCGGACGCCACCACGGCAATCGACAGAGAGAATTATCGGGAACTGCTGTGGCCCCTTCCGGTCGAATCGCTGTTTTTCGTGGGCGCGGCGACGGCGGCGAAGCTGGCCGGCAAGGGCGTGCGGACGATAGGCCGGCTGGCGTCCTGCGACAGAAAGGAACTCGTCTCGTGGCTCGGCAAGCAGGGCGGCATGCTGCACGACTATGCCAACGGCGCGGACGACAGTCCCGTTCGCTTGGCCGAGGAGCGTCGCCGCATCAAGTCCGTCGGCAGCGGGATCACGTTCAAGCGCGACATCGCGAACGCGGATGAAATTCGGACGGGCGTGACGGCGCTCGCGGACACCGTGGCCGGGCGTCTGCGGAAATACGGACTCAAATGCCGTTCCGTGAAGGTCGACATCAAAGATCCGTATTTCAAGACCATATCGCGTCAAAAACAGCTTGCGGTCGCCACCGACATAACGGAGGAGATCATCGGCGCGGCCATGGATCTGATCGCGCGCGCGTGGGGGAAGGGCGAGCCGATGCGTCTGATCACGGTCACGGCCTGCAATCTGCAAGGCGGCGACGAGACGGAGCAGCTCAGCTTCCTCGGCGCGGATGGTGTGACGCCGGACGCGTCGGGCGCCGGTCGCGCGCGCGGACGGCGCATCGACATGGCGATGGACGGCATCCGCCGCAAGTACGGCGACGGCGCCATAACCTTTGGCAGCATACTGCACAACGATATCGGCATCGATCCGGGCGAGCGCTCGGATGAAGCCTCGAACGACGACGCGGCGCCCGGAACGGCCCGCTCTGCGTTCGATGCAAAATAAGAAAAGGTGAGTGTCATGCGCATCATCCTATTCGTTTCGGGACTCATTTCCACGGCGGCGGGCGTTTTTTTTCTGGTCAACGAGGGGCAGACCTTTGTCGCTCTCGCCTTTGTGGCGGGGATTGCCCTGTTTGTCTCCGGCTTGCTCTGCGCGCTCGCGTATTTCGCCGCGCGCTTCGCGCGTCCGAGACCGGCCGTTCCGGGCTGGATTTTGGCGGACGCCCTGTCCGCGATGGCTCTGTCCGCGGTGATCTTGCAAAACCGCGTTGCGGACGACGACGTCGCGCTCGCGGTATTCGGCGTCTGGCTGATGGCGGCCGGCGCCATGCGCGTCGCCGGCGCCGCCGATATGGCGGGCGGGAGACTTGGATTTCGGCTCGCGCTTGCGATTCTCGGCCTTGCGAGCTGCGCGATGGGCGCTTACGGCTTCTTCCGACCATTTTTGCCGGAGATCGGCACGACGGGAATCTTAGGCGGGATTTTCATCATTCATGGCGTTTCCGCAGTCGCCATGGGCGCGGGTCTCAGCCGAAGACGGGGCGTAAACGCATCCGGCGCCGGCAAGAAGTACTCGGACGTGTCGCGACGGCGTTCGCAAAAATGAGCGCGGGGTTCGCGCGGCGACGCGGGATGAAAAAACCGGGAGAAAACCGCGCGCGGCGATTGACAGCACTTGAGATGTATAATAATATATGCATATGAAAGAAAAAAAATTGCAACAAGAGGAAGTCGCACCGCCGACATTCGATTCCAAAACGAGAATCATTTCCATTGTGGTTTTGGCTCTCATGTTCATAACCATATGGTATATGCTCACGATCGTTCTGCTGACCTTCATCATAGGCTTTGTGTTCTTCCGTCTCCTGCGTTTCATCAACGGACGCGGCGGTTCGGTCGCCGAAAAGATCCCCGATTCGCTGATTCTTACGGTGCTGTATCTGTTCTTCGTCGCCATGCTCACGCTGGTGAGCATCCGCTTTGCCCCAATACTTGCGTCGCAGATCACGGCCATCGCGGAGATATTCCGCAATTTCGATATAGAGAGCCTGCGGCAGTCCTTGGACGCGCGTCTCATAGAGGTGCTTTCGCATCTGGATATCGAGTCCTACATAAGCGAGGCCGGAAACATGCTGCTCACGGGCGTGGCGTGGTTTGGCAGTTTCAGCGTCAATTTCGTGCTGGCGCTGCTTCTGAGTTTTCTGCTCCTGCTTGAGAAAGATAAGCTGCGGAGGTTCGGCGACACTTTGGAAAACAGCCGCATATCCTTTCTGTACGCGTATTTCTTGAATTTCGGAGGCAATTTCGCAAGGTCTTTCGCGAAGGTTATGGACGTGCAGGTGATCATCGCGTTCATCAACTGCGTCCTCTCAACCGTAATCCTGAGCATCATGGGATTTCCGCAGGTGCTCGGTCTCGGCATCATGATCTTCGCGTTCGGACTCATACCGGTCGCGGGCGTCGTCATGTCGCTCGTCCCGCTTTCGATCGTGGCTTTCAACATCGGCGGCTTCACGAAGGTGCTGGCCGTGCTCATCATGATCGCAGTCATACACGCCATAGAGGCGTACGTGCTGAACCCCAAGCTGATGTCGAGCAAGACGGCGCTGCCCATGAGCTTGGTGTTCATCATTTTGCTCGTGGCGGAGCATTACATGCAGGTCTGGGGCTTGCTCATCGGCGTACCGCTGTTCATATTCCTCCTGAATATTTTCGAGGTGGATTATTCCAAGGCATTTAAGCCCGAGCGGTCGTTCCCGGAAATTTTCAAGCGCGCAAAAGAGCGTTTTCGCCGAAAATGACAAGGCAGGGTTTTTTCAAACCCCGCCTTGCCACTTTGGATGGAATCGTGTGTGTTTATAGGATGTCGGACCGGAAGTAAAGGAGGAAGAATTTGCTTGTTAAGGCAAATAAAGTCCGACGTTTACGCTTTGTTTTTTCTTATGTCCTTATAATACACGGCAATTGTGTTGATTGTGTGGAGAAAAAATGAATATATAGAAAAAATGCGCAAGCGCCGGGCTTAAAATTCGGAATTGAGGGAAAAGTAAAAGGAAAGGGAGAGAAAAAGAGTAAAAAGAAAAACGAAGAGTTTTGGGCAATTGACGGTGAAAGGACGGGATCATGGAAGCAACGACGGTAATAATCATTCTGGTAATCGCGATGGTGCTGACGAATATAATGGACAGCATCTTTGAGAGCTTGCCGTTGCCTTTGATTCAGCTTGCCGTCGGTTTTTTTCTCGGACTGTTCGCCGAAAAAAACATGCCGGAGCTGGAACCGGAGATGTTCATGGCGCTCGTGATAGCGCCGCTGCTCTTCCGAGAGAGCGAGGAAGCGGATTTGCTTTCGCTGTGGCGCTTCAAAAAGCAGGTGTTTTTCATGGCGTTTCTGCTGGTGTTCATCACGGTGCTCGGCATAGGCTTCGTCGTGAACCTGCTGATTCCCGATCTGCCTCTCGCCGCCTGCTTTGCGCTCGGCGCCGTGCTCGGCCCCACGGACTACGTGGCCGTCGCTTCCCTGTCCTCCAAGGTTAAACTGCCCGACGTTCTGGTTACCGTGCTGAAGGGGGAGGCGCTGGTCAACGACGCCTCGGGTCTCATTTCTTTGCAGTTCGCCGTGGCGGCCCTGCTGACGGGTACATTCTCCATTTTGCGCGCCTCGGGCGAGCTCATCGTGCTCTGCGTGGGCGGCTTTCTCGTCGGCCACGCGATCATCATCCTGAAACGTCTGCTCACGGAAATGCTGCGCCGGATGCGAATCCACCATTTGGACACCTATGTGCTCATCGAACTGCTCCTGCCCTTTCTGAGCTATGTCGTGGCGGAGTTTTTTGGCTTTTCGGGCATATTGGCCGCCGTAACCGCCGGTACGCTCCAGGCCTTGGATTTCAAAAAAACGGGCCTGTTCGAAGCGGAGGTCGGAAACGCCGAAAAGACGGTGTGGGACATGGTCAGCTTTATATTGAACGCCCTCGTTTTTTTGATGCTCGGCATGCAGATGCCGGCCGCCCTCCTGCACGTGTGGGAGAATCCCGACTACGACAAGGTGTTTGTCGTCGTGGTCACGATCGTGACGACCCTCATCCTATACGCCGTTCGCTTTATGAGCATATCTTTTTTTTCCGAGGCGGTCATCGGGAGAGGACTGCGTGAAAGGCTCAGAAATACGCTGATCCTGACGCTGGCCGGCGTCAAGGGTGTGGTGGCCATCGCCGCCGCCATTTCCCTTCCCGCGTTTTTCGCGCAGAAACCGCTGCTGATGTTCATAGCCGCGGGGACCATCACGCTGACGCTCGTGCTGGCGCTATTTTTGCTCCCCTTCGTGACGACGGAATCGCCGCAGGAAAAAAGCGAGGTCAACCGCGTGCAGATCGAGTTTTTGCGCGACGTCGTGCGGCAACTGCGCAAGAAGGAGGGCGCGCACCTCGGCGCCGTGATCGTGAGCTATCAAAAGCGCATAAAGGAGCTCGAATACGTTTCCCACGAGAAATATGAGCGCAAGCAGATGAAATCGCTGCGCGCGTACGCGGGAGCGGTGGAGCGCTCGGCTCTGGCGGAACGCTTGGCCGGAAAGGAGATCAATCGCAGGGTTTATTGGGATTATATGGAAATATTGTCCATGACGCGGCGCGTCGAAGTCGCCGGCGTGCTGAGTTATCTCGTCGCGGATATGCGGCAGCGATTGACGCATCTTTTGCGCGCGGACAAGGATCGCTTGTCCGGCATGTCAGCGAACGCGTACAGGCAAAAACTTCGCGATCTGTTTTGGGATCTGACGGACACGATAATCAAGTCCTTCGATGAGGTTCGCGACCGGTATTCCGACAGGCTGATAGCTCTGTTCATCGAGGAGCGCGTCAACTTGATGGGACATCTGATCGACGACGCTTACGCAGGCACCCTGCGGGCGCGCTTGCACGAGGAATACGTGGATGAGCTGCTGATCGGATACGAGATAGAGCGGGAGACGATCTGGGATTTCCTCGACGAGGGAAGGATGACCCTTTCCCAGGCAAACGAGCTGCGCGCCAATGTGAACAAGCTGGAATCCTATACCTTGGCGGACGATCAAAACGACGTCATGTTGAAGCTTATATCCGTGGTGGAAAGGCAGCGCAGGGAGCGCAGGGAGGCCGGTGCGGGAAAGAAGAAAAAGGCGCAAAAAGCGAGAGGAAAGCATCGCGCGTGAACTCGGCGCTTTTGACCGGCGGGTCTCAATCCTCCGCCGGCGCCGCGCCGCAACGAAAAGCGCCGCGCTCCGTGACCACGATGTTCGCGCGCGCGTCGTGAGGCAGCGGCGATATGCGGCCGTCCTCGCAGATATTTTTCTCGCGGCATACGACGACGATGTCGGCTTTCGCCGGCGCCGCCAAGTATCTGTCGTAATACCCGCCGCCGTAGCCGATCCTGTTGCCTTTGCGGTCGCAGCAGATGCAGGGAACGACGATGAAAGGGATTTCGTCCGCGCCGAGCTTGGGGCAGGAGACTTTGGGTTCGAGCAGACCGAATCGCGCGGGCCTCAGGTCTTCCGCGCCGGCGATTTCCCGCGCCTCCATGAGGCCGCCGTGCGTGAGCGCGGGCGCACAGACGCGCTTTCCGCCTTCGAGCGTGCGTTGTATGAATGGCAGGGTGTCGACCTCGCTCCCCACGCTTATGTAACAGAATATCGTGTCCGCCCGCTTGTATTCGGGCAGATCGAGCAGCGTTTCGCATATCGAGCGATCCGCGGCCGCGCGGTATTCCTCGGGCAGCGCGTCCCTGCGCTCCCGCATCGATTTTCGCAATGCGTTTCTTTCCATTCGCCGGAATTTTCCCTTTCTTTGCCCCGGCGCGAATCGGCGGATGCGCCGGTTGTCCGGGGCGCCGTCCGGGGCGGCTATGCCCTTTTATTGTACACGTTCATACCGTGAAGCACAATGCGTTTTTTGCTTGAAGAGGACGGGGGATTGTGATATACTGTTACCGGTGGGTGCGTCGTCGTCTGCAAGAAAAGGATTCGCGGGTATTTTTATGGAAAACAGGATAAAAATGATTTTGTCGGAGAAAGTCAACCCTCTGCTGGAAGGGCATCACGGCGGCGCGGAACTGGCGAAGTACGAAAACGGCGTGGCATACATCAAAATGACGGGCGCGTGCAGCGGCTGCCCGTCCGCGCAGTATACCGTGGAGGATATCATCCGATCCATAGTGCTACAAGAAATACCAGAATTGGATGATATTATACTGGATATGTCCGTGAGCCGCGAGCTCATTGATATGGCAAAAAAGATACTCAGTGGTGAAATCGAAATTCGTAAATGAGGAGGAAGGTAATCATGGCTTTAATGACGGGATCGGAGTACATCGAGAGCTTGCGGAAGTTGAACACGAAGGTTTATCTGTTCGGCGAAAAGATCGACAATTGGGTGGATCACCCCATGATTCGCCCGTCGATCAACTGCGTCGCCATCACCTACGATCTGGCGCACGATCCGGAGTACAGCGATCTGATGACCGCGACGTCCAACCTGACGGGCAAGAAGGTCAATCGCTTCGCTCATCTGCATCAGAGCGCCGAGGATCTGCGAAACAAGGTCAAGATGCAGCGGCTTTTGGGGCAGAAGACGGCTTCGTGCTTCCAGCGCTGCGTCGGGATGGATGCGTTCAACGCCGTCTATTCCACGACCTACGAAACGGATGAGAAATACGGCACGCACTATCACGAAAATTTCAAGAAATACCTTACATACGTGCAGGAGAACGATTTGACGGTCGACGGCGCGATGACGGATCCCAAGGGCGACAGGGGGCTTGCTCCGAGCAAGCAGACCGATCCCGATCTCTTCCTGCGCATCGTCGAGAAGCGCGCTGACGGCATCGTCGTGCGGGGCGCGAAGGCTCATCAGACCGGTTCCATCAATTCGCACGAACACCTGATCATGCCCACCATAGCCATGACGGAGGCCGACAAGAGTTACGCGGTTTCGTTCGCCTGTCCCTCGGACGCGGAAGGCCTGTTTATGATCTACGGCAGGCAGTCCTGCGATACGCGAAAGATGGAGGAACTCGCGGACATAGACGTCGGCAACAAGCAATTCGGCGGCCAAGAGGCCCTCGTGGTCTTCGACAACGTGTTCATCCCGAACGACCGCATCTTCCTGTGCGAGGAATGGGATTTCGCCGGCATGCTGGTCGAGCGCTTCGCCGGATATCACAGGCAGTCCTACGGCGGCTGCAAGGTGGGCGTCGGCGACGCGCTGATCGGCGCGGCGGCGCTGATCGCCGATTACAACGGCGCGCAGAAGGCTTCGCACGTCAAGGACAAGCTCATCGAGATGACGCATCTGAACGAAACGCTGTACTGCTGCGGCATCGCCTGTTCCGCCGAGGGATATCCGACGAAGGCGGGCAATTACCAGATCGACCTCCTGCTCGCGAACGTGTGCAAGCAGAACGTCACGCGCTTCCCGTATGAGATCGTGCGGCTCGCGGAGGACATCGCCGGCGGGCTCGTCGTAACCATGCCGTCCGCGCAGGATTTCCGCTCCTCGGAAAAGGTTCCGACGGAATCGGGCCTGACCGTTGGCGAATGGTGCAATAAGTTCTTCCAAGGCGTGGCGTCCGTACCCACGGAAAACAGGCAGCGCCTGATGCGTTTCATCGAAAACCTGTGTCTCGGCGCGTCCGCCGTGGGCTACAGGACGGAATCCATGCACGGCGCGGGTTCTCCGCAGGCGCAGCGCATCATGATCGCGCGCCAAGGCAACATAGAAGGCAAGAAGGCTCTCGCCAAGAAGCTGGCCGGCATCAAGGATTGACGAATCGCTCGATGCTGTGCGGAGTCAAGTTCTGCGGGGGCTGCAATCCGCGCTACGAGCGCGGAAAGGCCCTCGCGGCCATCAAGGAGCGCTTTGGCGAAAACCTGCGCTTTGCCTATGCGGAGGAAGGCGTGCGCTGCGACTTGCTGCTCTACATCGCGGGTTGCGTGAACCGCTGCACCGCGCTGGATGCGTATCCGGCGGGCGAGGGGGTCGTTTCGCTGTGGGACGAAGAATCGATAGGGGAGGTCTGTGCGCGCATGGATGCGATTTTGCGCCAAGCGTCACGGGATTTTTAAGGGAGGTAACATTTTGGGTTGGAGAGAACAATACAACAGCAGGCTCTGCACCGCGGACGAGGCCGTGAAGCGAATCAAGTCGGGCGACGTCGTTGTGCTGGCGCACTGCGTGGGCGAACCGCCGGTTTTGGTCGACGCCATGGTCGCGAACGCGGCGCGGTATGAGAACGTGGAAATAAAGCATATGGTGAGTCTCGGGTCGGGCGCCCACGCCGCTCCCGGAATGGAAAAGCACTTTCGCGTAAACCCGCTGTTCGCGAGCGCGAACACAAGGACCGCCATAGCCGAACACAGAGGGGATTTTACGCCGGCGTTTTTTCACGAAATTCCCAAACTTTTCCGCGAAGGCAAGCTGCGCGCGGACGTGTTGCTCTTGCAGGTGACTCCGCCGGACGATCACGGCTATTGCAGTTTGGGTCCATCCGTGGACTATACGCTGCAGGCCATCAGCTCGGCGAAGACCGTCATCGCTCAAGTGAACGCGCAGACGCCCTTTACCTACGGCGAAGGAATCGTTCACGTCTCGGCTTTCGATTGCCTCGTCGAGGCCGATTCGCCCATCTACGAGATACGGCCTCCCAAGATCGGAGACATTGAGAAAGCCATAGGCGAGCATTGCGCCGCCTTGGTCGAAGACGGCTCCACGCTGCAACTCGGCATAGGCGCGATACCGGACGCCGTCATGTTATTTTTGAAGAACAAGAAGGATCTCGGCATCCATTCCGAGATGATTTCGGACGGCACGCTGGAGCTTTATGAAGCCGGCGTGATCACGGGCGCCAGAAAGTCCGAGAACAAGGGCCGCATGACGGTGGCCTTCCTCATGGGCACGCGCAGACTCTACGACTTCGTCCACAGGAATCCGGCCGTCGAGGTCAGGCCCGTGGACTACGTGAACCACCCCGTCACCATCAGCAAACAGTACAAGATGGTCGCCATCAACTCGGCCATCGAGGTGGATCTCATGGGGCAGGTAAACGCCGAATCGATAGGTCTGCGCCAATTCAGCGGCGTCGGCGGCCAGGTCGATTTTATGCGCGGCGTCGCCATGGGCGAAGGGGGGAAGGCCATCATCGCCATGCCCTCCGTGACCGTGAAAAAGGACGGCTCGGTCATTCCGAAAATCGTTCCTTTTTTGGAACAAGGCTCCACGGTCACAACCTCGCGCAACGATGTGGATTACGTCGTCACGGAATACGGGGCGGCCTTGCTTAAGGCGCAATCGCTCAGGCAGCGAGCGCGGAACCTGATCGGCGTTTCGCATCCCAATCATCGCGACATGCTGACGGAAGCCTTTGAGAAGCGATTCGGCGAGAAGTTCTAATCCGGCAATTCGAATCGCTCGGACGTGGGGTTCGAGCGGGTGCATATAATGAGAAAAGGGGGATCGACATGCTCGCATTGAGAGTAGTTCCAAAGATTTACTATTTTGATAAAGTAAAGGAATTTCATGACGAATTCAAGATCGGCAAGGACGATTTGCTGGTCACGAACGAATGGATATACAAGCCCTACATAGAGCCGCTCGGCATCGAGACGAACATCGTGTTTCAGGAGAAATACGGCGCCGGCGAGCCGACGGACGAAATGATAGACGGCATCGCGAATGAGGCGAAACGCTACGATTACAAGCGCATCATCGCGCTCGGAGGCGGAACCATCGTGGATATTTGCAAGGTTCTCGCCTTGGACGTTCCGGAAAAATCGATCGACCTTTTCACGGGCGCGAAGCCCCCGCAAAAGCGCAAGACGCTGGTCGTCATACCGACCACCTGCGGCACGGGCAGCGAGGTGACGAACGTCGCCATCGCGGAGTTGAAATCCCTGCACGTCAAGAAGGGCATCGCCGTCGAGGAAACCTACGCCGACGCGGCCGTGCTGATTCCGGAAACCATGAACAGTCTGCCCTACAAGGTGTTCATCACGAGTTCGGTCGACGCGTTGATTCACGCGGTCGAATCCTATCTTTCGCCCAAGGCTTCACCGTTCACGGAGCAGTATTCGATTCACGCGATCAAGCTGATCATGAACGGCTACAAGCATGTGGTTGAAAAGGGCGAAAACGAGAGAAACGCGCACATGAAAGACTTCGTGCTGGCCTCGAATTATGCGGGAATCGCCTTCGGCAACGCCGGCTGCGCGGCCGTACACGCGCTCTCCTATTCGATCGGCGGCGCCTTCCACGTGCCGCACGGCGAAGCCAATTATCAGTTCTTCACGGAGGTGCTGAAGCTGTACGTCCGCAAGAACCCGACCGGCAAGATCGCCTCGCTGACGCGCATATTCGCGGAGATCATCGGCGCGGATCCCGCGGGCGACGTGTACGGGGAGCTGGAAGCCTTCCTGAACAAGCTGATCGCGAAGAAGCCCCTGCGGGAATACGGCATGACAAAGGAGCAGATCGACGAGTTTACGAAGTCCACGGTCGAGAACCAGCAGCGATTGCTCGTGAACAACTACGTATTCTTGGAGGACGGCGAGTTGCGCGAGATCTTCTCGAATCTGTATTGAGCATGGACGCGGCGCGGCGCGAAGCAGAGGGCGAGGGCGCCCTTGACGGTGTGCGCATACTGGATTTCTCCACGCTCCTTCCGGGTCCTTTCGCGACGATGCATCTGGCGGACATGGGAGCGGATGTGCTGCGCGTCGTCACGGCGACGCGGCACGACCTGCTGGACGCGCTCCCGCCCTTGATCGAGGGCGAAAATTATTCCGCCGCGTCGGCGCAGCTTTCTCGCAATAAGCGTTCCGTGCTTCTGAACCTGCGAGAACCCGCCGCCGTCGAGCTCGTAAAGCGGCTGATATCGCGCTACGACATCGTCGTGGAGCAGTTTCGCCCCGGCGTGATGGAGAAGCTGGGTCTCGGTTACGAGACCCTGTCCGCCGTCAACCCGCGCCTGATCTACTGCTCGCTGACGGGATACGGCCACGGCAATTCCATGTCGCTGCGCGCGGGACACGACATCGATTATCTGTCGCTCGGCGGCGTGGCCGGCTATTCGGGCCGGAAGGCCGAGGGGCCGAGTTTGAACGGCATCCAGATCGCGGACGTGGCCGCCGGCTCCGGGAACGCGATGATCGCGATCCTTGCCGCTGTGATCCGGCGCGCGCGGAGCGGCAGGGGCCAGTTTTTGGACATATCCATGACGGACGGCGTGATGGCTTTTCACGCCATGTGGGGCGCAAACTGTCTTTATTCGGGAGAATCCCCCGAGCGGGAAAGCACCCTGCTCAACGGCGGAACCTTGTACGACTACTACGAAACCAAGGACGGGCGTCACATCGCCTTCGGCGGACTCGAGCCCAAATTTTGGGAATCATTCTGCCGCGCGCTGGGCAGAGAGGATTGGATTCCTTTGACCGTGAACGCGGGTTCCGAGGTGAAGGCCGAGGCACGGCGCATTTTTCGCACGCGGGATTTGCGCCACTGGCTCGAGGTTTTTCGTGACGCCGACGCCTGCGTCGAGCCGGTGCTTGCGCCGGGTGAAGCCTTGCGGAGCCGTTTGGCCCGGGAGAGGGAGATGGTCGTGAACGTTCCCGCGGGCGAAGGGCGTGCGCTCAAGCAGGTGGGCAGCCCCTACAAATTTTCCGAAACCCCCGTGCGATTTCGGCACGCGGGCAGACCTCCCTCGCTCGACGAAACGAAGACGATCCTGCGCGAATTCGGCTGTACGGAATCCGAAATCGAGGATTTGGACGCCTGCGGCGCGCTGCGATAGCGCAGGGCGGCGTTCGGAGAGGGGCGGCGATGCGTGTTTTGTTGATTTGTTCATAAATTTAACATATTTTTCAATTTGACATCTCCGCGCGTCCGGTATATAATATAGAAGTCGCCAAGAGCAGCGACTTTTAAGGCGGCTCACCGGCGAGGCAATCGCTTATGGAGCGAGACCGTTGCTTTGAAATTCCGCCTTTGTCGCCGTGCTTGCCGGAGTGGCGGAATTGGCAGACGCACAGGACTTAAAATCCTGCGGTTCGTGAGAATCATACCGGTTCGATCCCGGTCTCCGGCACCATGCGGTTGCGAGCCGCAAGCGCAAAACCGGGTATTCGTACCCATCGTCGCGGGGTAGAGCAGTTGGTAGCTCGTCGGGCTCATAACCCGGAGGCCGTTGGTTCAAATCCTTCCCCCGCAACCAGTCAAAATCCCAGAATTTCAGCGATTCTGGGATTTTAATTTTCCCAAAAAATTCGCAGGAACATTGCCGCGTCCAACTTCCGTCCAACTTTTTGCAAAAACTTTATGACGAAGGGGGATTTACAATGTCAAACAAAATCAAAACCGTCGCAAATCGCGTTCTTTTCCTTCTGACGGCGAACATCCTGTTGCTTGCCGTCGCCTGTTGCTTTGCGCTCCACAAACTGCCTCCGTGGGCCGTGTCGCTTGCCCTGATCGAATGCGCTTCCGGCCTGATGGAAGAAAGCGCGGACGAACTGACGCTGATCGACCTGAACGGCGACGGAACGCCGGAGATTTTGGCG
>JAISMX010000086.1 GCA_031276515.1 Eubacteriales Family XIII. Incertae Sedis bacterium | reverse complement strand
ATCCGCGACATGCATCTGAACGCGGGCAACATCGTGCAGGGCGGCGCCATATTCACGCTTTCCGACTTCGCCTTCGCCGTGCATTCGAATCTGCGCGGGATATGCGGGGCGGACGTGGGCATAACCGTCGGGCAATCGTGCGGCATTTCCTATCTCAAGAGCCCAAAAGGGAAAAAATTGATCGCCAAATCCGTCTGTCTGTCGCGGGGCCGCACGATGTCCGTCTACCGCGTGACGGTCGAGGACGAGCTGGGCAACCGCGTGTCCGAGATGCACGGCAACGGCTTCACAACGCGCGCGTAGCGCGGCTCGGGCGGCCGGCGCGCGCCGCGGCGTCACGCGCCGGCTCGCGTCCTCCCGGCGGACATCCCGCGCGCCCCGCGCCCGCAGCGGCGCGCCGCGTTCAGCCGGCCGAAAGCGCGCGAATCGCGTCGGCGTAAATCTTCGCGAGCCGGATCAGATTCTCCTCGGAGATGTATTCGTCCTTTTGGTGGGCGAGCTCCGGGTCGCCCGGGAAACTCGGACCGAAGGCGACGATGTTCTTCGCGGCCCGCGCGTAGGTTCCGCCGCCTATGACGAGCGGCTTGCTCTCCGCGTCGCCCGTGTGCCCGCGATACACCGCCATGAGCGTCTCGACGAGCGGGTCGTCGGCCGGCACGTGGATGGGCGGCTTGTGGTCGAGTTTCACAAGGCCGAGGTCGTATTCGTGTATGACGGGCAGCATGGCTTCGTAAACCTTTTCCGCCGTCATCGTCACGGGATAGCGAACATTGACGGTCAAAATCACGGCCTCCGCGTCGCCGGAGATGGTTCCCACATTGAAGATGAGCGGCCCGGACGCCTCATCTTCCATCGCGCAGCCGAGCCTTTCGCCGCGCAGATCAAAGCCGATGTGCCTGTTGTAAAAATCCAGAAATTCCAGAGCGCTCTCGTTTACGAGCCCTATGCGCGGCAGGAAATCCATGAGTACGGAGATCGCGTTCAGCCCTTTTTCGGGCGTCGCGCCGTGCGCGGCGACCCCGTTCGCGCCGATTTCAAGGCTCTTGCCCACGCCCTTTGCGTAGAGCGAGCGGCCCGTTTCGCTCCGGTATTCCGCGATTTTCGCCTTCAATTCCTCGTAGGAATCGCCGCGCACGACGGCGCGCGCATAGTCCGCGACCATGTTGGGCGCCGAGCCGCCGCTGAGCTTCCGCAGCTCCAAGCCCTTCGCCGCCGTCTTGCCCAGTTTCTTCGCGAGCTCGAAGATCAGGATGCCCTTCTCGCCGTGTATCGCCGGAAAATCCGCGTCCGGCGTGAAGCCGAAATCCGGAGGCCCCACGCGGGCGAGGTAGCGCTTCATGCCCACCCATCCGGTTTCCTCGTCGAGGCCGAGTATGAGCCGCACGCGCTTCGCGGGAACGAAGCCGCTCTCCTTCAGCGCCTTCATCGCGTAATAGCAGGCGATGGCCGGCCCCTTGTCGTCGGTCGCGCCGCGCCCGTACACGCGCCCGTCCGCGCGCTTGCCGAGGAAGGGGTCGCAGCTCCAGCCGTTCCCCTCGGGAACCACGTCCAGATGCGCGAGTATCCCCAGCGTTTTCGCGCCTTCGCCCTCGTCGCCGCCGAATTCGATGTGTCCGCCGAAGCCGTCCGCGTCTTCGACCGCGAAGCCGTCCGCGCGCGCAAGCGCGAGCATGCGCTCAAAGGCCGCGCGCACGCCCGCGCCGAAGGGCGCGCCGTCCTCCGCCGGCGCCGCGACGCTGCGTATCGCGATGAGCGCGCGCAGCTCGTCGATCATCTCCTCGGCGAGCGCGTCTATGCGCGCAAATAATCCATTGTTTATATTTTCTTCCATATTATTGCCACACTTGCTTCCTTTCCGCGCGCGCCACCACCCGGCCGTCCGCCTCGACCGTTCCCGCGGCTTCGTCGCGGTACAGCGCCGCTTCCCCGAAAAGCTCCTCGCAGTATGCCAGCGCCAGGCGCGCCCGCTCGGCGTGTCCCGACGCAAGCAGCGCCGGGTTGTTCTCAAAATCGCCCGTGAGCGGCACGATGGCGTAGACGCTCTTGCCGCCGCTTCGGTATTTGTCCACCCAGGTCGGCAGAACCCTGGCGTCGATCTGCGATATCCGGCCTTCGCTCCGCGCGAAGCGCAGGTCCACAACGGCCATCAATCCCTGCTCCGTATAGAGACTGCCCGTCGTCTCCGCGCGCTGGTTGGAGATGAAATTCCCGAGGGAGTAGAACACCGGCACGGCGCGATCCTCCGAAGGGTACAGGTACTCCATGCCCTGCGGAACATGGGGATGCGAGGCGAATATGATATCTGCGCCCGATATGGCCGCGCGGCTCGCTATGTATTCCTGATAGCCGTTTGGCGACAATTGGTATTCGGTTCCCCAGTGAAAGTAGCAGACGACGATCTCCGCGCCGGCCGCGCGCGCGCGCCGTATCTCCCCGTCCACGCGTTCGAGGTCGCCGTCCAAATCCTCGTAGCCGAAGGAATTGATCAAGGGGCGAAGCTCGTCGCTTATGCGGATGCCGTTCAGCGTCCGGCTCGCGCCCGCGCGCGGCGACTCGTAGGTGAAGGCCACAAGACCCACGTCGAGGCCTTCGCGGGATAGGAGAGGGCTCGCCGGCTCGTCCTCGGAAAGCCGCGAACCGGCCGCCACAAGACCCGCCGCGCGCGCGACCTCCAAGGTTCGGCGCAGACCCGCCGCGCCGCGATCCAGCATGTGGTTGTTCGAGGTGAAGACCGCGTCGAAGCCCGCGCCGCTCAGCGCGCCCGCCAAGTCGTCCGGCGAACTGAATGTGGGATAGCCCGTGTATGGTTCGCCGCCCAGCGTGGTTTCGAGATTGCAGAAGGCCAGATCGGCCCCCGCGACGTATGGCATCACGGAATCGAAGTTGTTGGCGAAATCGTAAACGCCGGTCGTATCGTTCCGCTGCGCCGTGAGCTGCGGCGCGTGTACCATCACGTCCCCCGCGCAGAGTATGCGAAGCGAGACGGGCGCTTCCGGCGCTTCGGCTTCGGCGGAGGACGGGTCCTTCTCCGGACCGTCCGCGCTCCGCGTTCCGCCGTATTCGGCGCATGAAAAAGACAACAGGATTGCGGACAGCAATCCCGCCATGGACAGAAATGCCTTGATCTCTCTACGATTCACGAGGGGGCGGTCAGTTGACCGATTCGACCGCCGAAATCTCGGGGTATTGCTCCCTGAGTATCTTCTCGATCCCGTTTTTCACGGTCATCTGCGAATAGGGGCAACCCGCGCAATGCCCCTGCAAGCGCACCCTGACCACATTGTCCGCCGTAAGCTCCACGAATTCCACATCGCCGCCGTCCTGCTGCAACATGGGGCGAATGCCGTTCAGCGCTTCCACTACTTTTGCTTCCATGAATGATACATCTCCTTTTTTTTGCGGCGTGCGGCAATCCGCCGGCGCGGCTTTGCCGCCGTCCGGATGCCGCCCGCGCTACGCTATGGCTTCGAGCAGTATTTTCAAATATTCCCGCGTTTTTTCAACGACGGCGTCGAGCGTCTCCTTCTCGGCCGGCTCGCAGACGCCCTGCTTCAGCTTAGCCTCAAAGGACACCGTTTCGTTGTACAGTTTCGTCAGCGACAGATTGCCGGACATGCCCTTGATGCCGTGCGCCGTGGCCGCGGCCGCCTCGATGTCGCCGGCGGCGAGATTGGCCGTCAGCTTGTCGAATTCTTCCGTCGCGAGAAAGGAATTGAGTATTTTGACGTAGATTTTCGCGCTCCCCGCGACGCGCCGCAAGCCCGACTCGATGTCGATGTATTCGTCGAATTCCGCCGAGTATTGCGGTGATGCTTTGACTTTGTCCGCTATTTCGCTCATATAACGCCTCCTCTTAGATTCTTACTCTATGTTCTGCTTTCCCCTGCGCGGGGCCAGGGGCAGGGTGATCGTGACCCTTGTGCCTTTCCGTTCCTTGCTTTCGATTTCTATGGCGCCCTTGTGCTCCTCGACGATCTGGCGGGATATCGCGAGACCGAGCCCCGTGCCGCCCGCGCTTCTTGAGCGCGCCTTGTCCACGCGGAAGAATCGCTCGAACACCCTGGACAGCTGGTTCTCGGGAATGCCTATGCCGTTGTCGCTCACGATGATTCGCGCGTTCTTGCCGCTCACATAGGCGTCGATGTCGATCCTGCCCTTTTCGTTCGTGTATTTGATGGCGTTGCTCAGGACGTTCAGCACCACCTGCTCTATCCTGTCGCGATCCATGTCGACGCGGATGTGCGCTTCCTCGTCGAACAGCACGTTCAGGTGCTGTTCCTTGCTCCGCGCCATCATGTCCATCTTCTTCACGGCCGCCGAAAGAAGCAGGATGAGATCTCCTTCTTTTTTATACCACTTTTCCTGCTTATAATCAAGCCTTGAAAGCTGAAGGAGGTCTTTTACGAGGCGATTCATGCGGTCGGCTTCGGCGTCCACGATCTTCAGGAATTCGAGCGCCGTGCTTCTGTCGCTTTCGAGACCGTCGAGCAGCAGGGTTTCCGTGTAGCTCTTGATCGTCGTCAAGGGGGTCTTCAATTCGTGCGAAACGTTGGCCACGAAATCCGTCTGCATGTGCTCCAGCTTCTGCTGTTCCGTGATGTCCTGCAAGAGCATGATGATGCCGACGTCCGCGCCGTTTTCGTCCTGAAAGCGGTCGTAGCGGATCGCGTAGGTCGCGCCGCCGTACACGAACACGTCCATGGCCGCGCCGTTCGTGCAATTGCGGATGATGTCCTTCAGGCGCAGATTTTCCGTGTATTTCTCGATGATGCGGTCGTAGTGCTTGTTTTCGATGTCCTCCTCGCCGAATTTCAGCATCTCTCTCGCGGCGGGGTTCGCGTGCATGATGTGGCCCGAAAGATCTATGGCGATCAGGCCGTCGGCCATGTTTTTCAATATGGCTTCGAGCTTGTTCTTCTCGTTCGACATCTCGGAAAGCGTTCGGTCGAGCTCTATGCGGAGCAGATTGAACATCTCCGCCAAACGGCCGATCTCGTCGTCGGATTTGACGCTGACCTCCTGGCTGAAGTCGCCCTGCGCCATCTTCTCGGCCTTCTTCGTCACGTCGTTGATCGGAACGGTGATGCTCCGCGCGATCAGGAAGCCGAGTATCACGGTTATGGCCAAGGCCGGCGCTATGGCCCGCACGAAGATCAGCTTGGCCTCGCCGATGGTCTTTTGGATGCCCGTCATATCCGTTCTGAAATACAGTACGCCCTTGATCTCTCCCGTTTCGCCGGCGATGGGAAAGGCCATGCTCTTGGTCGGAATCTCCTCGCCGTCGCGGGAATAGGTGGCGTCGTATTCGCCGTAGTTTTCGTACTCCCCGTTCAGAGCCTTGAAGATCAGCGTTTCTTCGAGCACGCCGTGCGCGCTTTGGCCCTTGTACTCGTTTGTGGCCGCGATGATGTCCCATTGGCCGTCCACCACGAAGATCTCGTTTTGCAGCGTTCTGGCCCAGGCGTCGAGGCCCGTCTGTATCTCGTCGCGGTGCTCGGTCAGGTCGTCGTAGGCGGCGACGGAGGCCAAAATCGTCGTTTCGCTGACGGTCTTTCTCAGGTTGGAAGCGGTGATTTCGTTGTAATAAGCGTCAAGCTGGCTTATGATGAACACGCCGATGATGGTGATCGCTATAAAAACCAGCAAAATATAGATAAAGACGATCTTCCACCTTATGCTGCTCCAGATCTTCCTTCCCGCCATGCTTGGGTTACGGCCGCTTGAAGTAGTAGCCTATCCCCCTTTTCGTCATGATGTATTTGGGATCGCCCGAGTCGTCCTCCAGCTTTTCGCGCAGCCGCCGCACCGTGACGTCCACCGTTCGGATATCGCCGAAATATTCGTATCCCCAGACGTCGGACAGCAGCTGTTCGCGCGAAAACACTTTATTTTCCTTTTTTGCAAGATATTGCAACAGTTCAAACTCGCGCAGCGTCAAATCCAGCGGCACGTCGTTTTTGCGGGCCTCGTAGCGGTTCGTGTCGATGGAAAGGTTGCCGAATTCCTGCACGTTCGCGGGGTCGCCCTTGTCGCCGTCGTCGAGATCCAGACGCCGGAAGTTGGCCTTGATGCGCGCGATCAGCTCCCGCATGCCGAAGGGTTTCGTGATGTAATCGTCGGCGCCGAGCTCGAGGCCGAGCACCTTGTCCACCTCCTCCTCCTTGGCCGTCAGCATCAGGATGGGTACCGCGCTCGACTCGCGAACCTTCTTGCAGATTTCAAAGCCGTCGATGACCGGCAGCATGACGTCGAGCAGGATCAGATCGGGGTTGCCGTTCAGCGCCTTTTCGAGACCGCTCTCCCCGTCGTAGGCCGTATCGACCTCGAAGCCTTCTTTTTTAAGGTTGAATTGTATGATATCGGAAATTGACTTTTCGTCCTCAACGATCAGAACCTTTTTCGCATCCATGCTGTTTCACCTTCTTACAGATAGTTCAGCGGGTTCTTGGCCGCGCCGTTTATGTGAACCTCAAAATGCAGATGTGCGCCCGTGCTGTTTCCCGTGCTGCCCACGTTGGCGATGTGCTGACCCTGATAGACCTTGTCGCCGGCCTTGACGAGCAGCTTGCTGCAATGCCCGTACCAGGTTTCGCGGTTGCCGCCGTGGTCGATCTTGACGAGATAGCCAAGAGAACCCGCCCAACCCGAGAAGATGACCTTGCCGCCGTCCGCGGCGCGAATCGGCGTACCCGTCGAGGCGGCGAGGTCGATGCCGTTGTGCATGCGGCCCCACCTCTTGCCGAAGCGGGAGGTCAGTCTGCCGCGCGTCGGGTATTGGAAGCTGCCCGTACCCATCAGCGGCGGCGGTTCTTTCGTGCCGACGAGAACGACCTGCGCCGAAGGCGCCGACAGGATGACGGATTCCATTTCCGTCTTGCCGGTTTCGACGCCGTTTTCCCTTATGATTTCCGCGGTGACTTGGCGCTCGCCCTTCGCGCCCGCCAATCGCACGGTCTGTTCGCCCTTGAACATCGACGCGTTGTTTTCATAGGTGATCTCG
This sequence comes from Eubacteriales Family XIII. Incertae Sedis bacterium, assembly GCA_031276515.1. Lineage (GTDB taxonomy): Bacteria > Bacillota > Clostridia > Peptostreptococcales > Anaerovoracaceae > JAITLA01. The sequence continues at coordinate 8,771 of JAISMX010000086.1, read as the reverse complement.
AACGGGATTTCCTCTATATAGGTCGCGACCTCCGTCGTCCGGACCGTCAGAAGCGGCACCACGCGCTCCAATTTGAGCTGCTGGCCGATCTGCAAGCGCTCCGGCACGACGCCGGGATTCATTCCCATCAATTCCGAGAGGCCGAGCCCGTAGAGCGCGGCGATGCCGGACAGGGTCTGACCCTTCTCCACGGCGTGATAGCGCTGCTCGACGGCGCCCGTCATGACGTAGTCGAACACGTCTTCCGGTTTTTTGAGATACGCGAGTTTGGTGTCGATCTCGTCGATTGTGACATCCTCGGCGAAACCCACGCGCGTGTAGTTTGCGTCTCCGGCGCCGTTGCCGCTCAAAAATCCGGCCTGCACGTTTTTCAGAAAAGCGCGCGCCGTCGTTTCGCTGTCAAACGCGGCGATGTCCTTGCCGTCGGCAACTATGAGATAACCCTTGACCTTCATGTCCTTCATATAGGTCAGGTTGTTCAGCACGTCGTCCGGCGAATCGACGCCTCCTTCGAAGCCGAAAACGCGCTTGAATCCTATATCGCGAGCCTCGTCCAAGCTGATCTCCGCGCCGTAGGCCTGCGAGAGCTTCGCGCCCACGAGACGCACCGCGTCGTACACGGTCTTTTTGTCGTTGACGACGCCGAGTTCCTTGCCGTTGTACATGTAGACGTAGGCCGAGCCATGGTTGACGGCGGAAACGGCGCATACCGTTAGGATCAGACAGGCGGCCGAAGCCGTGAGCAGGAATCTCTTGTGAACCTCCGAGAACGCGCAGACCCGGCGCCAAGCGCGGCGCAACGCCGCCGCAAAAGCGCGCAGAACATCCGCGAAACCGGAGGCGGCGCGCGCCACAGCGGCCCAAATCAAATCGGAAACGACCATAAGGGCCGCATCGGCGGCGGCGCGGCGCGCCGCGAGCTTGCATCGCGCGAGACGCGCGCGCGCGCGCAATTTCCGCCCGCGCAGCCACGCGAATTTTATGAGGCGCAGAAAGCAAAGCGCCGCCTTGTTTTCCCGCTCGACCGCGACGCAAAAACGCGCGAAAACGGCTTCCGCCGCGCCCGCGAACAAGGCGGATGCCCTGCGGGCCGGCGCGGCGACGGCGGTCCGCAGCAGGGTCGCGGCGGCGCGGCGAAGCGCGGTTGCGGCGGATTTGCAAACCCGTGCGACGGCGCGCGCGAAAGCCGGCGCCGCGAGCGAAAGCGCGCGCGCGGCCGGAAACGCGGAAACGCGCCCCGCGAGCTTGCGCCAAACCGCGCAGACGGCGCGTTCGACGCGATTGCGCGCAAACGCGAGCCTTCTGTCCGCGCGCCGCGCCATGCGGCGCATAATCCTGCGAAAGCGCGCCGGCAAGGCCGCGAGAGCGCCAAAAAACGCAAAAAATCGGTCGATCGCGTCATCGACCGCAGTACTCGTTCCGGGCGCTCCAAAATCTTCCGGCTTGGGCGCCGCAAGGCCCAAAAACCCCTTGCATTTGCCGAGGCCGTCGCTGATCTTTTGAAAAATCGACGTGAAATTCGGCTCGTTCATGCTGAATTCCTTTCTTTGGCACACCTAAGTATACTACAACTATGCCGGGTTTTCAAATCGTTTTTTCAAATTACACGCAGTTTTCACAATTACGGTGTTACTATTCTGGCTCACGCCTCCTTCACCCGCGCAAACAAGCCCTCAAAACAAGCGCAGCGCGTCCCATCGTCGCGCGTTCCCGTATCCTTGCAATCCTTGCACGCATAGCGTATGTCCATGTAATCCAGGCGGAAGCCGTTCTCCGTCATCGCCACGGCCCGCTCGGACCGGAGCTCTCCAAGCTTGCGGTTCAGGCGCTCGGCGTCGCCGCGCGCGTTGCCCGCGCCCGAAAGCATGGCCTTCGATCTGTCCACGCTGAGCCGGCGTATCTCCTCGTCGATGCGCTTCACCTCGGGCAGACGGTCGTAGACCTCGGCGCGGCGCGCTTCGGCCTCGCGCTCGGCCTTCTCCCGCAGCTCCTCGTACAGGCTCTGCACCTCGGCCATCCGCTTCTTGCCGCTCGATGTCCGGCCGGCCGCCGATCTCGCGCCGCGCCCCTTTTCGGCCCAATCGTTCAGTATGGAATTGACGTAGTTTATGTTTGGACTGTTGATGCCGGAGCTTCGATTGCAGGCTTCCAGCACCGTCCCCATATCGAAGCCGAGCGCGTCGAACCAGCGATCCATGATGCGCGTCTCCTCCTCGGTGGCGTTGCGCGCCATGCCGAGCGCCTTGAGCACGCGCCTGTAAGCGCTGCGGCGGCTGTCGTTCTCCTCCAGATACTTCTTGACGTCCTCCACCGTGCGCAATTCCTTTTCCATCCAATCTTGCACGATTTTTCCAACATAATGCGTCTTGCGCGCATTCGCAGCGCCGTTTTTTCGTTCCGACGCGTGGCGAAAGGCGAACGCGATGACGGGAGGGGGCGCGCCGAAATCCTCCGACCAAGAAGCGATGGTTTGCATATCTTCCGGCGAAAGCGGCGCGCCGACGATGCTCTCCACATCGCGGCAGAGTTCGCGCAGCGCCTCGTTGGCGAGCAAATCCCGCACGCCGCGCGAGAGCCCGTCGGCATTGCTCTTGTCCTTTGGCTTTCCGTTGCGCCCGCCGTAGATCATGGCTTTCAGGTTCAAAAACTCCACCTCGTAGCGCAGACGGTTTTCGGGGTCCTCGTAGTGCTTGCGGATCACGCCGAGCTCCTCCCAATACGACCAAGCCTTGAGGACGTCCTCTATTTCCATGCCGAGCTGCTTGGCCACCTCTTCGTTGCGCATGATCAAGCCGAGTTCCGCGTACATGAGCGCAAAGAGATAAGCCTTCACGTAATCGCCCGGCGCGCTCGGCATCATCTCATTGACGAACACGTTCTCAACATGCGTGTCGCCCAGGTAGTATTCCTTTGTTCGTTCTTTTTTAAAAGTCATAAGCGTCAGCGGTCAAAAAACCTCCTCGCGGATGATCGTCTGCTCCCTGTCCGGGCCGACGGAAACGATCTTCACGGGAACGCCCGCGATCTCCTCCACGGCCTTGACGTAATCGCGCGCCGCCGCGGGCAGCGCATCGAAATCGCGACAGCCCGAAATGTCGCACTTCCAGCCCGGCAGCGTCAAATACAGCGGCGAGTAGGCCGCGAGCGCGTCCAGGCTCGCGGGGAAGTCGGATATCGTCTTCCCTCCGCGCGCATAGCCGTGGCAGAGCTTGAGTTCGTCGAAGTCGCCGAGCACGTCCAGCAGCATGAGCGCAAGCCCCGTCGTGCCGTTGACGCGCGCGGAATAGCGCAGCACCACGCCGTCGAACCAGCCGCAGCGGCGCGGTCTGCCCGTCGTGGCGCCGTATTCGTGTCCGAGTTCCCGTATGCGCGCGCCCAGTTCGTTGTCGAGCTCCGTGACGAAAGGCCCCTTGCCCACGCGCGTCGTGTAGGCCTTCGTGACGCCGACGACCTCCCGTATCGCGCCGGCGCCCACGCCCGCGCCCGTCGTGAAGCCGCCCGAAATGGGATGCGAGCTCGTCACATAGGGGTAGGTACCCAGATCGATGTCGAGCATGGAACCCTGCGCGCCCTCGAACAGCACATTTTTGCCGGCCTTTATCGCCGCGTCGACCATCACGCCCGTGTCGCGCACATAGGGGCGCAGGCGTTCGGCGTACGCGAGAAAATCCGCGACGATCTTCGCCTTGTCCGCGGGCGGCGCGCCGAAAATCCCCTCGATGACGCGATTTTTGGCGTCGATTTGCGCCTGCAGCTTCTCGCGAAAGCTCTCCGCGTCGAGCATGTCGCACACGCGCAGCCCGCTGCGCTCGATTTTATCCATGTACGCGGGTCCGATGCCCTTGCGCGTCGTACCCAGATCCCGGTCGCCGCGCGCGTCCTCGGACAGCGCGTCGAGGAGTTTGTGATAAGGGAATACGAGGTGCGCCCTGTCGCTGACGAAGATGTTGTCGGTCTTGATGCCGTCCTTCTCGAGCGCCGCGATTTCCTCGAAGAAGCCTTCCGCGTCGAAGACGACGCCGTTGCCTATGATGTTCACCGTCCCCTCGTTCATGACGCCGGACGGAATCAGATGCAGGGCGTATTTCCTGCCGCCGATCACCACCGTGTGTCCGGCGTTGCTGCCTCCCTGCCCCCTTACGACCATATCCGCCTTCTTCGCGAGATAATCGATGATCTTTCCCTTGCCCTCGTCGCCCCATTGCGAGCCGACCACAGCCAATGCAGCCATATTGCCTCCTTTTATGGAAATTATTTAATAATAAGGGAATAAATGCTTTAATACGGTCCTTGCTGATGCGCATACGCGCGGTCGGTGAACTTGGTGTAGCGCCCGATCCACAGGAGTTCGACGAGACCCGTATCGCCGTTTCTGTGCTTGGCGAGAATCGTCTTGCACACATTGCTCGGGGTGGCGTCGGGCGCGTCGGCGTTTTCCGCGTAGTAATCCTCGCGATGCAGGAATAGGATCAGATCCGCGTCCTGCTCGATGGCGCCGGAGTCGCGCAAATCCGATAGGATGGGCATTTTGTCCCTGCGCTTCTCGACCTCGCGCGAGAGCTGCGACAGCACGATGACGGGGCATTCCATCTCGCGCGCGAGCTGCTTGAGCATGCGGGAAATGACGGATATCTCCTGATTCCGGTTCTCCATCCGGCCGCCCTCGGACATCAGTTGCAGGTAATCCACGATGATGAGGTCGAGACCCTGTTCCGCTTTCAATCGCCGCGCCTTGTTCTTGATCTCCATGACGGGGATGCCCGGCGTGTCGTCTATGAATATGGCGGCGTTCAAAAACGCATCCATCGCTTCGTTGACGCTCGCCCACTCGCCTTCGTTCAGCTTGCCGTCGCGCAGATGCGAGAGATCCACGCTTGATTCGAGGCTGAGCAATCTGTAGACCAGCTGCTCCTTGGACATCTCGAGGCTGAAGATCAGGACCTTCGCGCCGGCGCGCAACGCCGCCTTGTGCGCGATGTTCAGCGCGAAAGCGGTCTTGCCCATGCCGGGGCGCGCGGCGACCACGATCATGTCGGATTTTTGCAGACCCGAGGTGCGCTTGTCCAGATCGGCGAAACCCGTCGTCAGGCCGGTCAGCCCCTTCATGCCCGCGAGCTCGCTGATGCGCTTGTAATTGTCCGCGAGCACGTCTTGGATTCGGCTGTAATTCCTGTTCTGCCCCATCTGCGCGATCGCGAAAATCCTGCGTTCCGCGTCGTCCAGAATCTCGCGCGCGTCGCGGCCGGCGCGGAAACTCTCGTCCATGATCTCCGCGGACGCGCCGATCAGCCGTCGCAGGACGGCCTTCTCCGCGACGATGCGCGCGTATTGCGCGGCGTTGGCCGTGGCGGGAACCATGGTCGAAAGCGCGGCGATGTAACCGCGTCCTCCGGCCATGTCGAGCGATTTTCTGCGCTTCAGTTCGTCGGAAACGGTCAGCGTGTCCACCGGCGCGCTCTTTCGGCACAATTCCTCCGCCGCGCGGTAGACTTCCCTGTGCGCGTCGCTGTAGAAATCCTCGGATTTCAGGATTTCCATGACGTTGAAAAGCGCGTCCTTGTCGAGCATGATGGCCCCGAGCACCGACTTTTCGGCGTCGTCGCTGTGCGGCGGGATGCGTTCGTTCATGGCTTCACGCCTGCGCTTCCACGTCGACGCGCAGCGCGGCGGCGACCTCCGGGAATATCTTTATCTCGGCCGAAACCGTCCCCGTGTTTTTGATGGGACCCTCAAGCGCGATCTTCCGCTTGTCGACGCGGATGCCGTGCTGCTCCGCGAGCGCGTCGGCGATGTCCTTGGAGGTGATGGAACCGAACAACCTGCCATTTTCGCCCGATTTTGTAAATATTTTAACGGAAAGGCCGCCAAGGCGCTCCGCGAGGGTTTTCGCCTCCGCGAGATCCTTCTTGTACTTCTCCTCGTTCAGTTTTTTCTGTTTTTCGAGATTGCGGATGTTTCCGTCCGTCGCCTCCGCCGCGATGCCGCGCGGAATCAGCATGTTGCGCGCGTGTCCGTCGCTGACCTTGACCATGTCGCCGGCCTTGCCCAGTCCTTTGAAATCCTGTTTCAATATCACTATCATGGCAGATCCCTTCCCTTTGGGTTCCCGATCAAAACCCGCGGCGCTTGCCGGGTTTTTGTCGGCATTGTTTTGAATGGCAACCGCATTTCTACTGTAATTCGCTTAGGATCTTCCGCAGTTCGAGCGCGACCTCGTCCGCGGTGATGCCCTTGATCTGCGCCGCCGCCGTCGTCAGGTGTCCGCCGCCGCCGAGGCGCTCCATAATCGTCTGGACATTCACCTCGCCGAGGGAGCGGGCGCTGATCACGACCTCGTCGCTCGTCTCGCCGATCACGAAGCTGGCGCGTATGCCCTTGATGTCGAGCAGTTCGTCGGCCGCTTGCGCGTTGATGAGCTGTGCGTTTTCGTGGCGGCCCTCGTTTCGCGAAACGGCGATGCCGCCGCTCAGGAATTCGGCGTTCGATATGATGCCGGCCCTCTGCCGGAAGTCCTCCATGTCGCTCTGCAAATACTGCCGCACGACGGCGGTGTCCGCGCCGTTGCGCCGCAGCCAGGACGCGGCCTCGAAGGTGCGCGCGCCCGTCTTGACCGAAAAGCTGTTCGTGTCCACGATGATTCCGCCGAGCAGCAGCTCCGCCTCGAGGCGCGAGATGCTCTTTTTTTCCGCCATGTACTGCATGATCTCCGCGACGAGCTCGGAGGTCGAGGAAGCGGCGGGCTCCATGTAGTTGAGGGTCGCGTTTTCGATGTATTCCTCGGCCTTCCTGTGATGGTCGAGGACGACGGATTTTTCCGTCTTGCCGAGCAGGGCGGGCGCTTCCACGAGGCTCGGCCTGTGCGTGTCCACGACCACGAGCAGCGTGTTCCTGTCTATCGTCTCGAGTGCGGCTTCCGTGCCGATGAAGCTGTATTCGCCGCTTTTGCTCGTCTCCCGGTAAAAATCCGCGAGCGTGTGATTCATCTCGTTTATGACGATGAAAGCGTCCTTGCCGCGGTTGATCGCGATGCGCGCGACGCCGACGGCCGCCGCGAAGGAGTCGATGTCGGGGTTTTTGTGACCCATGACGACGACTTTCGAGGACTGATCCACGAGCTGCCTTATGGCGTGGGCCATCACGCGCGATTTGCCCTTGTTGCGCCTCTCGACCGCCTGCAGCGTGCCGCCGTAGTAATCGACGTGCATGCCGCGTTTGACGACCGCCTGGTCGCCGCCGCGCCCGAGCGCGAGATCGAGGGCGAAGGCCGCGTATTCGTCCGTCTGCTGCGGCGTCTTGCCCTCGACGCCGACGCCCATGCTGAGCGAAACGGGGAAATCCGCGTCCGTCTCGATGGCGCGCACCTCGTCGAGTATGCTGAATTTCTCGGCAACAACCCGCTTGTAGTGGCTGTAATCGAACACGATGAAATACTTGCTGCTGTAATAGCGGACGATGGATGCGTCCAGCTTCGCGGCCCATTGGCGAATGGCCTTTTCGATGCCGGCCGCAATCAGCGATTTCTTGTCGTCCGGCGAGCTTGCCATGAGTTCGTCGTAGTTGTCGACCTGCACGTGCGCGAAGCATTTGCGCTCGTTGGCGTACAGGATTTTCAGGTCTTCGTGGCCCGTGACGTCGATCCAGTAGAGCGCGGCCGACTTGTGCGCGTCCCCGTCCAAATACGCGGGAATGACCCTGTATATCCGCTCTCCGACGGTGAGCAAGGCGGGCTTCTGCGATTCCGTCTCCGCGAATTCGCTCGGAGCTTTGCCCGTAAGCTGCGAAATCTCCGTCTTCATCAGAACGGCGGCGGGGTAGATATCTTTAAAGCTCGCGCTCGCCAGCATGACGACGCCGTTTTCGTCCGTCAGGCAGAGCGGCAGGGGATGATTGCGGATCGCGTAGCGCATCGTCTCGTCGATCTCCCCCGCGAGGGCGTCGAGCAGCGTCTCCATGCGGCGGCGCTGCAACAGGCGCGCGATCAGGCAGAACGCGGCGTAGAGAAAAGCGACGCCGAGCGCGCAGAGGAGAAGGACGAGATCGTCGCCGACGCGCGGAACCGGGAAGCGGTCGCACAGGAACAGGGCAAGCGCCAAAATCGCGATTGCCGCCAAACCGGCCGCAAAATACAGGTTTGCTATCTTTTTTACAATTTTATTGCCCATAATTTATTCATTATAGCACAAATGCGCGCTTATGTGTGAATTCCTTGTGAAAATTCGCTGGGCGCCGCCGGGCCGCAAGCCGCGCAATGCTCAGGAGAGCACCCTTCGGACCACGGCGAGCATGGCGTTGAACCAGAACGGCTCCATGCGCTTCGTGACCGTCTCCAAGGCGCGCGGGATTTCGATATGCTGCGGACACTTCTTCTCGCAGGCCCCGCATTTGACGCAGCTTCGGCCGCCGGCGGAGCGCCGCTCCGCGTGGTTTGCGCCCGTGCCGGTGAGATATTGCTGCATCCCGACGACAAAACCCATCGCGTAGGTCGCGTTGTAGGCGGCGAAGCAGCCGGGGATGTTCACGCCCTGCGGACAGGGCATGCAGTAGTCGCAGCCCGTGCAGGGTATCCTGTACGCCTCCCGCAGCGCGAGGACGGCGGGCGCAAAGGCGGCGCGCTCGCGTTCGGACAGCATGCCGGGCGCCGCGGTCTCGGCCGTTTTCAGGTTCTCCGCAAGCTGCTCCGCGCCGTTCATGCCCGACAGAACGACCGTGACGCCGGGCTGATCCCACAGCCAACGAAAGGCCCACGCCGCCGCCGACAAGCCGGCGTTCGC
>JAISMX010000052.1 GCA_031276515.1 Eubacteriales Family XIII. Incertae Sedis bacterium | reverse complement strand
GAATTGATCGGGCTTTTCGCGTCGGCGGCGAATCCCGCGAACGTGCGCATAGGGATTGTGGGCTACAGCGACAAAATCGTCGTCTCCCTGCCGCCGACCGGCATGGGTACGGGAGACGGAAGGCGAGCGCTCGCCGACGCGACAAACGCGCTCGTTCCAAGAGGCAACACCGACATCGGGCTCGGGCTCGCGCATGCCAAGGAGACCTTGTCATGGGAAACGGATCATGAAAAGGCGATCATCCTGATTTCCGACGGAGAAACATATATCGCACAAAACAAAACCGGGCGCGGACGCGAGGCTTCGGACGCGGACGCCGAGGCCGTCCTTTCGTGGGCGAAGGAGAACGCCGTGCCGATTCACGCGGTCATGACGGAGGATTACGACGGAAGCGCGGACCTCGTCGCGCGGCTCGCGTCGGAGAGCGGCGGCTCGCTGCTCGGCGCGGGGGACACGGCCGGAGTTTTGGATCTGCTGCGCTCGACGCTTTCGCCCGCCATGAAATCCCCGCTGACGCGGATTGCCGAAATCACGGGCACGGGCGCGCAGCAGGACATACTGCTCCGCGTTCCGCACGATCAGGCGGATCTGGTGAACGTCGTCTTTCGAACGAGCGCGCCGATAGGCGGTCTGCACGCGGAGAGCGACGCCCTTACGGGGGACGTGGGCTTTTTCGCAGGCAAGCGTTACGGCAACATATCGATACAAAATCCCAAAAACGGGGAATACCGCGTCAAATTCACGGCGCCCGCGGGCGCGATGATCGAGGTTTTCACGCTCTACGGATATTCGGACATGGTTTGCCTCATTCTCTTCGGCCCGGGAGAGGAGAAATCCCTCGCCGCCCTGCTCGAGGCCTACAACAAGGGCGAAGCGGTTTTGGACGGGGGATTTTATGAATCGCTCTCGGCGGAGGCGATTTTTGAAAACAGGCTCACGGGCGAAAAGACCATTGTGCCGATGATCGCCGAAGAAAACGGAGCCTATGCGGAATACGAAACGGGGCCGCCGCCCTTCGACGTGTCGGCGGAAGCGACGGTTTCGGGTACGGTCTTCTCGGGCGCCGTGTCGGGCGCGGATATTGTGAACGAGAACGAACCCGAGAAAGAATTCCCGCTCGTTCCAGTTTTGACGGGTGCCACGATCACCCTTCTCGCGCTGGTGATTTTGCTCTTGATTTTCCGCAAAAAACCGGTCGTCCCGATCCTGCGCACGGAAAAATACCCCTACACGGGAAGGCTGAACGGTTACGTCATACGTTCCGCAGACGGAGCGGAATATCCGCCCTTCGCCTTTGTGCTTTCGGGATATCATTCGAGCGAACCGATATCGCTGCGGGAGATCCTGCTTTTCGCTCTGCATGACGATCTGGACGCGACCGAAGCCACAAAGATCCTGTTTTCCCCGGGTCCAAGCCGCGCGCTCGTGTTCCGTCACGAGACCTCGCAGACCATCATGCTCGGCCCGCTGGTCACGGTCGCGGGCGAAAGCTACATAATGGATTACGGCGCGAAGCTGTACATGATGCTGCAAAGCGGACGCGTCGAACTCGAAATTCATTACAAAATGGCGGGTGCCGGCGAAACGTCGACGTACGCGCCGAACGAGATTAAGGGCTGAGAAAGGACAAAACATTGTTTACGGACGCGTATCCCCAATTTCCAAACGGTCATTTGCTGAAAGCCGAACACCTTTCTCTGCTCCGCGATTTTCCGAGGGAGATGTTCGCGCTCGAATACGCCGGCTTTGGCGACGGCGTTCTGTTCGGATGCCGCGTGAACGCCGAGGACGGCATGATTGTCGTCGCCCCCGGAGTCGTGCTTCGGGCCGGCGTTCCGTACAGGTTGAAGGAAGCTTTTCGCATCCCTTACGCGCCGGAAGGCGCATACAGGTACGTCAATCTGCGTTTCGCGGATGAAGAAGCGCAGAGCGAGGACATCGTTTTTCGCGGCGCCGAGATTGTCCTCGACGACGCGCCCGCGGGGGAGAATGGGATGGAGCTCGGGCGTTTCAAGCTGAAAGCCGGGGCAAGACTGCGCGGCGACCACGTCGATTTCGAAGACCTGGACACGGAATTTGACACGCTGAACGCGATCCGGGTTCCCTGCGCATGTCGCGGCGGGCAGACGCTGCTTCCCTTCATCACGGAATTCTTTGCGAAGGAGGCGCTTTCGCACAGGCCCGAAAATCCGCTCGATCTGCATTTCGCCTTTCTGTGCTTGCAGGAGGATCGCGTGAATCTTTCCGTTTTGCAAGGCTATCTGCGAATCGAGAGTTCGGATTTGCACGAACTTTATCTTGCGTTGACGAGGAAGCTCGCGGATATCCGCGGCGCCGGAGGAGCGGCGATCCGAAAGGAGCGGCTTGCGCATAAGATAATCGTCGATTAGAAACACGGGAGGAAAAAAAAGACCATGTCGGACCTCACAACGCTGAAAATCAAATCCCCCTACGGGCTCTTGGACATCGAAACGCTGTCGTTTTCCGTGCGTCCGAACGAACACGGGATTCTGCGCCTTACGGGGACGCTTGGCGAAGGGACGGGCTTTTCGCCGCTGATGCGCTCCTCGGAAGGGGACGGCGTCGTCCTCACGGAC
>JAISMX010000021.1 GCA_031276515.1 Eubacteriales Family XIII. Incertae Sedis bacterium | reverse complement strand
ACGAAATAGATCCTTCGCTCTACGGCAAGTGGGATGTGAAGCGCGGTCTGCGCAACGCGAACGGCTCCGGCGTCGTCGTGGGACTGACGCGCGTGGGCGACGTGCAGGGCTATACGGTAAACGAACGCGGAGAAAAACGCTCCGTCGGCGGCAAGCTGTTCTATCGCGGCGTCGATGTGGAAGACATTGTAAACAATTGCATATCGGAAAATCGCTTTGGATACGAGGAGACGAGTTATCTGCTGCTTTTCGGCGAGCTGCCGGACAGAGAACAACTGCGCGCTTACGAGCGCTTGTTGGGCGAAAAACGCACGCTTCCCGACGGTTTTATACGCGACATGATTCTGACGGCGCCGTCCGGAAACATCATGAACAAGCTGGCGCGAAGCGTTCTGGCGCTCTATTCCTACGACAAGAATCCGGACGACACGTCCACGGACAACGTACTGCGACAATCCATCGACCTGATCGCATATTTTCCGACCTTGATCGCCGCCGCTTATCAGGCCAAGCAAATGCTCATGAACCGGCGCAGCATCTATTTGCATTCGCCCGATCCCGCGCGCGGCGCGGCCGAGAATATCCTGCTTCTCACGCGCCGGGACGGCGCTTTCACCGATTTTGAGGCCAAACTGCTCGACATCTGCCTGATTCTGCATGCGGAGCACGGCGGCGGCAACAATTCGAGCTTCACGATCCACGTCGTCACCTCCACGGGAACGGACACATACTCCGCCGTCGCGGCGGCCGTAGGTTCCCTGAAAGGACCAAAACACGGCGGCGCCAACATTGAGGTCATCGAAATGATAGAAGGGATAAAACGCAACGTGCGCGACATCACAAACGAAAGGGCGGTAAGGGAATATCTGATCGGATTGTTGAATGGCGAGCGGGGCGACGGAAGCGGTCTCATCTACGGCCTTGGCCACGCCGTATACACGGTCTCGGATCCGCGGGCCGTCCTGCTCAAAAACATGGCGCGAAAACTTGCCGCGGAGAAGGGTCTGCTCGACGATTTCGGCCTTTGTGAGTACATCGAAAAACAGGGGGCCTCGCTCTATCGGGAAGTCAAGGGTGTCAACAGGTTTATGCCCGCCAATGTGGATTTGTATTCCGGCTTCGTTTACAAGGCGCTCGGCATACCGAACGAGTTGGCCACACCGATTTTCGCGATGGCCAGAATATCGGGCTGGTGCGCTCACAGGCTCGAAGAGTTGAGCGAAGGCGCGCGCATTATGCGCCCCGCCTACAAATGCGTGCAACCTTCCGTGCGATACGTTCCGCTTGCGGAGAGGGTACGATCGTGAGCGAAGTGAAGCTGCGCGTTATACGCGGCGGTCTGCATCCCGCCGCTCGTCGCACCGACAAGCGATTTTCAAGCGCCTTCGCGACGAATACGCGCCTTATGGGAGTCTTTGTGCTCTACATTCATTGGATCTGCGGACATCCCGAGACCGACGACGATCTGCACCAATTTTTCTACATCGACGCCGAGAAATTCGGCATCGAAACCTATCGCGGCATAGACGGGGACGATATCGATCGTCTCTATGAGACCGAACAGACGATGCTCGGCGGACTTGGCGGCGGCAAAACGGACATTTCGGAGAGCGAAGCGATCTTCTTGGTTCAAAAATACGCCGACATGGCGAAAGCCGGAGGTACGGGCCTTCCGGCCGGCGGAGAGGAATTCGCTTTCATTCTCGAACGGCGGGATTCGCTGACGCAAATAGAGGAAGACATCCTGTTTCACAAGCTCTGCGTTCCTCTCGAAAGCAACGAGCACGCCATCAATTGTTTTCTGATGCGCTATTTCGCCAAAGACGCGGAAGCCGTCGGACGTCTGACGACGAGGCCTTTGCCGATGAACGCGGCGCCGAGCAGACGGGGCGAAACGCTGTGCAAGAACACCATAGAGACCTACATCAATCCAAGCGGGATATCCTACCTCTGCGAGTCGCTGACGGAAAACAACAATCACTACCGTCTCGTCCTCTCGGAAATCTACATGAACGCGAAAAGGATTTCCTCCTTTTGCGTGCGCTCCTGCTTTTTCGTCAGCGCCTCCGAAGCCGCCATGATGCTCAGCAGACCCGAGTACATCACCGTTTACGATGTCATGATCGAGGTCGAAGACATCCGCAAGCTGCTCGCGCGCCTTTATCCGGGCGCCATGCAGAAACTCCGCGAAGGCGGTTGCGTTTATCTGCAATTCAAAAACAACAACGAACATCTCAAAGAATCCGTCTACCGGCTGAACGACGACATACGCGGCATATTCTTCGTCTCGGATCACGGCCAATTCGTCGTCGTCGCCTATTCTCTGCCCGTCATAAGCAGCATAGAAAAGGAATTGCGCCTGACCGCGAGGGCGGGGCTCCGCCTGTGCGCGAAATACGAATTCAAAGAATCCGTTTTCTATGAGTTCATGCAGAGCGACTTCTTGGACTTCTCGGATTTTGTGGAATACCTGAACGAATTTGAACCCGGGGAATGAGCCAATGCCGACCGTTCGCGTCACGCGTTTCGTGAAAACGTCTCCCCTTCCGCGTCCTTGCCGGCTTCCGCGAGGCCGCTCGGCGGCACGAGCAGCTCGAACAGCCGCTTGTTGATCTTTTTGACGGGCGCGCCGCTCATGTTGGAGACGACGGTGATTTGCAGGTCGAGTTCGGGGCATATCCAGAAGCTCGCGCGGAAGCCGTCGTCCGTCCCCTCGTGGCCGCAGAGTTCGCATCCGTTCTGCTCGCGCAGAAACCAAGCGAGTCCGATGCGCTCGCCGTTGTTCGGCACGACTGCGTAAGCTTTCCGGGCCTTTTCATGACTCGCGGAATCAAGCAAAGCGCCGCGCAGCATGGCCTTGCCGAAGCGCCGCATGTCCCGCAGGTTCGAGGTCAGCGTCGAGCTGGGACCGTGCGCGCGATTGTAGGGAAAGAATGGTTCGCGGACGATGCGCTTGTCCGCGTCCTTGCCGTGCGGCACGCAGACGCCCGCGTCGCGCAGCGCGTCTATGGAGAGGGCGGCGCGCGCGACCTCCGCGCTTCCCGCCGCATGCGCGTCCATAGCGCGACCCTCGGGCGTGCGCGAGAATGTCAAAAATGTCGAATCCTCCATGCCGAGCGGCCGCAGGATACTCTCCCGCATGAATTCCTCGAAGCCGCGACCCGCGCGCGCGGCGATCAGCGCGCCCAAAAGCTCGTAGCCGAGGTTGCTGTAGCAAAAGCGCCCTTCGCGCGGCGACCACAGGAGCGTGGCCTCCCGCACCTCGTCCGAACGCAGATATCGCTCGAGCGCGCCGCCATCCGTCTCCGGCGCATTCCAGCGGTAATCCGCGACATCGGGCATCCCGGCGGTATGCGTCAAGAGTTGCAGCGCGCTTATCTCCCGGTGGCGCGGGTCGCGCATCCGAAACCATGGCAGGGAATCGCAAACGGGGGCTTCGAGATCCAAAAGACCCCGCTCGGCCAACAGCATCGCGCCCGTCGCGACAAAGAGCTTGGAGACCGAGGCCATGTGAAACACGTGCTCCGCACGCAGGGGTATGCGTTCCCGAAAATCCATGAATCCCGCGACGGCCTCGCAGTCCGTTCCCGCGCAGGGCAGCGGGCTGTCCGCGCCGACATAAACGCCCGCCGCCAAGCCGGGAAGGTCATAGCCGAACGCAGCCCTGTTTATATACTCTTTGATCTTCTCGCCGCAGTTCATGTTTGTCTCGGCTTTCGCCTACGCCTCCTCCATGCGCACGCGCGCCATGACCGCCGCCTCCAAGGGACAGTCCCTGTGATCCCGTTTGCGCGCGACGATGGCGTCGGCCGCTTCGAAACCGTCGATCAGGCGGCCGAAGGCGGCGTATTTCCCGTCGAGGTGCGGCGCCCTCTCCACCATGATGAAAAACTGCGAGGACGCGGAATCGGGATTGCCGGTCCTTGCCATGGACAGCACGCCGCGTTCGTGCGCGAGGTCGTTTCGGAAGCCGTTTTCCGTGAACTCGCCCGCTATTGGATCCGCATCCCGGCCGTTCACGCCGGCGCCGCCCTGTATCATGAAGCCGGGGATGACCCTGTGAAATTCCGTACCGTCGTAGAAGCCCGACTCGACGAGTCCCACGAAATTTTTCACCGTGTTCGGCGCGACATCGGGATACAGCTCCGCGCGCATCACGTCGCCGTTTTCCATTTCGATCCTGACGATTTTACCCACATGAACCTCCTTTTTTTTCGTAACAATCCTCGCGAATGCGAAACACATCGCTTACAGGTCCGCCCCTCTCCACGACCGCCCACACCTCTTCGCGCAGCATCGGCGGATAGACGCGCGGAAGCGCGTCCGCATCCTCGCGGGAAAAGAATCGCAGTTCCCGCAGCACCGCATGCGCCGCGTCGAGCTCCGGATCCGCGCCCAGCGCCGCCGCGCCGCCGACGATCTTCGCAAGAAAGAAATTGACAAAACGCCGGCCTTTGCCGCGAGGAAGCGCCTCCACATGCCATATGAGCGGCCCGATTTCGACGATGAGACCCGTTTCCTCAAGCACCTCGCGCGCCGCCGCCCGCGCCGCGTCTTCGCCCTCCTCTATGCCGCCGCCGGGCGGCATCCAGATGTCGCGCCCTTCGTGGCTGTGCCTGACGAGCAGCAGTCTGCCCTCCTCGTCGGGGATGATCGCTCGCGCGCCTCCGGCCCACATACAAACCCGTCCTTTCCTTTGCGCCCCGCGACATGCCGCCGGGCGACATTCAGGGATTCAACAAATGCGCTCCGCCGGAAAACAGCGCGCCGGTCGCCGCCGCAAGCAGCATGACCGCGAGCGCGTTGACGCGGAATTTTCCGGCCAGGAGCAGCGCGCAGACAAAGATCGCGCAGGGAACAGGATTCACGTAGGCCGCGCCTTCGAGAAACCAACGCTCCGAAATCAGCTTCCCGGCCACGAGGGTGGAATCCGCCATGAAGACGGCCGCCGAAGCGATCAAGCCGACGCTCACCGGCCGTATGCCGGCAAGAGCCGACCGCAGGGAATGATTCCTCTCAAAGCGCTCCATGAATCGCAAAACCGCAAGCACGCACAGAAAAGAAGGCGCCACGATGCCCGCGGTGGCCGCCAGAGCCCCCGGAATTCCGGCCGCATAGAAGCCCGTATAGGTCGCAGCGTTCAGGGATATCGGCCCCGGCGTGGCCTGCGACAGCGCCACGAAGCGCGCGAATTCGCTCGCGCCCATGACGCCGAAGCGCTCGACGCTCTGAAAGATCAGCGGAAGCATCGCGTAGCCACCGCCAAAACTGACCGCGCCTATACGGAAAAACACCAAAAATAGCGACACAAGCGTCATCTCCGCGCCTTTCTCCTGAAAAGGAAGCCTCTCACAAGCCCAAAAACGGCGCCCGACGCTATGGCGATCAGGGCGGAAACGCCACCGAAGGCGACCGCCGCAAAGGCGATGGCCGCGAGCGCGATATCCGGCGCTTTTTTAATGATTCTTCCGCCGATGCGCAGACAAGCCACGACCACGAGCGCCGCGGCCGCGGCTTTCGCGCCATCGAACGCGCCGTGAAGCCAAGGGCTTTCGCCCAAGCTCCCGATGAGCAGCATCGCGAGTATGATGACGATGAAGGACGGCGCCACAGTGCCGAGAACGGCCGCCAGAGAACCCGCAACGCCTCCGGCCTTCTTTCCTATGTACACGCCCGCGTTGATCGCCATCGCCCCCGGCAGGCTGTGGCAGACGGCCAAGCAGTCGCCGGCTTCTCTTTCGCTTATCCAGCGCCGCTTCCTTACGGCGCAATCGATGATGAGGGGCGTCATGGCCGCGCCTCCGCCCACGGTAACGGCGCTAATCGCAAAAAAGGACGAAAACAGTGCCAGAAGCAGCACCGCCTTGTCCCTGTGTTTGCGAAGCGCGCATTTCATGCCCCGCCCGCCCGCAGCAAGTCCGCCGGGCCGAAGCGTTCCGCTTCGATGAGCCTTATGGCGTCGTCGATGGCGTCAGAAGAAGATTTTTCAACAATTTCCTTTTCTCTCCTCAGCTTGTATTCGACGATGTCGTCGGCGGCCTTCTTTCCGACCGTGATCCTGATGGGGATGCCAAAGAGATCGGCGTCCTTGAATTTTACGCCCGCGCGTTCGTCCCTGTCGTCCAGCAAGGCCTCCGCGCCCGCGTTTAGAAGCGACGCGTATATCCGTTCCGCCAGCGCCGTCTGCGCCGCGTCGCCGTGCTTCACGATCGTCACGATCACGTGGTAGGGCGCGACGGAAACGGGCCACAGGATGCCGTCTTCGTCGTGGTTCTGCTCCACGACGGCCGCCAGCGTGCGCGTGACGCCGATGCCGTAGCTGCCCATCACGATCGCCCGGTCTTGCATGTTCTCGTCCTTGTAATAGGCGCCCATGCTCTCGCTGTATTTGGTTCCGAGCTTATAGATCTGCCCGACCTCCACGCCGCGCGCCGCCTTCACGGGCGCGCCGCATTCGGGGCAGGGGTCTTTGTCGCGAATCAGCTTCAGATCCGTGATGTGCTCCGCCGTGTAGTCACGCCCGTAGTTCACGTTCTTGACGTGGTGATCCGCCTTGTTCGCGCCGGCGCAAAGATTCTTTTGGCCGGGCAGCTCGCTGTCGACGACGACCTTGCAGCCGCGCAGACCCATGGGGCCGGTGAAGCCGCACGCGCAGCCCGTCGCGGCCTCGACGGCCGCCTCGTCCGCGAAGGCGAGGGCATGCTCGGGAACGCCGAGGTAGTTGATCAGCTTCGTCACGTTCAGCTCGCGATCGCCGCGAAGGAAGGCGATCACGTATTCGGAAACCGCGCCGTCCTCGCCAAACACCGCGAAAATCAGCGCTTTCATCGTCTTGTCGCGCGTCAGGCCGAGATAAGCCGCGACCTCCTCTATGGTCTTGGTTCCGGGCGTGTGCACCGTTTCGGCGGGAAGCGCCGCCTCCGTACCCGCCGGCGCGTCCGCGGCGCGCGCCCGCTCCGTCGTCACGGCCATGCCGCAGGCGTCGCAGCAGACCATCTCGCTCTCGCCGTTCTCCGCCAACGCCTGGAACTCGTGGGATGCGTTTCCGCCCATCGTCCCGCTGTCGGCCTCCACGGCGCGGAAGCGAAGCCCGCAGCGCGCGAACACGCGCATATAAGCGTCGAACATCTCATCGTAGCTGCGGTCGAGACCCTCTCTGTCCCTGTCAAAGGAATACGCGTCTTTCATCACGAATTCGCGGGCGCGCATCAGGCCGAAGCGCGGGCGCGCCTCGTCCCTGTATTTCGTCTGTATCTGATATAAGTTCATGGGAAGCTGCCGGTAAGAGCTGATCTCGTTTTTCACGATGTCCGTGAAGATTTCCTCGTGCGTGGGGCCGAGACAGAATTCGCGCTCGCGCCTGTCCTTGAGACGCCACATCTCGGGACCCATGACGAACCAGCGCCCGGATTCCTTCCAGAGCTCCGCCGGCTGTATGGCCGACATGTGTATCTCCTGCGCGCCCTTCGCGTCCATCTCTTGGCGCACGATCTCTTCGATCTTTCTGACGGAGCGGTAGCCCAGAGGCATAAAGCCGTAGACGCCCGAGGCGAGCTTGCGGATCATGCCGCTCCGCAGAAGCCATACGTGGCTTGGGATTTCGGCCTCGGCGGGCGCTTCCCGCAGGGTGTTTAGGTGCATTTTTGACAATCTCATCTTATCTTACCTTTCGCCTTCAATCCTCGCGCAGCAGAACCGTCGCCCGGGCCGCCACACCTTCCTCCCTTCCCACGAAGCCGAGGCCCTCGGTCGTCGTGGCCTTGATCGAGATTTTTTCCGGCGCCGTACCCATCGCGCGGGCAAGCCGCTCGCGCATGGCTTCGATGTACGGCGCCAACCTCGGTCGCTCCGCCGCGACCGTGGCGTCGGCGTTCACGAGCGCGTAGCCGCGCGATCTGACCGCCGCGAAGGCCTCCGCGAGAAGGAGGAGACTCGATATGCCCGCGTAGCGCGCGTCCGTGTCGGGAAACATGCCGCCTATGTCGCCGAGCGCGACCGCCCCGAGCAGAGCGTCTATGAGGGCGTGCGTGAGCGCGTCGGCGTCGGAATGCCCCAAAAGCCCGCGGTCGTGCGGGATATCGACCCCGCCGAGGATGAGCGGCCGGCCCTCGATGAAGCGATGCGCGTCATAACCGCTTCCGACGCGAAACGCGTCCGGCCCGCCGTCCGCGCGCGCCGCGAGCGCCCGCGCCGCCGCGACGTCCTCCGGCGTCGTCAGCTTGATGTTGTCGCAGTCTCCTTCCGCAAGATGCACCTTTTCGCCCATTCTTTCAAGCAAAACCGCGTCGTCCGTACCCTCGAATCCGGCCTCGGCGGCGGCGATGTGTGCCGCGCGGAGCAAGGGCAGCAGAAAGCCCTGCGGCGTCTGCATCATGTACAGTTCGCCGCGGTCGAGCGTCCGCGTGAACACGCCGTCCCGCGCGGCCTTGATCGTATCCTTGGCCGGCATCGCGGCCGCGGCCGCGCCCTTTTCCGCCGCGAGACGCACCACGCGGTCGATGCAGGACTGCGACACGAAGGGCCTGACGGCGTCGTGCACGAGGACGACGTCCACCGAGTCGGGCAGCGCCGCAAGCCCCGCGAACACCGACGCCTGTCGCGTCGCGCCGCCCGCGCACACGCCCCGCAGCTTCGAAATCGAAGCGCTCAGCGCCGCGCGGCAATCTTCGACGCGCTCCTTCTCCGCCACCACGTAAATATCGTCGACGCGGGCGTTCTTCTCAAATGCCTCCGCCGTTCTCGCCAAAACGGAACGCCCGCCGATCCGCATGAACTGCTTGGGCAAATCCCCGCCCATGCGCAGACCCGCGCCTCCGGCGGCGATGAGGGCCGCCACGCGCCTGTCACGATACATTTGGCTGTTTTCCCTTGGGCTTGGCGAAGATCATGCGGCCGGCGGAGGTCTGAAGCACGCTTGTTACGAGCACGTCCACCGACTTGCCGATGAATTTCCGCCCCTCCTCCACGACGATCATCGTGCCGTCGTCGAGATAGGCCACCGCCTGGTTGTTCTCCTTCCCCTCCTTGACGGGGAAGATGTTCATGTCCTCGCCCGGCAGCACGACGGGCTTCAGCGTGTTGGCGAGCTCGTTTATGTTCAGCACCTCTACGCCCTTGATCGTGGCCACCTTGTTCAGATTGAAGTCGTTCGTGACGACCTTTCCGTGCAAAATCTGGGCTAATTTTAATAATTTTACATCAACCTCGGGTATCTCATCGAGGCTCTTATCCGCTTCCGTGTTGTAGATGTCCACGCCGTGCTCGGTCTGTATCTTGTTCAGGACGTCCAGGCCCCTGCGGCCCCTGTTGCGCTTTAAGCCGTCGGAAGAATCCGCGATGTGACGCAGCTCCACGAGCACGAATTCCGGAATCACGATGGACCCTTCTATAAAGCCCGTCTTCATGATGTCGGCTATTCTTCCGTCGATGATGACGCTCGTATCGAGTATCTTGGGCGTCGCGTCCGCGCCCTTGCCTCGCGATTTGGGCGTACCCGCGCCGCGCCGCAACGAATTCCAGGACGCGATCAGGTCCTTGCCCCTTTTTGTGGCGACGACGACGCCGAGAAAGCCCATCGTGATGTACGCGACGATGCTCAGCGAGACGCCTATGTATTTTCCCATGTCCGAAAAGATCGGACTGATCAGGAACGCGATGATCAAGCCTATCACAAGGCCCGCCGTTCCCGCGATGAGATCGTTGGCCGGAATCGTTTGCAGGTCGGATTCAATGTTCTTCGCCATCCGCGCGCCGTGCCTGCCGAACATGGGGGTCATGATGAAAAACAAGAAACCGAACGCGATTGCGGACGCCGCGATCGCTATCGCTTGGTGCAGAGGATCCAATGATTTCAGATTATAAGACCCGGTCAATTCTCCAACAAAGCTCGCGGCCAAGAAAAAACCGTATCCGACCACGACACCGACGATTGTGGCCACGATCCGTATTAATTTTTTGATCAATTGAAAAAGAAACCTCCCGCTTGTCGTTTTTTTGCCGGCGCATCAGCGGGGAATTCAGCCGCAGACCGCTTTTTCTATGCGCAGCTCAAGCTCCGCGGCCTCCCCGTTCACGGCGAGTATCAATTCGCTGATCAGTATCTGCTTCGCGTTCGCGAGCATCTTCTTTTCGCCGGTCGATAGTTTTTTGACTCTGTCTATGCGCATGAGGTTCCTTACCACCTCCGCGACGTGCCGGGTTTCGCCCGTTTTCAGCTTCGCCATGTTTTCGCGGTAGCGCCGGTTCCAATTGTCCGACATCTCCGTGGAGTCGTTGGAAAGAATATCCATCACCTGTCTGATCTCGTCCGCCGCGATGACCTCGCGCACGCCGATCAATTCCGAGCTGTCGCAAGGAATCATGATCTTCATGTCTCCGAACGCGATGTTCAGTATGTAATAGCGGCGGGTTTCTCCGAGAATATGCCGTTCCTCCACGGCTTCTATGACGCCGGCGCCGTGCATGGGGTATACGATCCTATCGCCTATGACAAACATATTGTTCCTCCAAGAGAGTCTTTCTTACACAATTCCCCTGTATATCAGTATAGCGATTTTCCGGCATTATGTCAAGAAAACAATTTTTTAGTTTATCACAACGAAAAATCCATGTCAACAGAAATTTATTTACATACATTTTACATACATTTACATTTTATTGTCCGTTGATCCCGCGTTCAAAAAAATCAACAATCGCCGGGCCGCTTGGGCCTGATTGCCTTTTATTGCGCATTGCCAAGTTTCAAGAACTGCGGTAAAATAAAAGCGTCGCAGAAATTTTTGTTGCCGCTTTTAAAGCAGTAAAGGAGAGAATGTATGTTTGCGGAATGGCTGAAAGGCACTTGGAAGCTCGATTCATTTACGGGTACGGACGAAGATGGCGTGACCATCGACATGATGGGTCCCGGGGCGACCGGCTTCATCTCTTACTCCGGCGACGGATGGGTATCCGTGCAAATCGCGGGGGCGGACAGGCCGCGCTACGACATCCCCGACGTGGCGGGCGGTACGGACGAACAAACCTTGGCGGCCGCGCGCAGCCTGTTCGCCTATGCCGGCAGGTTCACCGTCGACGAGGAGAACGGCATCGTCTATCACAATCTGGAATTCAGCCTCATACCCAATTGGATCGGCAGCAAGCAAAAACGCTATATCGGCAAGGAGAGCGATACGGTGCTCGTGCTGACCGCGGATCCCGCCAGAATGGGGCCGGGGGGTAAGAAGCGCAAGTCCAAGCTGCGCTGGATTCGCTTGTAAGGTAACCACGCAAACGCCACGCGATTTTTGCCCGTTCGTAAACTCCGGGCACAAGTGTCCATTCCGGAACCTGATGCCGGACTGAATCAAAACCATCGCGGCGTTTGCGTGCTTTTGATTTGACTTTCGATGAATGCACCGCGGAAAGCTCACTCCGCGGCCTTTCGGAAGGTCCGCATCCACTCCGCCGCGTCGGGGGCGCCGAAGAGCGCCGAACCCGTCACGAAGATGTCCGTGCCGGCCTCCGCGAGGGCGCGCGCGTTGCCGAGGCCCACGCCGCCGTCCACCTCTATTTGGAAGGACAGCCCTCTCTCCGCGCGAAGCTCCGCGAGCCGCCGCACCTTCTCGATGCCGGCGGGCCGGAACTTCTGTCCGCTGTAACCGGGGTTCACGGTCATGATCAGCGCGAGCTCGATGTCCGCGAGCACGCATTCCAGCGCGGAAACCGGCGTGGCGGGGTTCAGCGCCACGCCCGGCTTCACGCCGAGGTCGCGGATCAGATCCAGCGTCCTGCCGAGCTGTACGCAGGCCTCCTGATGGACGACGATGTATTCCGTCCGCTCGGTGACGAATTCGGGCAGGATGCGGTCGGCGTT
>JAISMX010000156.1 GCA_031276515.1 Eubacteriales Family XIII. Incertae Sedis bacterium | reverse complement strand
GGCCTTGGTCGAAACGTTGATGCGGACAGGCGCGGTAACGAGCATCCAGTACGCAATGATCGACAACGGCGAGATTGTCGTGAGCGACAAAGCGGGCGTGTACGACAAGACCGGGGAACGAGAACTCACGACGGACGACATGTATTGCTCCGGTTCGGTCAGCAAGATGTTTACCGCCGCGGCGGCCATGAAGCTGGTCGAAGACGGAAAACTCGATTTGGACAAGCCCATTGTGGAATACATGCCCGATTTTAAAATGGCGGATCCGAGATATACGCGGATCACAGCGCGGATGCTCTTGAATCATTCGTCGGGTTTGTCGGGTTCGACGCTTGGCGACGCCTTTCTCCTTGGGGACAACGACCAAAGCGCGACGCTTACGCTTTTAAGCGATCTGCGAGATCAGCCGCTGCGTTTTGACCCCGGCGCTTTCTCGGTTTACTGCAACGACGGCTTTGTCCTGGCGCAAATCCTTGTCGAACGGGTTTCGGGCCGGGATTTCACCGAATACATTCGCGAAGCCTTTTTCATCCCTCTCGGCATGGAACACACGAAGACTTCCGCCGACGACTTTGACTTGGGTAATATTGTGGCCGCTTATCCATACGGTTTGCGCACGCCCCGCGAGGTGATCAACGTTATCGGCACCGGCGGCGTGTACACCACCGCCGAAGATCTGTGCAGATTCTCCTTGGCGCTGACGGGCGAAAGGATACTCAGCAAAGATTCGGCCGATCGAATGATGGCAAGGGAATACTTAAACGGCGTTTGGCCGAAAGACGCTCTCGACAATACCCTCAATTACGGCCTGGGTTGGGACAGCGTGGATTTGTATCCCTATAACCAATACGGAATAAGGGCTCTGACCAAAGGCGGCGGCACGACCGCATATTTTTCCGCCCTCGTGGTTCTGCCCGAACACGGGCTTGCGGCGGCGGTCCTTTCCTCCGGCGGCTCATCCGCGAGAAACAGGTGGATTGCCAACGCGCTGCTTGAAGGCGCTCTGCTCGAAAAGGGCGCGATCAACGAAAAATTCCCCGGCAAGAGCTTTGGCACGGAACCTCGGCCGATGCCCGCAGAGATGAAGGATTACGCCGGATTCTACGGATCTTCCACGCAGGTAATCAAAGTCGAGATCGGCGAGGACGGCAAGCTTCTTCTCACTTCGGCCTATGCGCAGGGCAACCCTCCGGAGGCGTATTTCTATACCGGCGACGGCTGTTTCACGAACGAAACGGGAGAGGTGCGGATCGGCTTCGCGAAAGAGGGCGCGCTTGTCTATATGCGGACGGACGCCTATACCAACAAGCCGGACAGAGGCGCGGTGGTGGCGGATGTGCAATACGTCGCGCAAAAGCTGGAGAGCCATACGCCGGACGGCGATACGACCGCCGCGTGGGCGGCGAGAGAAGGCATGTTCTATTTTATCGTCAATGAGAAATACAGCTCCGTCGCTTATATGAAGCTTCCCGTTGTGGGCATAGCGCAACCGGCCGCGTTTCCGGGTTATGTCGTCGGCATGCGCATCGAAGACGCCGACAGCGCGAAAAGCGTCCTTCAAATCCCCGGAGAGGCGGGGCGCGACCTGCGGGACATTGAATTCATCAACGAGGGCGGTGTTGAATACATCCTGTATTCGGATTACAAGGCCATAAAAATGACGGACATTCCGCAAATTCATTCCGGTCCAAATTCAATTTGCACCATTCGCCCGGATGGCGAAACCCGTTGGTACTCGGCGGATCCGGCGCTTGCCGGCAAAACGATCCGCGTGGAAGCGCCGGAAAATGCCTCTTTCTTTGTCTATGACATGGACACCGGCGCATGCGTCGCGAACGGTTACGCGTTCGGCGACGGCGAAGCCGAGATCCCCCAAAACGCCATGCTGGGATTCGCGGGCGAAGCCGGCGCGCGGTTTGTCATCAACATAAGATAGCGGCCGGCGGCCGATAACGCCCGGCGTCACATGGCAAAAAAGCGGCTCGCCATACGAACGCAACCATCTTGCGCGGATTCGTTGTTCATATGCATTCATCCAATCGAGCTTTTCCGCGCAATCCAAATTTCGTTTTCATGCGTTCGGCGCGCGCGGCTTGGCCCTCTCCCGGCGGTCAATCGGCGCGGATCGGCAGGCGCAGCGTAACGGTCGTGCCGGCGCCCGGCGCGCTTTCGGCCTCGATCTTCCCGCCGTGCGCGCCGAGGATCTCCTTGGCGATGGCGAGCCCGAGGCCGCTGCCACCGCTCTCGCGCGTGCGGGAATCGTCCGCGCGGTAGAAGCGGTCGAATATCCTTTCGAGGTGCGCGCGCTCCATGCCCACCCCTTTGTCCGACACGCGGACGCACAGCGTCCGCGCGTCCGCGTCCATTGAAACGCGGATGTCCTTTGCTTCCGCACTGTATTTCACCGCGTTGTCGAGAAGGATGCGAAAGACGCGTCTGAGCGCGTCGGCGTCGGCGCGGATTGCGATTTTCGCGTTCGCGTCGGCCTTGCATTCGATGTGAAAATCGGGATGCAGCAAGCGCTGCTCGGACAGGCATTCCTCCGCGAGCGCCGTGAGCGCGGCGAAATCGATTCTTTCGGTATGGTATTGCCGGCTGCCGCTGTCCGTCCGCGCGAAGAAAAGCAGGTTTTCGATCAGCGCGTTCATGGAGAGGGCTTCGTGCCGTATGGCGCGCAGACTGTCCGCGAGCAGGGCCGGATCGTCCTTTCCCCAGCGCAGCAGCATGTCCGAATGCCCCGCGATCACGGCCACGGGCGTGGTGAGCTCGTGGGACGCGTCCGAGATGAAGCGCTTCTGCTTCTCGACGTGCTCGTTGAC
>JAISMX010000092.1 GCA_031276515.1 Eubacteriales Family XIII. Incertae Sedis bacterium | reverse complement strand
TTCGAGATGCGCAGCTTCATGTCCAGATTCAGCGTGTTGTGATGCGTTTCGAAGGGCCGGGCGTTCGCGCCGCCCGCGATGGTCGTCAGGATGGGCGTATCGACCTCGAGAAAGCCGCGCTCGTCCATGAAGCGCTTGATTTCCTTGATGATGTTCGCCCGCTTGACGAAGGTTTCGCGTACGCCGGGGTTCACGATCAGATCCACGTAGCGCTGGCGATAGCGCGCTTCCGTGTCCTTGAGGCCTTGGAATTTGTTCGGCAGCACCCGCAGCGATTTCGAGAGCAGGACGACGCGCTCGGCCCGCACGGATATCTCGCCGTGCCGCGTCTTGAAGACCGTGCCTTCGAGACCGATGATGTCGCCGATGTCGTAGGTCAGGAAAATCTCGTATTCCTCGGGCGTGATCGCGTCTTGGCGGACGTAGATCTGTATTCTGCCGTCCTTGTCTTGCAGGTCTATGAAAGAGGCCTTGCCCATGTGGCGATTGGCCATGAGACGGCCCGCGCAGGATACCCGCTTGCCGTCCATCGCGTCGAAATCGCGCTTGATCTCCTCGCTGTAAGCCGTAACGTCCCACGTTTCCACAAGAAAAGGATTTCTGCCCATTTCTTGCAATTTGTTTAATTTGTCCCTGCGAATCCGGTGCAGCTCGTTCAGTTTCTCCTCGGACAGCGCCGCAAGGGCTTCCTCCGGGGGAGCGGCGCCGTTTGGATTGTTGTCCGCGTTCATGGCGATACCTCGTGTGGAATTATTGTTTCCCCTTCGATTTCTTGAAAATATCCAGAATCTCGTAATGCACGACGCCGTCCGGCGCCTGCACTTCCACCTTATCCTTCTTCTTCCTGCCGATCAGCGCCGCGCCGACGGACGACTCGTTTGAAATCTTGCCGGCCAGCGGGTCGGCCTCCGCCGTACCCACGATCTTGAACTCCATGATCTCGTCCGCGTCAAGATTCTTCAGCTTGACGCTCAAGCCCAAGCCCACCTTGTCCTTGGATATCGCCTCGTCGTCTATGATCTTGGCCCTGCGAATGCGATTTTCCAGCTTTTCGATGCGGTGTTCGAGCTCCGCCTGCTCGTTCTTCGCGGAATCGTACTCGGAATTCTCGGAAATGTCGCCGTAGGCGATGGCCTCCTTGATGCGCTCCGCGATCTCCGGGCGTTTGACGGAAACCAGCTCCTCGAGCTCCGCGACGTCCGCGTCGTAGCCTTCCTTGGTCAGGAGTATTTCATCGTTCATTGAATCAGCCTTTCCCTCACCGGTTACTACTCACCCACCACGCCATTTTTGTTTATGCCCGGAACATGTGAACGGGTACCCATCTCGGAACCTGCCGCCCCATATTGGCTTCCTCACGTACGTCTGTGTACGCTCCGGGAGCCAAATGGGTCGGCAGAACCCGATTTGAACAAAACTTACGCGGCGTGTGAGTAGTTTTGATTTAAATAGCTGAGTAGTAACATTCACTCTGCATTGTTTTGACATTGGGAGCGTCTGCGTTTCATTGTATACGAATTTCGTTGAAGTGTCAATTTTTTTTGCGAATGAACGGATTGAAATCACGTCGGCGCGAATGTATAATTGCGGTGAAGGAATAAGGAGCCTCCGCACATGGAAAACAAATCTCGCGACCTTTTCCGCTTCTCGCTCACCTTGTTCGCGCTGTTGATGGCGGGCGCGGCGGTGTTTTGTCTCGTCTCCCTGCCGCGCGGCGTCTCGGACAAGACCGCCGTCTCCGGCGTCCTCGACCTCTCCGGCGCGGATTTTTCCGATACCCTGTTCCCCCTTGACGGACAGTGGGAGTTTTACCATGGCCGCCTGTACGCGCCCGAGGATTTCGCGAACGGCGCGCCCGCGGGCAAGGCGCTCCTCTCCGTCCCCGGCTCTTGGGACGCGCAGGGCTACCCGCTCACGGGCTTCGCCACCTATCGTCTGCGGATTTTGACGGACGAGCCGCAGCTCCTCCTGCACGTTCCCGAAATCATGGACCAGAGCGTCGTCCGAATCGACGGCGTCCGGGTTTTTGAGGCCGGCGCGGTCAGCGAATCCGCAGAGGGGGCCGTCACGTCCGTCCGCAACGCCTTTATCCCCTTCGCCGTTCGGGGCGGCGAAGCGGAAATCGTGATCCAGGTGAGCAATTACGAATGGACTTCTTCCGGACTGCTTTACAGCCTGTTCGTCGGGCGCCCCGGCCCGCTGCTCGGCGACGCGATGGCGAGGCGCATCTTTTTATCCGTCTTTCTCGGCATGGCCCTCGCGATGTGCGTCTATCATCTCGCGTTGTTCCTGCATCGCCGCAGCGAGCGGGTCTATCTGCTTTTCGCCGCGCTGTGCCTCTGCGTCGCCGCGCGTTTTTCGCTGGAAAGCAACGGATTGGCGCAGCTTCTTTTGCCCTTCGGCATGAACGGCCCGCTGACGAGCGTGTTTATGGCGCTTTTGCCGCTGCACACCACGCTGCTCACGCTGTTCACGCACGCGGTTTTCCGCATGCCGATCAAAAGCGCGATCCGGCGCGCCGTGTACGGGCTTGCGATGCTCGTCCCCATCGCGCTTCCCTTCCTCGCGCCTTTCAGCGTCACGGGCGTCTCCTACGTCTACCTTTGCCTGATACCGCTGCTTTGGTCGGCGGTAAGCGCGGCGCGGTCGGCGCAATTGAAGCAGAGTCCGTACAATCTGCTGTACGTCACGGCAATGGGAATATTTGTAATTTGGGGGCCGCTGACGAAAGCCTTCCTCGGCGACGCGCTGTTCATGCCGGGCGTGGCTTCCAATTTATTCCTGATTCTCAGCCAATGCGTCATGCTGTCCGTGGACTACGCCGAAGCGCGGGAGAAGGAACGGGAGCTCACCGCGCAAAACGCCATGCTGGGGCAGGCCGCGCGAATCAGGGCCGACATGCTGGGCGTCCTCTCCCACGAGGTGCGGACGCCGCTTACCGTCATGTCCGCCTACGCGCAATATATCGCGGAACATCTGCGCGAACAAAAGGGCGGCATAGATTCGCAGACCGAGCAAGACCTCGCCGCCATCAGCGAGGAAGCGAAGCGCCTCTCGGAGCTGGCGGCAAACACCCTGCGGCTGTCGAAGCCGGGCGCGCCGGGCGAAACCGCGCCGCTCGAGACCGCGGAATTCGATATAGGGGAAGCCGCCCGTCTCATCGCGAGCCTGTTCAGGCCCGTTTTGGAAAAACAGGCGCGCGCGCTCACGCTGTTCCTGCCGGACGATTTGCCGAAGGTTCGGGGAAATCCGGACGATTTGTCCCGTCTGCTCTGGAACCTGCTGGACAACGCGACGGTCCACGCGGGACGCGGCGACATTGAAGTGCGAGGCGTCGCCGGCGAAAACGACGTGCGCATCATCGTCAGGGACGGCGGCGCGGGCATAGCGCCGGAGCTGCTGCCTCGCGTATTCGAGCGCGGCGTGTCCGGCAAAGACGGCGGCGCCGGGATGGGGCTTGCCTTCTGCAAAGAAATCGCCCTGCGGCACGGAGGGAACGTGACCGTGGAGAGCGAGTGGGGCAGGGGGACGGCGGTTTGCTTCACGATGCCGGGGTTGGGAATGGAGAATTGAGAGTTGAGAATTGAGAATACGGTTTTGCTCGTGGAGGACAACCCCAAGCTTCTGAGCCTGAATTGCCGCATTTTGGAAAACGCCGGACACAGGGTGATGAAAGCGAAGAATTTGGCCGAAGCGCGCGCGCATCTGAAAGCCGCCGCGCCGGACGCGGTCGTCCTCGACATCATGCTTCCCGACGGCAGCGGCCTCGACTTTATGCCGGAGCTGCGCGAAACCTGCGACGCGCCGGTGCTGTTTTTGACCGCGAAAACCGAACGGGAGGACAAGCTGGCCGGGCTTCGCGCGGGCGGCAACGACTACATCACCAAGCCCTACGACATCGACGAGCTGCGCGAGCGCGTGGCGGCCTTCCTGCGCCTGTCGGCGGCGCGCAAGCCGTCGCCGAAGCTCGTTCTCGGCGCGCTGGA
The DNA here is from genome assembly GCA_031276515.1 of Eubacteriales Family XIII. Incertae Sedis bacterium. Lineage (GTDB taxonomy): Bacteria > Bacillota > Clostridia > Peptostreptococcales > Anaerovoracaceae > JAITLA01. Next base: position 8,906 of record JAISMX010000092.1, on the reverse strand, counting down.
GCTGGATGTCGTGTCCGGCAGGGCGTTCGCGGACGGCGAGGATCTGCTGCTGACGCAGAAGGAATTCGCCCTGCTCCTGCTGCTAACGCAGCACGAGGGGAAAACGCTGACCGCGGACTATCTGTATGAGCGGGTTTGGAAATCGCCGATTTCCGAGGACAAAAACGCCATCAAGATCACCGTTTCCCGTCTGCGGAACAAACTGTCGCCCGCCGGCTTGGACATCGTTTCGTCGAGGGGAAAGGGCTATGCCCTTGAAGCAATCTGAATCCTTGCGGCCAAAACGCATGGATCAAAACCGCGTAAACCTTACCTGCAAAGTAACGATTATGAAACCTTTGATACTTTTGTGACAAGGTAAGCGTATAATGGAAGCACGCATTAAAGGACCCGCGCAGGCGGGCCTTTTGACGTATTGGCGGCGTTTCGCCGCGCGTTGGAATTGTTTGGGAGGACGAGAGATGAAATCTGAATTAGGAAGATTTGGAAAGAAGCTTATTTCCTGTCTGCTGGTGCCGGTCATGCTGTTCGGCACGATTCCCGGCGGCGTCTTCGCCGCGAGCGCAGCGGGCGTCGAGAGAACCCCGGAAGCCTTCGCGGATGCGCGGGAGCTGCTCGACGCGCTGCGCGAAACCGCCGCGGCGCCGGGCCAAAGCAACGCGGAGCAGAGCGACCAAGCGTATCTGTTCGGCGGCAAGTCCCACAAGGTCATTTACAACGACTCCATCGCCTGTTACGTTTCGTTGGAGGACGGCTCCTTCACAATCCTGCCGGCGGCCGCGAAATTCGATCCGGAGAAGCCCGCGTCGCGCGCGACCTTCTCCATTGACGGAGAACGCTATGCCTTCGGCGAGATTCGCGGCGAGATCGACGCCGGCGACGGGACGATATTCATTCCTCCCGTCGTGGAAAACGACATGGTCGCCGCGCATTACGCGGTCGGCGATTACGTGATCTCGCAGTATCTGGCGATCACAAAGGAGGCGGCGCACGAGAACGCCTATGCCGTCAAGGTCGGCTACGGCGCGGAGTACTTCGGGACGGCGCCGTCGGAGATCTCCGGCGAGATCCTGATCGACACGCCGGACGACGCCGCGTTTCTGACCCCGGACGGCGTGCCGCTTGCGCAGGGAACGGAGCTTCGGCCCGTGCCGGACGCGCTCTATGCTCCGGGCGCCGCGGGCGCAAAGCCCTTCCTCGTGCTGCGGGAGGAAAAGGGAACCGCGCCCGGCGCCGCGGTCTGCGCGGACGGCGCCGTAAAGCTGCTGTTCGACGCGGCGAAGGCGGGCGGCGACCCGGACGCGGCGCAAAACGACATCGCGCTGTTCAACGCGAACTACGGCTTTTACGACCTTTCCCCGGCGCGGCTCGAACTGACGCCGGCCGCGGAGCCCCTCGCGTCGCGGTCGATGCCGCGGATGGGGGCATTGATGGCGGCCGGAGACGGGACGGCGAGCGAGCACCCGTTTTATGTCGATGCCGCGGCGCCCAACGCCATCACGCTGCTGACGGATGTGAAATGGATTGAAAACAATGTCCGCTGCGTGAAGGTGGGCGATGAGATTGCCTTTCGCGCCGATCTGGTGAACGACGGGCGGATGCGCTCATGGCTCAAAGCCGGATACGGCAAGCGCAAGGCCGATTCGGACCCGCCGGAAATTGAGGAAGCTGAATTGCAACTGACGCCGAACCCGGACGCAGAGGGAACCTACACCTTTACCGTACCCGGCGACATCTGCGTGAACACGGAAAATCCGGGAGACAACGGCTCCATAAGCGTTTCCGTTTCCGAGGGACCCGCCGAAGGCGCGCTCATCATTCCCGGCGCGGGATATCCCAATGGGGACGAAAACAAGGTCGGCGTGAAAATAAGCGTGACCTCGCCGGGCGGCATTGAACTGAGCCACAACAAATACGCGCTGCCGGGCGATACGGTCACGGTCAGGCTGGAACGCTTGGTCGCGGGCATTGTTCCGGCGATGGAGATCGAATATATAAAAAATGGAATTCCCATCTTGGCGAGTAGCGATATCCCACGGATCGAGGAGGACGTCTATGCCTTCGTGATTCCCGCGGAGGCCGCCGACGCCGAATCTCTCAACATCAAAATCACCGCCAAAGCGCGCGGCGACGCCGGCGAGTACATCATAAACAAGAGAATCGTGCAGGGAAGTCCGGTACCCGGCGTCGATTTCACGGTGATGGCTAAGGGGACTTCAGATGCCGACTTCGCAACACTAATGCCCGACGCGGGCCTGCTGCGCGCGAGAAGCGGCGATACGGTCAAGGTTCCCGTGGCGGCGATCACATCGGCAGAGTGGTTTGCTTCGCAAAGCAAGGTAGAACTGACCGCTTACAATCTGTCGGCAGAAAACAACGCGAAAATCGCCACGCAGGATTTGATATCGAACACAGGCGATTTCACCTTCACCATGCCCGCCGGCAACGTGGAACTGGTGCTCAACCTCACGGCGAAGCCCGTCGTGACGACGCGTATTGAACGTGAGTCCGCCATAGATTCCAATTCCGGCGCCTCGCTGACGCTCTCTCCGGCGAATCCGGACGCAGGCCAAGAAGTGACGGTCAACGTCAATCTGTTTGGGGGAGGGTGCGAGGTGGACGCCCTGAGCGCTTATGAGACAGATGCCCTCACCGCTTGTCCGGTTACTCCCGACACCTATCAGCGGTACAAATTCGCTATGCCGTCCGATGGCAGCGACGTGACGGTCGTACTCAGGCTAAAAAAAGTTGCCACTACGCCCACAATGCAATCCATCTCAACAATGCCCTTCTTCGCCGAAGGCAAGAAGATCTACGGCGTATCTTACTGGATACGGCAGGATGTCCAATATCAGACCGCCCTTCAATCCGGCGCCTTGCTCGACGAAGCGGGCAAGACGATGAAAGCGCCCGTGGGCGGCACGGTCATGTTCTACGCGTCAAAAAATCCCGAAGCCGAAGCAAACGACTGGGACTTGAATGAGGATGGCGTCCGCGTCGTCGTCGGCGATGGCGAGGCCGCCGTGGAACACGTATACGGCAAAGACGACTTCATCGACAAGAGCGGCGACGCTTACAGCTTCACCATGCCGGACGCGCCCGTGACCATCGCGGTCGACGCGAAGAAGACAAATACGCCGATCCAAATCCTCACGGAGACCTATGTGGATGACGGCACGCGGCAATATCCCTACTCCGACCTGTCCTCGGGCGCCGCCGGCAACCTGCGAACCTATGCGATGGAGAACAGCGCCTTGGTCCCCAAGGACGAATTCCACATAGGCGACCAAGTCTTCGTCGCCGCCCATCCCATGTACGGCGGAAAGCTGAAATCCATTACAATGGAGCAGGAAGGCTGCGCGCCGCTGGACATAATGACTTCGAATCCGTACAATCAACAGCTCGGCGCGGACGTCTATTCCTTCACGGCCGCGCGCGGCAGCGTATTCAGGGTCAAGGCGGTGTATGACCCGAACGACTTTGCGTACGTTTCCATCGAAGGCCTTGCGGACGACAAAAACCTTGAATTGATCGGCGAACGCATTCGTACGCTGCTCTTTGGGCGAATATACGATCCAAACGGCAGCGACGCGCGGCGCGGCGCCGCAAGCACGATCATCGAGCTGAAAACCGCCGAGGAGGCGGCCGGCAATCTGATTTATACGCTCAAAATGGGAACGCTCGAACATTGCGAAGCCGATCTAAAGCTCTTGGAGTACAGGCGGGGCTACGCCAAGTACGAGCTGTCCGTATCGGCGGCGCCCTCCGAACAAAAGCCGATCGTACAAATACACGTTGAAAAGGCGGATTTCGGCAAACGTCCGGTCATCGAGAGCATGACCGTCAACCACACGAGCGCCGATAAGTTCCAATATATCCTCATCAAGGGCAAAAACCTGCGGAATCTCGTACAGGAGTCGCCATACTCGTACGACTACAATCTCGGAATCGTCCTGCAACAGTCCGCGGACAAATTCGGGGAGTCGTGGCTTCCGAACACCTACTCCGCCGGCGCGGATCGCTCGACGCTGGTCGCGAGCGGCGACGGCACCGAGGCGAAGCTGTATGTGAAGAATCTGAATTTCAAGCCCGAATCGCCGGCCGGCGCCGCGGCGCAGCCTCCCTTCGCGGCGAACAACAACTATTGTTTGCAGCTCGACTGGCGTTGGGGCGGCGAGCTCGGCATCGGCCCCAACATCGAGGGCGACGCCGCCTGGACGACGTGGGGGTTGACCGATCTTTCCTTCGATTACAGCCCGAACGACGAATATCCCTACGCCTTCGTGCTGAAGAGCCAAAACGGAGCCTTTTACTCGGCCGCACCGGGCAAGGAGCCGGGTGTGCCGCCCGATAAAAACAGCGAATACAATCAAATCGTCGCCGTCTTCGAGTGCAAGGACGGCTTCGCGTTGACAAAGAACATCGATGGCTCGACGGCAATCGCGCTCAAGAATCCCCAAAGCTCCGTGCTGGTAAACGGCATGCTGACGCTAAAGCCGTCCGGCGCCGCCGGAACGCCGTTCGCGCTGACGCAGAAGGATGAAACCGTAACGCTGAAAACGAACATGAAGCTCGTCGCGAAGGGTACGACGCTCTTCTCGCCCGCCGGCAGCATGGGTTCGTTGAAGATGGAATTCAAGAGCGGCGCCAAGTATGCAAACAGCGAAGAAGATGAATTGAATTCCACATATCTGCCGACCTTCACGCCCACGGGCGACATCAGCGTGGACATCTTCGGTTACAACGGCTTTCGCGCCGAGTATGACGCCATCAAGCTGTCCTCCGCGACGAACTCGGTGCGGCTCACGGGCGGCCTGTCCCTGCAGGTCCCCGGCGTGAATATGCCGCTGGCGGGGCTGGAGCTCGAGAAGCTGCAACTGAATCTGGCAAACGCGAGCCCCGGCTTCGACGGCATCAAGGCGAGCGGCGATGTGAACGCTTCCATCGCCATCATCGCGCTCAACGGCGCCGCGGAGGTTGACACTTTTAACAATTATTACCGATTCGAGGGCGAGGTGGAAGTGCCCGTCTTTGAGGCGAGGGGCTATTTGGAGCTGACAGAGTCGGAGCGCTTCAAAATTCCGATGCTCGAAGCCTTCCATATCCAGGTGGCCGCGGACAAGGGCATCCCCCTCGTGCCGCCCGTCGTCGTCGGCTATCTGAACGGCCTCGAGGGCGGCATCTTCGGGCTGGCCTCCACTCTGGACTACGACCCGACGAACCCGGCCAAGCCCATCCTGCCGCCGCTGCGCATCGCGGCCGGCGCGCGCTTCCAGCTGCTGGAGCTGTTGGAGTTCTGGGTGGAGCTGACCGCCGGGCCGGCCTATTTCAAACAGTCCATGCACGATATGTACATCAACCTGAAAGGCATAAACTTCCAATTGGTTGAGGAACTGACCATGGAAGTCGGCGTGTACACGGAGACGGGCGCTTCCGGCAGAAGCAGGGTGGGCTTCGGGTACAACGCGCGCCTGCGAATCAACCTCTTGAAGGGCATCGTGTCGGATATCTTTCTCGCGCAGGGCGATCTGAACATCAGCGCGAGCATGGACCATCCATCGTACTGGATTGACAAGCAAGAGACTTACACGAGCGCGCTAACTTTGCTGAACGCCATCAACGCGCAATTCGCCGCGAGCGGCAAGGTGGCGGGCATTCTGCAAGTTCCCTCATTTTCTATTTTCGGAAACGATTACGGACCCTTCCGGATCGCATCGGCGGGCGCGTGGTTCGACGCCGGAATTCCCCTGAGCGAGCAAATCAGAGCGACCTACTTCAGGGCGGGGATGGATTTGGCCTGGGGCATCTTCGGCATCAAGATGGACTATGACTTCATGAGTCCGTGGCAAGCGCCAAACTTCGACATATCGCTGTTCTCCGAGGGCGGCGAAGAGGCGGGGGCCTTGTACGCGGAGACCTTCGGCGACGCCAACTCCGGCGGCAGGATCACCATCGGCGAGGGCATTCGCGTCGTCGCGGACAGCTTCGGGGAAACGGGCGCCCCGGCGCAGGATGCAGGGATCCGCACCTTCGCCGTCGACACGCTTGCGGACGCCATAACCGTACACGGCGACGCGAACAGCTTCACCCACAGCGTCACGGTGCCGCAGGACGGGAAGGATCACTGGATTCAGGCGGCGAGTCTCGTGAAGGGCGCGGACATGAACCTGACCGTCTACGATCCGGAGGGCAATCCCATCGCGCTGCGGCCCGCTCCCTACAACGCGACCGGCACGGCGGAGCAGGGGCCGGGCTACAACGCCCTGCGCGCCAAGGACGGTTCCGCGCTGATCTTCCGCGCGGATAAGGAGGGCGAGTACAGGCTGACCTCGAACGGCGAGTTCAGAAGCCGGCTGATGGAGGCCGATCCCCGGCCGGAAATCACCGAGAGCGAGCTGAAAAGCAACGCGGCCGAGCTTTCTTTCACGGCGGAGAATCTGGACATAAGCAAAAGCTACCGCTATCGGGTCGTGCTGGAAAAGAAGAAGGCCTACGGCGACGAGACCGAGGAGACCGTCGTCTTGGACGACGATGCAATCACGGGCGTGTCAACATTCTCCCGGACGCTGACGATTGCGGACTTTGGCTTGAACGACAGGCTGGAAACCGGCAACTACTTCCCGACGGTGCTGTTGTACGGGGTGAGCGGTCAAGACGACCCGGATACGCCGAACACAGACGAAGAAAGGCGCGAGCTCCTCTCCGCGAGCAATGTATACGATCCCATCGCGGTGACGAACGCGCTCGCCAAAGGCATCGCGGGAACGGACGCGCTGAAAGACCTCGCGGTCGCGGCGGCGGGCAACGAGTCCATAAACCTGACATTCACGGGCGCGACGGTCGCCGACGGCTTTGGAGGGGTGGCGGACGACGGCGATACCGAGACGAACGAGGACAAAAATCCGGCGCTTTGGAAGCCGTCTCATTACACCGTAAAGCTGTATGACGAAACCGGCAAGCCGGCGACCAAGGCGGTCGACGCCCTGCGGTACGAATACAATCCCGACGGAAGCGTGAAATCGGCGGCGCCGAGCGGCGAGCAGACCGAAGCGCCGCTGTCCTTCACCGTCAGCGAGGATTTAGGCAAGGACAACGGCTTTGACGTGCTGCTGGCCGGCATACCGGGCGGACACACATATACGGTGGAAGTGACACCGGTGTTTGTCTGCGAGTACGAAATGCCGGCGGCAATGCAAATGCTGATCAATCGGGACGAAAAAGTTGACGCAGGCGAATATGGCAAGAACACCGCCGCAATCGAGCAGAAGGGTCTGCCCGTCACGCGTACGGTCGCGGTCCCGGAGGCCAATCCGCCGCAAATCGCAATCAAGGCCTTCAAGAGCGCGAAGGAATCCGTGAACGGCACGGCGGCCTACTTCCTGTCGGAAGGCGCCTATCTGGACATCGCGGCGGATCAAGCCTCCGATATCACGGTCAGGAAATATTCCTCCGGGGCCGCGGGCGTGATCGCATCGAAGACCGGCGTAACCGCCGGCGAGCCGCTGCGCCTGACGGACGCGGATTTCGCGGACAAAACGAACGGAAGCGGTGAAAACGCCTCGATTGAGCTCATGTCCTCCGGCCTGTTCGCGATCACCGCGAAGAACGCGGCGGGCGACACGGCGACGGAGCTCGTGAACATCGCGGTCGACAAGAGCGCGCCCTTCCTGCTGATCGACGGCCTGACGTCGAGCTCGCGAAACGCGGTGAACGGGAGCTTCACGATCACGGGTTCTACGGAGCCGGGCGCGCGCGTGGTGAGCGGCACGGGACACAGCGCGGTCGGCGGCGCCGACGGGCGATTCACGCTGCAAGGCGTCATAAGCGGAAGCGTGGAGGATGTGTTCATCACGGCGACGGACGCGGCCGGCAACGCGACGACGGAGTGCGTGACGATGACTTACGTCGCCGGCCCGAGCTCTCCTCCGGGCGGCGGCGACGGCGGCGCGATTCCCGTCCCGGACGACAAAAAGCCGAAAGAAAACGAAACGCCGCCGGCGAATTTGGCGGACGCGTTCACGGATGTGAACAAATCGGATTGGTACTACGGCGACGTGGAATTCGTGCTGGCGAACGGCCTGTTCGTCGGAACGAGCGCGACGTCGTTCGGTCCCCGGCTGCCCATGACGCGCGGGATGCTCGTCACGGTGCTCGGCAGATTGGCCGGCGTGGACGCGAGCGAGTACGCGCGGAGCGGCTTCGACGACGTGACGGAGGACAAATACTACGCCGCCTTCGTCAGCTGGGCGAAAGAGAACGGCATCGTGTCCGGCGTCGGCGGCAACCTGTTCGCGCCCGACGGCGATGTTTCAAGGCAGGATATGGCGGTCATCCTCTACCGCTACGCGCGGTTCATGGGCATGGAGCTGCCCAAGAAAGAGGAAAGGCAGCCCTTCGCGGACGAGGCCGGCATCGCCGGCTACGCGCTGGACGCCATGTACGCCATGCGGGAAGCCGGCGTCGTCACCGGCAAGCCGGGCAATCTGGCGGATCCGCGGGGCAAGGCCACAAGGGCCGAAGTCGCGGCCATGTTCCACCGGTTCGTCGAGGCGACGAAGTGAGAACGCCGGACGGCGGAGCACAATAACAATCGCGGCAACGCGGGGCGGGCGATCTTCATCGCCCGCCCCTGTTTGCCGTGCAGAGATCTTAAATCGGAAGAATTGCGTTGTTTCGCGAACCGAGCGAGTCCAAATCGGCCTTCTTCTTGTAAATTGCCGTATTTGTTTCAAAGCCTCCGGGCGGGAGTTGAAAGACTTCGGCCAGATATTGCACCGCCTCCTGCGAGAAAGGAGCGGAACCGGGGATGTACAGAACGAATTTCCGCTTCGGAACTTCAAAGATTACGCGGCCTCTCGAGAACCGGTCGAATTTAAAACCCGCGGCCTTCCACTCCGGTTTCTTTG
>JAISMX010000072.1 GCA_031276515.1 Eubacteriales Family XIII. Incertae Sedis bacterium | reverse complement strand
CGCACCACGCGCATCAGGAACTGGTCAAGGGCATGACGACGGAGCTGTCGGGCAGGACATTGGCGAGGCTTGAAATAGCGCACTGGTACGAGAATGTGTTCCTGCTCGGTTTCGTCTTTTTGTTCTTCGCGAACGGCACGACGCTTATGAACGTCGTGGGCGTGGTCGTTTGCTTGGTCGTTTACTTCCTCGAAACCTTTGTGGACAACGTGAACGCCCGCATGAAGTGGCAGTTCGCCCTCAACGCTTCGTGGGTCGTTTCGCTTGTGTGCGGCGTCGTGAATCTGCTGATCCTGTACGTCGCCGTGATATTTTTGGGATGGGGGGCGTAGAACATGTCATATATAACGAAATCACCGTGGGTCATCCATTACGACGGTTCCAGCTGCAACGGCTGTGACATCGAGGTGCTCGCCTGCCTGACGCCGATGTACGACGTGGAGCGCTTCGGCATCATCAACACGGGAAACCCCAAGCACGCGGACATCTTTCTCGTGACGGGTTCGGTGAACGAGCAGAACATTCCCGTGATCAAGCAGATCTACGAGCAGATGCCGAGGCCGAAGGTCGTCGTGGCGGTGGGCATATGCGCCACCTCGGGCGGCGTGTTTCGGGAATGCTACAACATCAAGGGCGGCATCGATACGGTCATACCCGTGGACGTGTATGTGCCGGGCTGCGCCGCGCGGCCCGAGGCCATCATCGACGGCGTCGTGAAGGGGCTCGGCGTACTGGCGGAGAAGCGCGCGCGCTTGCCGCGGGAGCTCGACGAGGAGATCGCGGAGCGCTCGGCGGCTTCCGAAGCGCCCGACGGGGACGAGGCGGAGGACGTCATCACCGCGGAACTGTCCGGCGGAAGCGCGGACGCGGCCGGAGTCTTGGACGCGGCCGGAGTCTCGGACGCGGCCGGCGTCTCGGATACGGCCGGCGCCGGCGGAGAGGCGGACGCGGCGGAAAAGGGGGAGGACACGCAAAATGTCTGAAGAAAAACATCTGATCCAAGAGATCATACCGATAGAGGTCTCGGAGCTGCTCGACAGGGTGCAGGACATGAAGGAGGAAGGCTACCGGCTGGGCCAGCTCTGCGCGGCCAAGGCCGGCGGGCAGTTCCATCTGCTGTACAGCTTTGACAAGGACTGCGCGCTGACGAACCTCAAGCTCCCCGTGAAGGAAGGGGAGGCGATTCCGAGCATCACGGGCGTGTATTGGCCCGCCTTCATATACGAGAACGAAATACAGGATCTGTTCGGCTTTCGATTTAAACATTTGGCGCTGAACTACAACGGGAAATTCTTTAAGGTCGCGGAACCCACGCCTTGGAATCCCAAACAGAAAGAAGGGTGATCGCCGATGAGCAAGAGAACGATAATTCCTTTCGGTCCGCAGCATCCGGTTCTGCCCGAACCGGTGCATCTGGATCTCGTGATCGAGGATGAGAGGGTCGTGGAAGCGATTCCGTCGATCGGATACATACACAGAGGGCTCGAAAAACTGGTTGAGAAGCGCGAATTCACGGAGATGGTCTACGTGATCGAGCGCATCTGCGGCATATGCAGCTTCGGCCACGGCTGGGGCTATTGCAAGAGCGTCGAGGGGAACATGGGCATCGTGGTTCCCGACCGCGCGGAATTCCTGCGCACGATCTGGCACGAGCTGTCGCGCATTCACAGCCATCTTTTGTGGCTCGGCCTTTTGGCGGACGGCTTTGGCTTTGAGAGCCTGTTCATGCACAGCTGGCGGCTGCGCGAAACGGTGCTCGACATATTCGAAAAGACGACGGGCGGCCGCGTGATCTTCTCGGTCTGCAAGCTCGGCGGCGTGCGGAAGGACATCGACGCGGACGGCCTGAAGGAGATCGTGAGGCTGCTCGCCGGCATGAAGGCGGAGCTCAAAGAGCTCACGGACGTATTCCTCGACGACTATTCCGTGAAGAACCGGCTCGTGGGCGTCGGCGTGCTTTCGCGCGACGAAGCGGCGGAGCTCTGCACGGTCGGCCCCATGGCGCGGGCCTCGGGCCTTCGCCAGGATATCCGCATGGACGGACACGGCGCCTACGCGAAGCTGAATTTTGAGCCGGCGGTCGAGACGGACGGCGACTGCCACGCGCGCTGTAAGGTGCGCGTGCGCGAGCTGTTCCAGTCGATCGACCTGATCACGCAGTGCGCGGAATCGATGCCGGACGGCGAGCTTTCCGTTCCCGTCAAGGGCAGTCCGTCGGGCGAGTTCGTCGCCAGAATGGAGCAGCCGCGCGGGGAAGCCTATTATTATTCGATAGGAAACGGCAGCAAGTTCCTCGAGAGGATGCGCGTTCGCACCCCCACGAACATGAACATCCCCGCCATGGTCAAGACGCTGCAAGGCTGCGATTTGGCGGATGTGCCGATGCTGATTCTCACCGTGGATCCTTGCATCAGCTGTACGGAAAGGTAAGGAGACAAAAATGGCGATATTGAAGATCGGCAAGATGGTCATGGGCAGCCTGTTCAAAAAGCCGGCGACCCTCATGTACCCCGTCGTTCCGCGCAAATGGCAGGAGCGGACGCGCGGACACATAGACATCGCGATCGAGGACTGCATCCTCTGCGGCATCTGCGCGCGCAAATGCCCGACGAACGCCATCACGGTCGCGAAGGAGACGAAGTCGTGGACGATCCGGCGCATGCAGTGCATACAGTGCAGCTGCTGCGTGGAGGTCTGCCCCAAGAAATGCCTCGACAACAAGAACGAATACACGACCCCGTCCACGGAGAAGCTCGTGGACAGCTTCGAAAAGCCGGCGGCGGAAGCCGCGCCCGCCGGCGAGCTCCGGGCGGCGCCGGACGGCGCGGCGGCAAGCGCGGGCGCGGCGACGCCGGCCCCCGTTCCCGCGGACGGAACGCTGAAATGCGGCGACACCTGCATATACTGCGGCATCTGCGCCAAGAAATGCCCGCAGGAAGCCCTTACGGTGAGCCGCAAGAAGAAGAACGCGCAGACGGGCGAACAGGAGGGCGAGAACATCTGGTCGGTGGACGCGGAAAACTGCATCCTCTGCGGCATCTGCGTGGAAGTCTGCCCCAAGAAGAGCCTTGCGATAGAGTAAAGAATTGCACGAGTATTCCATAACGGAAAGCATCATAAAGATCGCGGAAAAGCACGGGCGCGAGGCCGGCGCTTCCCGCGTGGAGAGCATTACGCTAATCGTGGGCGACCGCTCCGGCTTCATCGGCGACTCCATCCGCATGTATTTCGACCTCATCGCCGAAGGGACGCTCTGCGAGGGCGCCGAGCTGATCATAAGGCCCGTGCGCTCCCTGCTTCGCTGCCCGGCCTGCGGCGACACGTTCCACAGGCGGCCGCTGTCCTTCGTCTGCCCGGTCTGCGGCGCCGACGGAGCGCCGACGGAGACAGGCAAGGAGTTCCACATCGAATCCATCACGGTCTCGTGAGCGTTGCGCCGTGCGCTTGCCGGGGGACCGTTGCCAAAAATTAAGTTAAAACCACTCACCGGGTTCCGGAATGGACGCTTGTGTCCGGAGCCTGCGAACGGATAAAAATTGCGTGGTGTTGGAGTAGTCACCATATATAGGAGGTGCGGCTTGCACGACATTCGCAAAATAAACGTCATGGAAAACATCCATGACGAAAACGACCACATCGCGTCGCACGTTCGGGAAGATTTGACCGAAAAAGGAATATTTGCGATCAACGTCATGGGCGCTCCCGGCATAGGCAAGACGAGCGCGATCAAGGGTCTCATCGAGAAACTGCGCGGAATCACGCCCTACGTCATAGAGGGCGACATCGAATCGGACATCGACGCGCGGGCGCTGCGCGCGCTCGGCGTGAAAACCTTCCAGATCAACACCTTCGGCGCCTGCCATCTGGACGCGCCGCTCGTACACAACGCGGTGGGCAACATGGAATTCGACGAAAAGGGCGTGCTCTTCATCGAGAACATAGGCAACCTCGTGTGTCCGGCCGAGTTCAGCATAGGGGAGCACGCGCTGATGCTGATCTGCTCCGTGACGGAGGGCAGCGACAAGCCCTACAAGTATCCCTTGGCCTTTGAAAAAGCCGACCTGATCCTGCTGAACAAGGTTGACCTCGCGCCCCATCTCGACTTCGACGAGGCCTTCTTCATGAAGGGACTGCGCGCTCTGAACAAGGACGCCCCCGTGATCAAGCTCTCCGCCAAAACGGGCGAAGGCTTCGACGAGGCGGCGGCGTGGATCGCGGCGCGGGCCGGTCGCTGAAACGCGGCGAAGACGGGCGCGCCCGTCTTCGCCGCCCGGCTCACAGCGAAAAGCGCACGAAGCCGCCGCCGCGCGCGGCGCTCGAGAGCCAGCGACCGAGGTTCACGCTGAGCAGGCTGCAATTGTCGAGTATATCGACGCGCGCCGCGCCGCCTTCCTCGTACTCCAGCCCCGTGATTGTGACCCAGTGCCATTTTTCCAGTTGAAGCTCCAAACCGTTGTGCAGGTTCAGAAAGGCCACGGGCAGATCCCGCGCCAGCCCGTCGCGTATGAACGCGGCGACGCACGCGAGAGCCGGGCGATCCGCGCGGGCGTCGGGGATGTCCAGCGCCTCGGTGCGCAAGCGCAGACCTTCGGCGCCGGCGTAGCCGGCGAGGCCTTGCCGCAGCTTCGCCGTGGTGTTTATGCCGCCGCGTCCCGGCGTCACGTGCTTCCACACGCGGTTCATCAGGCGGACGAATTCCTCTTTTTCCCGTATCTCCGCGCCGGCCCGCGCGTTCGTCACATAGAGAATCACGTTCGTCGCGGTGGTCGGCCCGCATCCGGACATGCGCCGCCACCAGGAGCCGTACCAATCTTGGTCGCCGCCCTTGACCGTCTCGCCGCCGCGCGCGTCTGCGATGTCAAAATATTCAAGATTTGACAGTTCAACCCTCATGTTCGCATCGCTTTCCGCCGCCGCGCGCGGCCGTCCGCCCTTCGCCGCTAACGCTCGCTCATGAGCGCGCAGACGGCGTTGGAAAAGGCCACGGGATCCTCTATGGGCAGCCCCTCGATCAGCAAGGCCTGGTCGTAGAGCAGGCCGGCGTAGGCTTCGACGCGCTCCTTGCCGCTCTTGAACGCCGCTTCGAGCGCGCCGAACACGGCGTGATCCGCGTTGATTTCCAGTATCCGCTTGGCCTTTACGGCGCCGGCCGCGGCCGACGGCATGGCCGAAAGCACCTTCTCCATCTCGAGCGAGATGCCCTCGCCGCTCGCCAGACAGACGGGATGGCTCTTGAGTCTGCGCGAAAGCCGAACCTCCTCGACCTTGTCGCCCAGCGCTTCCTTTATGGCCGAAAGCAGCTCCTTGCTGCTCTCCGCCTTTTCCTCGGCGGCCTTCTTTTCCTCCTCGGATTCCTCGATGCCGAGGTCGCCCTCCGAAACGGACTTGAAGGGCTTTTCCTTGTATTGCGTCAGCGCCCGCAGCGCGAATTCGTCAACGTCGTCGGTGAGGTAGAGGATCTCGTAGCCCTTTTCTTTCAGCAGCTCCGTCTGCGGCTGTTTGTCGAGCTTGTCGACCGATTCGCCCGCCGCGTAGTAGATGAATTTCTGCTCGGCGCCCATGCGCGAGACGTATTCCGACAGCGTCACGAGCTTTTTCTCGGAGGAGGATTGGAACAGGATGAGGTCCTCGAGCACATCCTTTTTCATGCCGTAATTGTCGTAGATTCCGAACTTGAGCTGCAAGCCGAAGGTCTTGAAGAATTCCTCGTACTTCTCCCTGTCCGCGTTCAGCATCGCTTGCAGTTCCGACCTGATCTTGCTTTCGAGTCTAATCGCGATGGCCTTGAGCTGCCGGTCGTGCTGCAGCATCTCGCGCGAGATGTTCAGCGAAAGATCCTGCGAATCCACGAGGCCCTTGACGAAGCTGAAATAGTCGGGCAGCAGGTCGGCGCATTTGTCCATGATCAGCACGCCGCTCGAATAGAGCTGCAAGCCCTTTTCGTATTCGCGCGTGTAGTAGTTGAAGGGCGCCTTTGCCGGGATGTAGAGCAGGGCGTCGTAGCTGATCACGCCCTCGACGCTCGTATGAATCACCTTCAGGGGATCGGTGTAGTCGAAGAATTTGTCCTTGTAAAATTCGTTGTATTCCTCGTCCTTCACCTCGCTCTTGCCGCGCTTCCAGATGGGGACCATGCTGTTCAGCGTGTCGGCTTCGATGTAGGTTTCGTATTCGGTGGGGGCGTCTTCGTCCGCGCCCTCCGCCTTGGGCAGGGGGCGGCGCTTCTCCGCGTTCATCTTGATGGGGTAGCGGATGTAGTCCGAATAGCGCTTCACGAGGTTCCGCAGGCGGTAGCTTTCGAGGAATTCGTCGAAATTCTCCTCCTCCGCGTTTTCCTTGATGGTCAATACGATCTCGGTTCCGTTGCCTTCGCGCGCGGATTCCTTCACGCTGTAGCCGTCCGCGCCCGTGGATTCCCATTCCCACGCCCGTTCTTCGCCAAAGGCGCGGCTGATCACCCGCACGCGGCTGCTGACCATGAAGGCCGAATAGAAGCCGACGCCGAATTGCCCGATGA
Source organism: Eubacteriales Family XIII. Incertae Sedis bacterium (assembly GCA_031276515.1). Lineage (GTDB taxonomy): Bacteria > Bacillota > Clostridia > Peptostreptococcales > Anaerovoracaceae > JAITLA01. The sequence goes on along the minus strand of JAISMX010000072.1, from coordinate 4,153 downwards.
TGTCGATCGCGTCGCGCGCCGCTTTGGCTTTCTTCGTGTTCGCGCCGTCCTCGAGGGTTTCCTTGCGAAAATCGAGCGTGCCGCTGTGCGCGATCGTGCCGAGGTTGGTTTCCATTTCCTCCTTGGTCATGCCGATGCCGTTGTCCGAAATCGTCAACGTGCGCGCGGCCTTGTCAACGGAGATCCGGATGCTGAAATCATCCTTGGAAACGCCCGTGTTCTTCTTGTCGATCAAGCTCTTGTAGTACAGCTTGTCGATGGCGTCGCTGGCGTTTGAGATCAATTCGCGCAGAAAAATCTCCTTGTGCGTGTAGATGGAATTGATCATGAGATCCAGCAGACGTTTGGATTCGGCCTTGAATTGTTTTTTTGCCATACTCGCCCTCCATTGCGATTGCGGCCCGGCGGCCGCCACAAACGATACTTGGGTTTGTCTCGAAGCGGTCTAAAAGCGGATCGTCTTGGGCTCCCCCGCAAAGGAGAAGATCGTCGCGACGGCGTTCTTCAGATACAGCACCTGCGTATTGCCGTCGTCCGCCGAATACCTGTCTTGCAGCATCGGATAGGCGTCGAGCATATGCTGTCTCGCCTCGCGTCTGTCGTCGTCCACCGCGTCGGCCCGCACGCGTATCCACCTGCCGCTCTCGCCGTCGAAGGCGCAGATTTCAATCTTGGGATTCGCGGCGATCTGCTTCGAAACGTCTTTGCTTTTTCCCGTCTGGATGTACAGCTTGCCTTCGAAGATGTCGACGGTTCCGAAGGGGCGAACCCTCGGTTGATCGCCTTCGACCGTGGCCAGGTAGTAGGTGTCGCACTGCTTCAGAAAATCATGGACTTCTTGCATGGGATTGCCTCCTTTGTTTTTGAACCGCTCCTTAGCGCGCGTTTGAATTTTTCCGTCATAAAAATTGTATCACATACGGCAAAAATGGCAAGCGGGAATTTGCAGTCCGAAATCTTGAGGTTTTTACGATTTTTTTGGCGGCGATTGACGAAAGCGCAATCATGTGATATGATTGTGCAGGACGCATTTAACGGTCGAAGCAATATATGGATTGCGGAGTGAGCCGTTGTTTCGTCTATCCGGAGGAAAATAAGAACGCGATGAGAAAATATGAGTTTAATTGGGATCTTATCGGCAACATAGAAGAAGGTCGTCCCAATCTCGGCGCGCAGGTCGATCTGGACATGTATCGGCTCATGCAGTTCACGATGCGCGATACGCTCGAAAGCCGTTTCGGCACGGAAGTGACCGACGAGATATTCTATGCCGCGGGCAAGCTCGCGGGCGCCGAGTTTTACGAGCATCACATCAAACCCGTTTCGAGCGTCGACGAATTCGTCGTAAAGGCGCAGCAGGTGCTCCGCGACAAGCGCATCGGCGTCCTTCGCTTGGAGGAGGCATTTTTGGACGAAGGCCGCGTCACGCTGACGATAGACGAGGACTTGGATTGCTCGGGTCTGCCCGAGCTCGATTACGAGACCTGCATCTATGACGAAGGCTTTGTCTCCTCGCTTTTCGAGAGCTTCACGAGCAACAAATGGAAGGCCGAGGAAATCGACTGCTGGTGCACGGGCGCCAGGACCTGTCGCTTTCTCGTCACGCAGGAAGATATGGAAGCCGTTGCGGAGTAGGTCTCTCCGACGTTTTCCGCGCGGCATGCCGCTCAGAGTGTCGCCACGCAAAGATATCGAGAAAATCATTCGAACGCCGTGAGGTTTGAGTGGCAACGTTATAGTGGGACGCCCCTGTCCGCAGGGTTTGCAATGGTTGGAGATTATGCCCTCGCAACGAACAGACGATGAGTGGATCGGCTTGATCCTAACCCTATTGACATCGGTAAAAATCCCCGAAGATCCGGACATCGACCCCGATTTGGCGGAAAATCCGCGCTTCAAAAAGCTGTGGGCATTCCTCAAGGATCTCAGGGATTTGAGTTACGCGCTCGCAAAGGGCGATCTTAAAAAATTCGCGTACAGCAAGGGTTTTGTGCTTTCCAATCTGAAAGCGCTGCAGGCCAATCTGCGCCATCTCACATGGCAGACGAAGCAGGTCGCCGAAGGCGATTTTTCGCAGCGCGTCGAATTCCTCGGGGAATTTTCCGACTCGTTCAACGAAATGGCCGCGAAGCTCGAAAAGAGCACGGAAGCGCTCGTGCAGCTCGCCAGTCTCGACTTCTTGACGCAGCTGCCGAATCGACGGAGCGCCATGCGCGCTTTGGAGCAGACGCACGCGCTGTTCAAACGGCACGAGCGGCCTTACTGCGTCGCGATGTTTGACATCGATCACTTCAAATCGGTCAACGACACCTACGGACACGATGCCGGCGACAAGGTGCTGCAAAGCATGAGCGGGACAATGAAAAATCTGTTCCGCGAGACCGACGTGTTCGCTCGCTTTGGCGGCGAGGAATTCATAGCGATTCTTCCCGAAACGGATATTCGAGGCGCGGTCACGCTGGCGGAAAAGATCCGCGTCGCCCTCGAATCCGCCGAGATAGAACTCCAAGACGGAACGATATTGAAAAAGACGGTCAGCATTGGCGTCGCCGAGGCGTCGCCCGACGACAGCGACTTCGCGAAGATCATCCTCCGGAGCGACGAGGCGCTCTACGAAGCGAAATCGAGCGGAAGGAACAAGGTGTGCGCTTTCGAAGGCGCTTGCGCCGAGCGCGCGGACATCGAACGAGTTTCGAAGCTCAGCGCGAGCCTTGCCTCCCCGGACGTTTCGGTGGCGGCATCCCTCAAAAAGATAGACCTTTAAAACAGGAGTGAATCAAATGTTTGACAACAAGGAACAATTCGTTTCCGCCTATAAGCGCAAGTTCATGTCCGAACTCTCCAAGACGATGGGCGAGGCCACGACCGAGGACAAATACGTCGTTCTCGCCTCCATGATCTGCGAAAAGATCAATGAAAAATGGGGCGTCACGAACAACTATTATCTCAGGACGGGAGCGCGGCAGGTATACTATTTCTCTCTGGAATTTCTGCTCGGCAAATTTCTCGAGTCCAACCTGATCTACCTGGGAGCGGAGAATGTTTGCCGCGAAGGGCTGGGCGAACTCGGCATCGATTTGGATGAGCTGATTCGCTGCGAACCCGACCCCGCCCTCGGCAACGGCGGTCTCGGGCGGCTCGCGGCCTGCTTCCTCGATTCCCTGGCTTCCATGAGTCTGCCGGGACACGGCAACGGCATACGGTACAAATACGGGCTGTTCCGCCAGCAGATCGTGGACGGCTATCAGGTCGAGCTGCCGGACAACTGGCTGAACCGGCGCAACCAGTGGGAGATGCGCAAGGCCGACAAGGCCGTGCTCGTCAAGCTGAACGGTCACATCCGCACCGAGTTTGACGAGGACGGGAACGCGCGGTTCATACACGAGGATTTCCTTCCCGTCTTGGCCGTTCCCTACGACATGCCCATCATGGGCTACAAGAACAACACCGTCAACACGCTGCGGCTCTGGAGCGCGGAATCCGTCGACAATTCCTTCGATTTCGCGTCGTTCAGCCGCGGCGATTACGTGAACGCCGTTTCGGGCAAATATTCGGTCGAGGCCATTTCCGAGGTGCTCTACCCCGACGATTCCAACTACACGAACCGGCTCCTGCGTCTCAAGCAGCAGTATTTCTTCGTTTCGGCCGGCATTCAGTCCATCGTGCGCCGCTTCAAGCTGAAGCAGCACGATCTCGAGTTTCTGCCCGCGCGCATCGCGATCCACATCAACGACACGCATCCGGCGCTGGCCGTGCCGGAGCTCATGCGCATCCTGATCGACGAAGAGGGCTTTGGCTGGGAGGATGCTTGGGACATCACGAGCCGCACGATAGCGTACACCAACCACACCATCATGCCGGAAGCGCTCGAAACCTGGCCCGTGGATCTGTTCTGGGAGCTTTTGCCGCGCATCTACATGATCGTGGAGGAGATCAACCGCCGTCTGCTGCTCGATTTGAACGAGAAATATCCGGACGACGCGGCGAAGGTCGCGCGCATGTCCGTCATAGGGGACGGCGTCGTGCGCATGGCAAACCTCGCCGTCGTGGGCAGCTTCAGCGTCAACGGGGTCGCCGCGGTGCACACGGAGCTTCTGAAGAACGTGGTGATGAAGGATTTCTGCGATTATTATCCCGAGAAATTCAACAACAA
>JAISMX010000038.1 GCA_031276515.1 Eubacteriales Family XIII. Incertae Sedis bacterium | reverse complement strand
CGCGGATCCTCCGGCGATCTTTGAAAAAACTTCGCCCGTTCGAGTAGCTTGCCCGGTTTTCCAAATGAATTGCGATCAAAATTATTATATACCGCGAGCGAGCGGATTGCAAACGAAATGAGAACATCGACGCGCGATTTTGAGCGATTGCGCGAGTTCGAGCGCATTCGAGCGCATAGGACAAAATTCAAATCGGAGGATTGTAAAGTTCGCGGCCTTGTGTTATCATACTAAATGCATATATGTTTTATACGGTCAAATCAAAAGGAGGAATCGAAAATGAAAGCTGTTTTTAAACATTTCGCGCCCGCACTGCTCGCGTTTCTGCTGATTGCGGCGCTCGCCGCCTGCGGAGGAAAGGATGAGGCGGCGGACGGCGCCGCGGCCAATGAAGGCGCGGAGGCCGGCGACGCCGCCGCCACTGAGGGCGCGGAGACTGAGAGCGGACTCGCGACGCTCACGCCCGGCAAGCTCACCATCGCGACGGGGAACCCGGCCTGGGCGCCGTGGGTGCTCGACGACGATCCGGAATCCGGACGCGGCTTTGAGGCGGCCGTGGCCTACGCCGTCGCGGAAGAACTCGGATTCGCGAAGGAGGACGTCGTTTGGGTCAGAACCGACTTCGACGAGGCCATCCAACCCGGCCCCAAGGATTTTGATTTCAATCTCCAGCAGTACTCGATCACGGAAGCGCGCAGGGATGTCGTCGATTTTTCCTCGCCCTATTACAGGGAACCGCTGGTCGTCATCGCGAAAGCGGACAATCCCTTTGCCGGCGCCACCTCCGTCGCGGAGCTGAAGGGAGCGCTCTTCGGCGCGGCCTCGGGCGACGTTGCGGTTCAGTACACGACGGACGGCATCGCGCCGGATCAAGATGTTCGCGTATTCAACAACCTGTCCGACGTGTTGGCGGCCCTCAACAACGGCCAGGTTGACGCCGCCATCGTCAGCATGCTGACGGGCGACTACATCATCAACATAGAAGGGGAGCAGGTCGAGAACGGCACGATCATCGGCAAGCTGCCGGGCAGCGAGAACGCGACGGAGGGGCTCGGGCTTCTGCTTCCGAAGGACAGCCCGCTGACGGAAGCCGTTTCAAAAGCCGTCGATACCCTCAAGGAGAACGGAACCCTCGACGCTTTGGCGGGGGAGTGGTTGTCGCAGTTTGACATCCAGGAATTGCAGTGATTTTTTGAACGGCGATTTGCGGGGAAAGAGCGCATGAACATCCGAGATTTTGGCGGCAACGGCGACGACGTCAGTCAAATCGAGCTAAAACGGCGCGGTTTCCGCCGCCGGCAGACGGGGAAATCCTTGCTGATTTCCTGCGTCAGCTTGCTGGTCTTCGCGGCCGCCATATATGTCATATTCTCGCATTCCGAAGGCTGGGCGAGGGTGCAAGCCGCGTATTTCAGCCCGGAGCGGTTCGTCGAGGCCATTCCCAAGGTGGGGAAGGGTCTGCTTCTGAATATCAAGATACTCTGCGTTTCGGTCGTCTGCGTCGGGATCACGGCCACGCTCCTCGCCGTGGCCCGCACGACGCGCAGCGCCGTGCTCTTTCCCCTGCGCTTGCTGGCGACGGTCTACACGAACGTCTTTCGCGGCATCCCCATGATCATCTGCCTGTATCTGGTCGGCTTCGGCATCCCCGCCCTCGGCATTTTCGGGCGCATTCCCGCGGAGGTTCTCGGCTGCGTCGCCGTCAGCCTCATCTATTCCGCGTACGTCGCGGAGGTCATCCGGGCGGGCATCGAGGCCGTCCATCCGTCGCAGCGCATGGCGGCGCGCGCCCTCGGGTTCAGCCACGCGCGCACGATGCGGATCATCATCCTGCCCCAGGCCGTCAGGAAGATCATTCCCGCCCTCATGAACGATTTCGTCGCGATGCAGAAGGATGTGGGCCTCGTTTCCGTGCTCGGCGGCGTGGACGCGGTGCGTTCCGCACAAATCCTCAACGCCGTGAATTTCAACTACACCCCCTACGTCGTCGCGGGCGTGTTTTTCATTCTCATGAGCTTCCCGTTCATCCTGCTGATCGACCGGTACGCAAAGCGGCTTCAGAATCGGGAACAACTGCAAGGAGCGGTCTGATGTCCGATCCGGTTCTGCGGCTTGTAAACATCAAAAAGCGTTTCGGCGCGCACAAGGTGCTGCGCGGGATCGATTTCAGCATTCACGAGCACGAGGTCGTCGTCATGATCGGCGCTTCGGGCTCGGGCAAATCCACGCTCATACGCGTCATCCATCTGCTTGAGCGCATCGACGACGGGCAAATCGTTCTGGCCGGGGAGGATATTTCCGATCCGCGCGTGAACGAGGACGGGGCGCGGGCAAAAATAGGAATTGTTTTTCAGAATTTTAATTTATTCCCGCACAAGAGCGTGCTGGAGAACGTGTCCATAGCCAACCGCATCGTGCACAAGCTCCCCAAGGAGGAAGCGGAGAGAATCGGCATGGAGTTGCTGACGCGCATCGGCATCGCCGAAAAGGCGAACCGGTATCCCGATCAACTTTCGGGCGGTCAGCAGCAGCGAGTCGCCATCGTCCGGGCGATCGCCTCCAATCCGCAGCTGCTGCTTCTGGACGAGATTACGAGCGCCCTGGATCCGCAATTGGTCGGCGAAGTTCTCGACCTCGTACAGGAGCTCAAAGCGGCCGGCTCCACCATCCTCATGGCCACGCACGAGATGGATTTCGCGCGGCGCGTGGCGGATCGCGTCGTCTTTCTGCACGAAGGGCGGATCGCGGAGGAAGGGCCTCCGGAGCGGATATTCGAGGATCCTCGACACCCCGCGACGAAGGAATTTCTGTCGCGGCTTCGCATCAAATAGCGTCGCGGTCGCGGCCCGCGCACGGTCCACGCAAAAATACAAAGCAAATTCAACATATTGCGGCGATATCGGCAAATCATCCAACACCGCAGCGGGACAGAACAACGAGATCAAATCAAACGCATATTTTTGGTTGACATTGGTCGGTTTCCTTAAAAGGCAAAGATAGCTTTAAAAAAATTATCTTGACAAAGCTTCTTACTTGTTACATCATGTAAACAAAAACATGTTGCTGGATAAGAACAAATCGTGCAGAAGCAGAGAAGGTTTACGTCATGAGAAGAATTTTGCTTTTCTTGATTTTGGCTGTTTTTTTGTTGCCGTATTCTGCTTATGCAGAGAGTATTCTTGTGCCGAATACGGTCGTATCCGCAGACAATGAACTCGCCATATCTATTGTAACTTTGATTTACAGCGGCGACAAAGTAACCGTTGAATTCGGTTTTTCGAACAATTCCGGACACAAGTATCGTTTCGGCTGGGTCGGAGGATCGTATGTGTTTGTGGAAACCGACGAGGGTAAATACGCGCATGAGATTGGAAGCTTCGAGAACTTTTACACTAATGGGAGCGACGACAACGAAATAGACATGTACGATTCAATGTCGGAATTTACAATAAACGGCGTAAAAGGAGCCATTGAAAGCATTTCCATTGAAGGGATTCTGCCCCTTGATTTAAGAGGACTCCCTATTTCTACGAGTGTCGGCGCTCATAGAATCCTCGATCCGGTTGTGTTTGAAATATCTTCGCCGGGGGATGTGATGGCCGAACCCAAACATGAGTCAAATGAGTCTGGTACCTCGTCCGACATGGCAACAATGATCATCCCCACTCCCGACACTTACGTTTTGACAGTTGAGAACGGTACGGGGAGCGGCAAATACGAAGAAGGGGCCGTCATTCAAATTACGGCATCCGTGCCTGAAGGTAGAAAGTTTGAAAGATGGGAATCAGTTTTAGGGGACGGTTCTTTTGTCAATGAGAAAAGCGAACGCACAACCTACGTTATGCCTGCGAGCAACGCGACGATAAAGATCGCAACAGCTCGTTCTGTGACATTGGAGCAAGTTTTTCCTGTGATCGTCCCCATTTTGGGTGGTTTTGTGACATTGTTTGTAGCGGTTATATGGTATGTTATAAACAAAAGCGCAAAAGCCGCAATCGACACACCAAGCAGGGAAAACGCCGAAAAGCTGATAAGCAAATTGAATATCGTAAAATTACCCACGCCTAACAATGAATCACGTCGAACGTTGGAAAACGCTTATTTTGAGATTGTGAAAAACAAAGAAATTCCTTTGGAAATTGTGGAAAAGCTGCGAAAAGAATTGTTGAAAAAGTCTTGCAACGTCAATTTCGCGAGTGATGTTAAGATGCGAGCCAAAACACAAAAACCGAAACCAGATGAGTGCGCAGTCGATATCGGAAACATCGAAAACCAAAATTTGGAACAAGATGTCACTTTTTTCGATTATATGTTTGCGGACACATCGGCTGTGATACATTCCGAAGCAAACCGTTTTTGGCACGTCGCGGAGCTTCTTTTGAAAGACAATCGAAAGAAAATCCTTATTCTTCCAGCCGTCATGAAAGAACTCGAACGATTCGCAAAAAAACCCAACAGCGAGAGACGCGAAACATTCAACGCGCCGATGGCCCTTTCGAAGCTTCGAGAACTCGAGCGAAACGGCGTAATCGAAATCCCTGATGAAATAAGAGGCTCAGGAGTCAATTTTAAGGATTTTGATATCCGAGGAGATCATGCCGATGTCGCGCTTAAAGTGACATGTACTGCACTTTGCGGAAGATTCAACGTATTGACGATAACCCAAGACAACAATCTTGCATATGATCTTCGCGAACTGAACAATGCCAAGTCCGACATGCCAATAAACGGACAAAAACGAAAGTTTTCGGTTGCCAAAAAGATACAGTTTGACAATGGACGCCTTAAAACCGATTATAAAATCCGCGATTGACGAATAAAAGGATATGGCTGTAAGAGAACGCTTTAAAAACACTCCTTGGTCCTACATACAATTATTGAAAGGCAACCCTGCCTTTCACGAGGAGTTTTTCATATACGGAAAGGATGTAAGATCATGAGAAAGAATATTAAGACGAAGGGTTTGGTGTGCGTTCTTATCGCCGGCCTCATTGTGTCGCAGTTTGGGTTCGTTACGGCTTTTGCGGCCGAAGGAATTCCCGCCGCGAAAGAAAACTACGGCGGCGACATCACGTTTCCCGATGTAGAAGGCCACTATATAGATATTCAGTGGCTCGCCAAGAACGGCGTTATCTCGGGCTACCCCGACGGGACGTTTCGTCCGAACAACAACGTGACAAGAGCGGAATTCACCAAGATGCTCTGCGTTGCGCTCGGGCTCGAATCGGAAGCGAACGCGAGAAATGGGAAAGTTGTGTTTTCCGACGTTAGTTCCGGGAACTGGGCTTCGGGCTATATTGCTCTCATGGCCGAAATGGGAGTGGTGAACGGTGTCGGAAACGGCAATTTCAATCCCGGAGGTAACGTGACTTATAACGAGATCGGCAAGATGCTTACGCTTTCGATGGGTTATTCGGAGTCCGAGGCCGTGTCGAGAGGCGGATGGCCGGCGGGGTATGTTTCGCTTGCGAAGGAAGCGGGGATCGCCAGTGAAGATAGCTTGTCTCCCCCGAAAATTGGGAATTGGAACTCTGCGGCGTCGAGGCGTTTTTCGGCACGCATGCTTTACAATGCCGCGCTTATCGTGCCTCCGGTTATATTTAGTGTGTATGACTACAAATCTAAAGTTGCAGGCACATCGGATTCGGTTTATGCGACTTTCATTCCAAAGACATGCACGATCTATTACACAACGGACGGGACAAAACCGACAAAAGAATCCGCTCCATACAATAGAATCAGTATAAAAACGTCCACCACCGTTTCTTATGTCATGATCAATCGCGCGGGCAAGGAGGGCCCTGTGGTCGTCTATACTTACAACGTCCCCAAGGGCGATGAGCTTCAAGCCAAATTAGCCGTTATCATCGCGGAGATAATCAAGCCCGGAATGAGCGACACCGAAAAAGCCAAAGCCATATTTGATTGGTGCAAGGGAAACAAAGGGATTGGCAAGGGAATAGCGACGTTGTTTAACCTGACTTCATTTCCCGCAGGGGGCGACTGCGCGGCGGTGAAAAGTGCGTTTTTATATCTTGCGGGGGCATCCGGTCTTGAGTCCTCATGGGTTGGCGGGAAAACCCCAAGAGGAGAGGATCACTATTGGAACATGGCAAAGATCGACGGTTATTGGTACATGTTTGACGTTAACTTCGGAAAGTTTGGCGTTACGGCTGACAACATGGAAAAAATGGGCTATACTACGTACTTTGACTATATAAGGGACGAATACGGTCCCTTGGGCGCCACCAACCTCGAAGAACCCGCCTCGGTCGTCATTCCCAAAGACCCTGTGGAAGAACTCGCCGCAGAGGGCTACATCGAACTGCCCTTTGGCGTTACGGATCATGTCTCGTCCGATTTCAACGGCATGCAAAAGGACGCGGTGGTTTCGAGCCTCAAAGCTCTTGGATTCACGAATGTGATTCTTCAAGGCGCGGTGAGCAGCAAGCCCGTCGATACGGTCGCCGGAGTGGTAATTTCGAATTTAAAGGAGACAAACGGCAAGACCTATGTGAAGCCCGATTCCAAAATAGAAGTGCTGTACGTTCTGTACGATCATGGCGGAAAGCCCCCGGCGCAGACGCAGACTCCGCCCGTGCAAGAGACTCCCTCGCAGCCCGTACAGGAAACGCCCTCGCAGGAAGCGCCCCCGCAGCCTGTGCAAGAGACTCCCGTACCCGAAACGCCCGCAGAGGAAACTCCCAAGTCGGATCTCGGCAGCCTCGAAGCGGAAGGCTATGTTGCGCTCCCCTCGGTGCCAAGAGGCACCGACAATCTGGTTGCGACTTTGCATTCGCTCGGCTTCACCACGCAAATCGTGGAGGAGGCCAATCACAACACGGCGAAAGGGTATGCGTTCAGGCTCGTCGTGACGGGCGGCGGGTCGATAACGTCGGGCGGCAAGCTGTGGGCGAAGCCCGGCTGTGAGGTCGTCGTGTACGTGGCGATGTAGGGCGCGATTCCGGCTCGCAAGAGCGTTGGTGTTCACAAACAAAGGAAAAGGGAGCATACCAGCGAGGGCGGTTTTTTCTTTGTTTATATCTTCGCATCACTTTAGAGGACCGTGAACGACTGAACTGCCGGACCCTTCGCGCTAAGCGCTCAGAATTGGGCTTTCCCGCTCATATTATGTAAAACTTAGAGAAAGCGTTTCAGAGCGGCGAGTATTTTCCGGAACTCGCCTTTGTCGAGAGTTTTCCCGTTACCCAAAAGCGGCAATTCGGCAACAGCTTCAATCGCATGATATGTAAGCGAATCCAACTTCACAAAAGACGGCATGACAAGCGGAGGATCGAATTTCTCAATTTTCAGATTCGAAGGGAGCAGGAGTTTTCTTGCTTTGTCTTTAACGGACGATACGGACAATACGCCCACGCGATTCGCATCAACGGAAATCACGAGAAAAGGCCTTGGATAGTCCGGAGTCGATCCATCCGGAAACGGCAACTTTGCCCATATAACCTGACCCGGAACAAGCATCAATAAATCACCAAATTCCCATTGTCGCGATAAACGGAGTACGCATTGTCTTCGGCGGTCAAAGAAAATCGATAAAGCGTGTCGAGCACTTCATCCGTCAGGCTCATGCCGGTTTCGTCATAGAAGAAATCGACGCCGTTGATTGTGTCTTTGGCACTCGCAAAGGTTTTGGACGACTCAAACGCAATCATTACCTCTTTCATGCGCGCGGACTCTTTTAGCATGTCGGATACCGGGATTATGCCTTTTTCTTTGTTCTTGTATCCGCCCGACATCTCGGACGCGACATGCGCCTTTTTCCAAAAGTCGAACGTGTGGTTCAATTCGGAAAGCTCTTTGGCGCTTGCGTTTCCAAAGATTTCGCTCACGGCGTCAAGAACGCGCAATTCGTCGTCCTCATAGTCCGGCGCGGCATGCTCGGCTTCGCGAATGAGCGCGTCAAAGTTATTCTTATGCATTAAGCGCACCTCTTCAATGACGGAACCTTGGGAAAACGCGCGTATCGGTTCTTTAAACAGTGTTTTTCCATATTCGGACAGATAAAGCAGATTTGCGAAAAACAAAAGTTTCTGCAACTTCATGTTTCCGTCAAACGTATTTTTCCGCGTGTCCGGGATGTTTTGAATGAAATACTTGGCATAATCGAATACGCTTTTGGGTGAACGGCGCTTATTCACGGCATTCTCCTTTCTTTCAAAGCGGCGGTATTTGTATGGGAGAAATGTCTTCTCCGAATCGATTATACCACATTCCGCCCATGGCACGCAATTCAAATAAGATTTCAATCAACCGAATCAACCGAAAAACAAAGGACTCGCGCAAGAAGTGAGATTCTCGCGCAAGTCCAAACACCTTAACCTTGGAGACAACCGATAGCAGTTGGTATAAAGCGCCCCGCTGTTCTTGAACATAAGTATAGTGGAGCGAAAGCCTTTTGTCAATAAGTAATCTGACATACTGCAAATGTAAGGATTTGGCATACAAGAAATCGGCCAAAACGCTTGTCGAGTATGCGAGATTCGTAATATCGTTAAATACAAGAGAATCCGTTTCGCAAAGGCAAACAAAACGGTCGATAGGATTGCGGATGTAGCCGGAAGAAAAAGCAAACACAGAAGTTTCAAGCGAAAACGCAAGAAAACAAAGAATTCGCGCAAGAAGTAAACTTTGAGCTCGTCTTCCGGTATGCCGGAATACTTGGACGCCGTTTCAAGCGGCAGACCGTCCGCGAGCATCGCCAAGGCCGTTTCGAGCTTACCTTCGAGTCTGCCTTTGCGTTCCGCGTGGGACAAAGCCGACGCCTCGTTGTTCCGGGCGAGCGAACGCAGACGCTCGAGCTCTTTAAACTCCAGCGACACCGTGACCTCACGGTACGCTTCTATTGCTTGCGTCATTACGGGCATCTCCGTTCTTTCGAGCGGGTTAATTCTTCTTCAGTTCTTTGGAAAGTCCAGGTTTTTGTCCGCGCGCCCGGCTGTAAAAAGGCAAGGGCGGGAGTCAATCCCGCCTTGCCTTTGAAAGGACGTGCGCGAGTGGAAAGAATGAGTTCAACTATATTTATGCAGTCTGAAAACAGTATCACAGATCGTCGGGCGAGACGATTTTCGAACCCGCGGGCGGCGCCGTCCTCGGCGTTTTGTCCGTCGGCGAGACCACCACGTCCGCGTGCAGCTTGAACGTACCCGCGACCTCGGGACCCATGTCCGCGATTATGCTGTAGTCCACGCGCGCCTTCTGCGCATCCCCCGCCACATCGTAGTGGAACTCAACGTATTCGTCGTCTTCGTCATAGCCGTAATCCTGCTTGATCTTGGCGTTCAAGGAAAGTTCAATCGAATCGGCCGCGCCGCTCTTATCGGTGATGCGCAGCGTGTAGTTCGCCACGGGTACGCTCGAGAGAAACTCCGCGTAATCCGAAGGCGTAAAAAACGAAATCTCATCCTCTTCCGCGAATTTTTCCAATACGTTGAATATCTCCAAACGGTTCAGGCTGATCGTGTGAACGTTTCCGCTCGTTTCCATGTACGCGTCGCCGAAGAAAGGTTCCAGAAAGCGCGCGAAGTCGCGAACGCGTTCGATGCGGTTGAAGTCGGAAGCAGAGCCGTATCTCGGGTAGTCGTACTCGGCGAAATTCCGGTACAGCAGATTGCCAATCGTCGAAGCTTCGCCATTTGCGAGCAGTGTTTTCGCCTCGGCCACCGCCGCTTGAAAATCGGCGATGAGCGCATCGTCCTCGGCTTGGAATTCGATCCACGCTTTCTTGTCCAAAAGCGGCTCGACATACGAGAGGATCGGCAAACGCAGATAGGCGACAAACTCCTCGTAATTGACGATCGCGTCAAACGACGTGCCTTTTTTGAGTTCTTCAAGCATTCCCCGCAGCTCGGCGTCTTGTTCTATCTCCCCGAGGAGGTCTTCAAAGCCGTTGGCCGTCAAGCTCACGTTGCCCGTGACGTCGAAGGCGCCGCTGCCCGTGAGGAGGGTGATCGCGCCCTTGAGACTCGCGTCGCCTTTTATTTCGCCCGAAGCGTCTTCCGTATAATAGTAGTCCGGATTGTAACGCGCATCGAGATCGGCCGTGAAATTCACAACCGTCTTTTCGCTCTTTTCGGAAGCTTTCCCGGAGAGTTCGCTTTGCATCAGCGCGTTGAGCACCGTAAAGTCCGCGTCGACCTCCTTGACGATGGCGGTTTTGTCCACGACGTCGGCCAGTTTGTAATAACCGTCCCAGTAAACCTCAAAGCCGAAGCTTTCCGCCAGGGCTCGCAGCGGCACGTAGGCGGAAGCGGTCATGGCGTCGATGAAAGGGGCCGCCGCCGTCTCGATTTTCTCCGTGCGGCCGTCCTTTGTGACGAGAACCGTCCGCTCTCCGGCCGTGAAGGCGACGGTCGTGCCGTCCGCGACGGCGGTCACGGTCTTGGCCTTGCCGTCATAGCGCAGCTCCGCGCCCAGCGCTTCGAGAACCGCGCGCGCCGGGACCATCGTGGCGCCGTCCCGCACAAGGGGTTTCGCGCCGGCGAAATGCAGAGGCTTCCCGTTGATGATGACATTGAGAGCTTCCGTGTCCGTGAAACCGAATTCGAGCAGGGCGTTTTCGCGCATTTCCCTCTCGTATTCGCGCAATTCCTTCTCGTAATTCTCGTCATATTCCGCCCAATATTTTTCCCAGTATTCGTCCTCCGTCAGTCCCTCGGCTCTCCAAGGTTCGAATTCCTCGTAATACTCCTCCTCCGTCATGTCGTAATAGAGCCAGGGCGCGTCCTCGTCCGCGGGCGCCTCGCTCTCCGATGCGGGAATCGGAAGCATCTCATCCGGCGTCCGCGTATCGGCAAAAGCGAAACAGGGGAAAAGGGCGATTGCGAGCAGGACGGCCGTTGCCGCCGCCGTGAAGCGGCGGAGCATTCTTTTTTCACTTCTCAACATAATTTCTTCTCCTTGCTGCTTAAAGCTGATTTCCGTATTCACATTTTACCGGCATATTTACAGAAAAGCAAGGAACAGCCGACATTTTTTCGCAAATGCCCGTTTTGCCCGTTTTTAGCCTGTTTTTACAAGTGTGGAACGAAGTTTCACACTTGCCCGACTATCGCTTTCACGCCGCAGGCTTCCGACAAAAAATCGCCCACGGCAAGGGGCCGAGCCTCATACCTGCCGTGGTAATCGCTGCCGCCGGTGAGAAACAGACCAAATCGGCTCGCGCAGTCGCGTATCGTTTCTTTGTCCTTGGGACTGTTCGCGGGATGATTCAGCTCCAACCCGCAAAGCCCCGAGCGAACGAGCTCCGGTATGAGCCGGAAATTTTGCTGCCGGCCCGGATGCGCCAGCACGGCGAGACCGCCCGCTTCCTTTATGGCCCGCACCGCCTCAAAAACATCCGTGTACTCGATATCAAACGCGCATATGCCGCCCCGCTTGAAGGTGTTTTGATAGAAATCGCCGAACATGTCCGGAACCTGCCCGGTGGCGGCAAGCCAATCCATAATATGTTGTTTGTATAAATATTTCCCGTCGGCTCTCTTGAGTTTGCCGAGGTCGATCCGAAAACCGATTTCCATCAAAAGCTCCGCCTGCCTTTCGGAATTTCTGTTCCGCGCCTCCAAAATCGGCCGGGCGATATCGCTTATGATCCGGGGTTTTTGAATGTTGTAACCCAAAATATGCGCCTGCGTGTTCGATTCGCGATGCACCGCCGACAGTTCGACGCCCGCGACGACTCGCAGATCCGCGCAGTCCGGAATCTGCGACAAGTGGGACACGGTGTCGTGATCCGTCACGGCAATGGCGTCAAGTCCCTTTTCTTTTGCCGCCGAAATGATTTGCGCCATTGTGTCGCTGCCGTCGGAGACGGTGGAGTGGATATGCAGATCGGCTTTCATGAAACAAAAACCCCCTCCGATATATTGAGCACCTTATCGCACAAGCCCTCCATAAACGCGATGTCGTGAAAGATGCCAATCATGCCGGTATCCGGACCTTTGAGCCTTTGCAGCATGTCTCGCACGAGGAGCTTCGTTTTGTCGTCGAGCGACGCGGTGGGTTCGTCCAGCATGAGCAGACGCGGTTTTTTGACCATTGCGTGGGCGAGATTGAGCCGGAGTTTTTCGCCGCCCGAGAAGGTGACGGGATACAGCTCCCACAGATTTTCGGGCAGCCGGAAATGCGAAAGCGTTTCCTTCGCTTCCGCTTCGGCGCTTCGCGCGTCCGCGCCCCTGAGGATCAGAGCGTTCATCACGTGCTCTTTTGCCGTCGTCCGGGGCATCGCGTTCAAAAATTGCGACACATATCCGATTTCATGGCGGCGCAGATATAAAATCTCGCGTTCGGATGCCGCAGTTAGATCGATTTTTCCGAAGGCCGCGCTGTCGTACAGAATTTCGCCCCGCGTGGGCAAATAGCTGCGGTTGACGCATTTGAGTATCGTGGACTTGCCCGCGCCCGAGGCCCCCACGATGCCGATAAATTCCCCCGTTTCGAGCGTGAGGTTTATGCCGTGACAGGACTTGATTTCAAGCCCCGGCGTATGCAGATAAAAATCCTTGCCAAGATCGACGATGTTTAAAATTTCCATGATTGCCACCATTGCGGCCCTCGGGCTCGCCACAAACATTGCGTGAATTGTTTTGATTGAAAAAACCGGGCGCTAATCGTGCATTATCTCCGGTATTCGACGCGATAGGTCGCGCGCCCGTCCACAAACACGTGGGTGATGACCGGATGGCCGCCCTCGGCGTCCACAATCAGAAGGTCGGCCTTTTTGCCCGGCTCGATGGAGCCGTAAGCCTCGTCCGTCCGCATGGCCCGCGCCGGATTCAAGGTCGCCCGGTTGACCATTTGGGTCAGAGGAATGCCGTGAACCGCGTGCATGTGGAATATGCCGCGCAAAATGGCCGCAGGATAATAATCCGAGCAGATTATGTCGGCGCAGTCTTCCAAAATCGCTTCCGTCGCCGACAGATTGCCCGAATGCGAACCGCCTCGCAGAATGTTCGCCGCGCCCACGACGGTGTAAAATCCTTTCGATTTGGCGGATTTCGCGGCGGCGAGCGAAACCGGGAATTCGCTGACGTCCACTCCGATATCGCGGTTCAGCGTTAGCTTTTCATCCGTGTCGTCGTCGTGCGAAGCCACGGCGATCCCTTTTTCGCGCGCAAGCCCGGCCAACTCCCGAAGCTGTTCAAAGGACAGGACGTCTTTATTCTTGTGGTATTCCAAAACGCCTTCAAAGCCGAGCGCGCCGATTTCCTTGCCTTTGTGTCCCGCGATGGTGTCGTGATATATGGCGAGATTCGAATACTGCCCCTGTCCCGGCGTGTGATCCATGAAGGAGATCAAATGCGCCTTTTCGCGCTCCATCATATCGCGCGCGATGTCAAAGGCCGCGAGATTGTCAATCTCTATGCGCAAATGGAGCCGATGACGTATCAAATGATTGCGCAAATGTATGTCGGCTATCAAATCGGCCATTTCCCGCACGCTCTCTTTTGATTTCAGCGGACATGCGCCGAAAAATTCATCCTTGTACAGCGACAGCGAGTGATACATCGTGGTAATCCCCGCGCCGATCAGGTCGCGTTCGCAGCTTTTCAGGGCAAACTCAAAGTCCATTCGCGACGTGGGGCGCGGCTGTATGTATTGCTCTATCCTGTCCGAATGGACGTCGATCAGTCCCGGCATGACGTAACGCCCGCGAGCGTCCACGACCCGATCAACGGCCTCCGCGCCGTCCGGGCCGTCGGAGAAGCCGAAAATCTCGTCGCGCTCCAAAAGCAGGGTTTTTCCTTCGATTATTCGATCCGGCGTCACGATTTTTCCGTTTTTTATGGCAATCAATTCACTGCCTCCTATATCAAAGAATGCACAAGCTGTTGCGTGTAGGCGTGTCTCGGGTCTTCAAGGATTTGATCCGTCAGCCCGCTTTCCACGATTTTGCCGTCCAGCATGACGATGGTCCTGTCCGCGAGCATGCGGACGACGGCCAGATCGTGGGATACCAGCAGGATGGAAATACCGTGCCGCGCTTTGATTTTTCGGATCAAATCGAGCACCCTGGCCTGTACCGACAAGTCAAGCCCCGTGGTCACTTCGTCGAGCAGCAGCAGCGCAGGGCTGTTCGCGAGAGCTTTTGATATCTGCACGCGCTGCCGCATCCCGCCGGAAAAGTTTTTCGGCGTTTCGCCCATGCGAGAGGTCATGATTTCCACGGCTTCCAAAAGCTCTCGGGCGCGCCCGGTCATTTGCCCGGCGTTCCGGCCGCCGGCCGCCAGAATCTTCTCCGCGATGTTGGCGGCGGCGGAATAATCCATGCGCAAGCCCAAAGCGGGATTCTGATACACCATGCCCATGTGGATGTTCCGGATCATGCGCCGTTCCGCCGCGCTCGCTCCCCATATGTTTTCTTGACCGTCCTTGTGGTCGCGAAGCGTCGCGACGCCGGAGGTCGGGGTGAAATCGAAATACAGCGAGCGCATCAGGGTGGTCTTTCCCGACCCGCTCTCCCCGACGATGCCGAGCGTCTCTCCGGGATACACGTCAAGGGAAATATCGTTTGCCGCCCATATGGCGCCGCACAGCGCGCAACGGTTTTTGTCAAGATTTTCTTGACACGCCGGGCATCCGTCGCCATAGCGGACGATTAAATTTTTGACTCGCAGGACGGGAGTTTCGTTTAAACGCATTGTCCGCGCGCCTCCTTGCAGTAAGAGGTGTCGGAGCATTGATAAACCTTTTCGCCGGTCAGAGCGTCAAACGTCTCGTCAAGATATGTGTGCGCGCTGCCGCACAGGCGGCATCGCTTGCCCGCAAAGCTCTCTCTTTCAAATGGGACGTCGTCGAAGGCGAGGGAAACGACCTTGGTGTGCGGCGGAACGGCGTAAATCTTTTTTTCTCTCCCCGCGCCGAACAGGCACAGACATTCCGCGTCGTGCAGCTTGGGATTGTCGAATTTCGGAATCGGGCCGGGGTTCATCACGTGGCGTTCTTCGACCATGCAGGGATATTCGGTCGCGATTGCGATCCTTTTGTATTTCACGAGGCTTTCGTAAAGCTCAAGCCAAATCGGGGCGTAGTCTTTTTCGGCATGCATCCTTTTGGTCGCTTCCTCGCTCGCCTCGACGACGCGCAGCGGTTCCGGAATGGGAATCTGCAACACCAAAATCTGATCGTTGGTCATGGGAATTTCCGGAATTCTATGCCGCGTCTGTATCAGCGTCGCCTCGCGGGTGTCCGTCGTCGTCTTGACGTCGGCGCAGAGACCGACGAATTTTTTTATGTTGACGGCGTTCACGCTTTCGTCGCTGCCCTGATCGATGACTTTAAGCACATCGTCCGGACCGATAAGCGAAAGCGTCAGCTGGATGCCGCCCGTACCCCAGCCTCGGCCTATGGGGAGCTCGCGGGAACCGAAGGGTACCTGATATCCGGGTATCGCGACGGCCTTCAGCGAGGCGCGGCGTATCTCCCTTTTGGAGCCTTCGTCGAGAAAGGCGAAATTATAGTTTTTATTCATGCTCCGTTCCCCTCGTTTTCCGCACCGCGTCCAGCTTTGACTGGAAGGTGACATAATGCGGCAGCTTCAGATGGGAGATGAAGCCGTTCATTTCCAAGCTGTCGCCGTGCGTCAGCACAAACTCCTCGTTTTGCGCGGGATATCGCCCGCCGGCGTCCAGTTCGCGGTCAAGAACGGCCATCGCTATCGCCTTGTTTTCGTTTCTGCCGAATACCGCGCCGTAACCGGCGGTGAGTTTCAATCGATCCGTATCGTCGGCCGCGTTAAAGCACTCCACCTCCGTAAGCAGGATTTCGCCGATGTAAACGCTCTCGTTTTCATCGAACAAATACGGGACGCAAAGCTCCGCGTATCCGCAGCGCAACTCCCCGACCGTCGGATGCGCCTGTCCGAAGCCGCGCAGCGAGGAGTAGGCGAGTCCGGAAACAAAACCCGTGTCGGCGCGGGCAAGCGTTTGCAGACGCGCGCTTCGCTCCGCCGGAAACACCGGCGCGTTCATGGTCACGTCCAAAGGTTTTTGGTCGTTTTTCGCGCAGACGTCAAGCAAGCCTTCCTTTCTGAGTCCGTCCGAAACGCGGGGGCAGGGCGCGACGGGCTCCGGCGTCTGCGCGGCAAGCAGGGCTTGCATGTTTTTGCGCGCGTCCTCGAAAATTTCTTCGCCGATGCGAAAATCGATCAGCCTGTGCGTGTAATCGTAAGTCGCGCCGAGGATCTGGCCGCCGACAATGTCCTTAAACGCGGCGGAGACGCGGCGGACGATGCGCATGCCTTCGGTATCCACTTCGTTCGTATAATAATTTCTCGTGAGCGTGGATCGGTACGCGCGGAGCAAAAATACCGCTTCCTCAACGCAGCCCTCGCATTGTTTGAGAGCGAGCGCGGCGTAGGTTTTTGCGTACAGGCCGGCTTCGCTCATCACGCGATCCACAAGGAGCGACAGCTTGTTTTCAATCGCTTCGATTTCAATATCCTTATCCGTGCCGCTCTTATGGTAGTCCAGCAGTCGTATGCTTTCCTCAATGGCTTCCCTGCCGCCGGACACCGCCACATACGCCATTTATCGCACCTCCCTTACAAGCCGAGGGACGGCGGCAAGCTCGCCCGCGCTCGAAATAAAAAGCAGATCCACTCCCTGCGGATATTCGTGCTTTTGCGCGTCGCGCAAATCGAGCGCGCACTTTACGGTTTGCGTCGCGTCAAGCGTCACGCGGCCGTCGATGCCCGGCCCCGCGAGCGTCAGGCGAAGGGAGGGCGTCCCGTCGTTTTGAATCGCGATCGTCGCGCTTTTGTGCGGATCGGACAGGGTACCGCGCTTCGCGTTTTGAATCGCGCTTTTTATATCGCCAAAGTCGCAGGCGAAAATAAAATCCGCGTCTTCGAGCGTTTCCCTTTTTGCCAAGGTAAGCGAGGCTATTTCATCCGAGAAGCGTCCGTTTTCACAGGCGTTGAAGCTCGTTTCGTTATCCAAAAGCGTCATCGCCGCGGCCAAAAATGCCGGGTTGTCGCCAAACAACTTATCCGCGTATTTCTTGATGTTCACAATCCTCCCCGGATTGGACATGGCCTCGAGGATGAGTCTGTATACCTTTTGGCTGTCGAATACCATGTCAAAACTATGCTTTTTTGAAAGCGTTGAGATCATTTGGCGCCTCCCCGTCCATGGATTCAAAGTTGACCATCGTTTTCAGGAACAAGGCGTTTTCCCGCATGATTTCGGCATTCTGTTCCCTTTCAAGTTCGAGCAGCTTGCTCTCGCCCTCGAACAGGCCCTTGTTTACCGCCGCGTCGATAATCGCCATGTCGAGGGTTTTTTCGGCGTCGTCGCCCATTAAAACGGCGATGCCGCGCGCGCCGTCGATTTCCACCGACGCCTCGCAGACGATGACCTCGCCTATGTAAAACAGGCTTTGCTTGACGGGTTCGCGCATTTTTATCATGGCCAAGGTCTTCCCCGGTTCTTTCAAAATGACCGGGCGGCAGGTTTTCAGAATCTCCGCCGACATGGCCGCGACTTCGCGCCTGTCCGCTCTCGCCAGTATTTTCGTCAATCGCTTTTTATCCATATTTAGCCGACCCTCGACTTTATTTTGGACGCGACCATTTCCAGCGCGATGACCGCGGCGACGATCATGTATGTGATGAAGCCAAGCTCGCGCAGGTCAAAGTAATGGCTGCCGGCCATGTACAAATCGAATCCGATGCCGCCCGCTCCGGCCGCCGCGCCCACGGCCACCGCGTTGGTGAAATTGATTTCAAAGCGCAGGAAGGTCCATGCGATCATATAGCCGACGGACGACGGAAGAACG
Source organism: Eubacteriales Family XIII. Incertae Sedis bacterium (assembly GCA_031276515.1). Taxonomy (GTDB): domain Bacteria; phylum Bacillota; class Clostridia; order Peptostreptococcales; family Anaerovoracaceae; genus JAITLA01. The sequence goes on along the minus strand of JAISMX010000038.1, from coordinate 4,122 downwards.
GCTTGGAACACAATCTGCCAAAAGCTCGCGCCGCTCGCTTTCAGGGCCTCGATGATGCCGTCGTCCATTTCCTCGATGGATTCGGCGTAAGCCTTGATCAGATATCCCGCGCTGTGGAAGGTGAGTCCGATGACCGCGGCGACGCTTCCGAGTCCCGCCGCGACGGTAAATATGAGCACCCACAAAATCGTCGGCACCGCTCGGATAAAGGCAACGAAGCTCTTGATGATGTTGGCCGCCTTCGGATTTGCGATATTTTTGGCGCAAAAAAGAGCGCCGAACAGCGCTATGACGGCCCCGAAAACGGTGGAAAGGGCGCCGAGGGAAAAGGTCACGAAGAGCGCTTTCAAGGCCCCGGCCAACGTGTTGTAGCTCAGCCTCGGCCGGCCGAACATCGTTTTGATGTTGTCGAAGGTTCCCGCGACGGCCTCGGCAATGTCGATGTTTTTGTAATCGAAGGTCGCAAAACCGTACAGGGTAAGTCCGAGCAGGACAAGAACGGTCAGCTTCACGGCGAATCCGTTCTTCGACATCGCCGCCGTTTTGATTTTGCCCGCGCGGTTTTTGTGCATGTATTTTTGCAAGTCGAGAGCAAAGGGGGCGGCGTCCGCAACCACAAGTCCGCTCATCACATAATCGCCTTTCTGATTTGATTGGATATCGTTTCTATGAGGATCACCAGCGCGACGATGGAAATGACGACAAGGCCCGCCGAGCCGTAATCCATCCGCTTGTAATACAAATCGAACATATAGCCTATGCCCGTCGCCGTGAGCACGCCGATCAAGGTGGAATTTCGTATGTTCGTCTCAATCATGTATAAAATCCACGAGACGATTTCCGGCGCCGACGACGGCAGGATGCCTTGGAACACCGTTTGAAGCAAATTTGCGCCGGTGGCGCGCAGCGCCTCGACGCAGTTCGCGCTGACCTCGTCTATGGTTTCGATGAAGGTGCGGGTCAATACGCCGAAGGTGTAGAAAAACAGCGCAAAAAACCCGGTCAATATGTTTTGTCCGAAGGAAAAGAGCAGGAGGATTGCCCAAACCACATCCGGAACATTTCTGAAAAACGCGGCGACGATTCTGACCCCTCGGCCTATCCACGGATTGATTTTCGTGGTTTTTGTTCCGAGCAGCGCGGAGAACAGCGCGCACACGGCGGCGCACACGGTAACGGCCACCGACAGAAGCGCCGTCTCGATCAGCTTTTCCAAGATATTTGGAAATCTCGACCATGCCTTTTTGTCCGGAACAAAATTTTCCGCTATCCATGAGACGGCTCGGGGTATCGCCACAAAGCCGTCGATCACGTTGTAATCGGTCACGACGGAGGAAATCGCGAAAACGGCGGACACCCCGAGAAACACCAAGGTAAACGTCCTTTTCCGCACGACGAACACGGAGGTTTGATTTTCCGGAATCGGAGCCTTTTCCATGCTAACACCCGGCATCCGTGATCAGTTCGCCTTCGCTCGATTGATAAATCTCATGAATTTTGGATTTGCTCAAGCGCTCGGGCGGGCCGTCATATACGATTCGGCCCAATGTAATGCCGATGATCCGCTTGGAATACTTCATCGCGACGTCCACCTGATGCAGATTCAAAATACAGGTGATGTTCATGGTTTTGTTGATGTCGCTCAGATGATCCATGATCACCTTGGCCGAGCTCGGGTCGAGGGAGGCGATGGGCTCGTCGCACAAAATCAGCCTCGGCTCCTGCATGAGGGAACGCGCGATGCCCACGCGCTGTTTCTGTCCGCCGGACAATTCGTCGCAGCGCTTGTACGCCTGCTCGGTGAGACCGAGTTTCGCCAATATGCGGAAGGCGTCTTCCTTTTCCCGTTCGGTGAAATGTCCGACGGCGCCGGCCAGCGCGGATTTGTGGCCGAGCCGCCCGTGCAGCACGTTTTCGATGATGCTGAGCCTGTCCACGAGATTGTAATGCTGAAAGATCATCCCGGTCCTTTTGCGGATGCGCCGGATTTCATTTTTGTCGGCGCGGGTTATGTCCCGCCCGTCAAGCAAGATGCTTCCCTGCGTTGCGTCAACGAGCCGGTTGACGCAACGCAGAAGCGTTGACTTGCCGGATCCGGACGGCCCGATGACGGACACGAACTCGCCTTCTTCCACGGAAAAGGAAACGTCGGTCAGCGCCTTCGTCACGTTGTCGTATACTTTGCTTACGTTTTGAAATTTTAGAACAGGCATACGCTTACACGCCTTTCCGCTGCGCAAACGGTTTCAATCACTTCGGTCGGATTCCCCGCAGCTCCGCTGCGTCCTTGGGTCGAGCGGAGCAAGTGGGGTGATGCCCCGCAGTCTCTGCTGCGGGGAGACGACCTTCAATGTCCGGCGGTTTTATTTGCGGTAAGGATCGTACCACGAATCGCTGGTGAGAACATATCCGTAGCTGGAAGATTTTTTATACAGCCCTAAGGCGCCTTCGACATCCGCGTCATAAAAGATGAGCTCGTTGTTTGCGACCTCGGGCGAGGTAAACAGGTCTTGAATCGCCTTGATTTCGTCCGGGCTCAAATTCTCGGGGTTGTAAGCGTTGGGGCCGTTGAAAACGGGCGTGCAGGCGATGACGACAAAATCCTTCCCCGCGTGAACGTCAAAGGGGGCGTCGGCGCCGTCCTTGACTTCGTACACGGCGCCCACCGTGTTTTCGGCGCCTTCTTTAAGTTGAATGTAAGGGGCGAGCTCGATATCGCAAAAAGCCGCCACGTCGGCATTGCCGCCGATCAAATTCACGGCGGAGCCTTGATGCGAGCCGCCGAAGTAAACCTCGCCGAAAAATTGGTCGGGGCCACCCTCGATCAATTTGTCCTCATCCAGATTGTCGCTTGCGAAATGCTCGATGATGGAGGTGGTGGGAACCCTGAACCCGGAGGTCGAGCTGTTGGAAACGAAGGACATCTTTTTTCCTTTTATATTGTCGATGGAATAAGCGTCGCCGCTTTTGTACGCGTCCGCGTCGGCCGTGTTGACGCAAATCCAGGAGAAATACTTGGCTCCGTCGAGCTTGCCTTCTTTGTCGGCGTTGACGAACAAAACGTCAATTAGCGGATTTTTGTTCTTCGCCTCGATGTAGCCGACGGCGCCCATCGACATCGCGATATCGGCGGAGCCGCTCGCTATGGATTCGATGGCGATGGTATAGTCGGTCGTCAGCTTGTGCTCCACCGCTCTGCCGGTCGCTTGCTCGATCAGCCTGCCCACCTCCGCGCGTATGTCTTCGTGGGTGTTTGACGACTCGTTGGGATACCAAACGACGTTGATTGGCGATGTGTTGACTTCGGGCTCCGGAGTGGACTCTTGGCTGTCCGAAACCTCCGTCTCGCCGCTTTGCGCGCTCGAATCGCCCTGCGTTGCGGATGTGCAGCCGGCCAGGCCCGCCGCCATGACGAGCGCGAGCAAAAGCGCCGTGATTGTTCCCGGAATTGTGCGTTTTCGCATACCCTTTCGTACTTGCATCTCTTTCACCTCATCTTTTTTAACAATTGACTTTGACTTTAACGGCCGTTTTTAAAAGTATCGTTGCAAGCTGATTATAAACGCGCTTTGTAAAATCCGGCACCTGCATTGTGTCAAAATTGTGTATAATCGCGCCGGCTTCGGCGCGATGCCGGCGTTTCTTTGCCCAAAATGCGCAGAGATTTTGCGGCATCGCGTTGGAGAATTTGACAATGGAGTGCTACGCTTCGGATAAGGAGTCGATTCATGATTCTCGAGATATCTCCAACGGGAAACAATTCAAAGGAGGCAATGTTATGATTCGCGAGATGTTTAAAGCAAAAACGCCTGAACGCAAAGGAGGCTTATTCATGAAGCCGAAGCATTTCCGGAGGCGGGGCGTGTCGGCGCTTCTTTCCCTGACGCTGGCATTATCGAGCGTTGCGGCGCCCGCTTTCGCGGAGGACGGGGGTGAATCCGTAGAAGGACTGCGTTTTGAGCGCGCCGAGAAAAACTACGCCGTGACCGCGAGCCCGCTGAAACCGCCCGACACGGTGGAAATCCGCGTCAAGCTGGACCCCGGCGTCAACGCCCGGCAGATCATTATGAACAACTACAGCACCGGAAGCGAAAAAAGCTGGGGCATCGAGGTGACCGCCGA
>JAISMX010000020.1 GCA_031276515.1 Eubacteriales Family XIII. Incertae Sedis bacterium | reverse complement strand
TTATCTAAAAAAATACTCGGCATCAAACCCTCTCCCATCCGGAAATTCTTCAAGTACACGGAGGCCGCGAAGCGCGCCGGCAAGAAGGTGTACTTTCTGAATATCGGCCAGCCCGACGTCAAAACGCCCGACGTGTTCATGGACGCGATCCGGAACGACAGGCGGGAAATCGTGGAATACGGCCCCTCTGCGGGTTCGCCCGAGCTCATCGACGCGGTGCGGAGTTATTACACGCGCTACGGTATGGATTTCGCGCGCGATGAGATCCTGATCACCTGCGGAGGCAGCGAGGCGCTGCGCTTCGTCATAGACTGCCTCTGCGACGAGGGCGACGAGGTCATCGTTCCGGAGCCCTTCTACACGAACTACGGGGCTTTCGTGCGCGCTTCGGGCGGCGTCATCGTTCCCGTCACCACCTGCGCCGAGGATGGCTACCGCTACGCTGACCGCGAGGCGCTCGAAAGCCTCGTCACGCCGAGAACGAAGGCGCTGCTGCTCACGAATCCCGGCAATCCGACGGGCGTCGTGCTCACGCGGGACGAGATGGCGGTCATCGGCGCCTTCGCGTTGGAAAACAATCTGTTCATCATCTCCGACGAGGTTTACAGGGAATTCGTGTACGACGGAGGGGAGATGTCGAGTTTCGGACAGATCGGGGAGATCGCCGACAGGACCGTGATCGTCGATTCCGTTTCGAAGCGCTTCAGCGCCTGCGGCGCGCGCATCGGTGCCGCGCTGTCCAAAAACAAGGAACTATTAGAAAATATGTTAAAACTTGCACAAAGCCGCCTCTGCGCGCCCACGCTCGATCAGGTGGGCGGCGCGGCGCTCTACAGACTGCCTTCCGACTACTTCGACGCGGTGCGGGCGGAATTCGAGCGGCGGCGCGACGCGGTCTGCGAGGAGCTTTCCAAGATCGACGGCGCGGTGTTTTCAAAGCCGCCCGGATCCTTCTACATCACAGTAAAGCTGCCCGTGGACGACGCGGAGGAATTCCTGCTGTGGCTCCTTGGGAATTTCGACGACGGGGGAGAGACCGTCATGTTCACGCCCGCGGAGGATTTCTACGCCACGGAGGGCCTGGGGCGCGACGAGATCCGCATCGCCTACGTGCTGAACGAAAAGGATCTGCGGCGCGCGATGGAATTGATCCGGCTCGCGCTCACGGCGTGGCGGAGGCTTTGCGCGGACGAGGGCGCGGAGCGGCGCACGGGAACGGAATAAAAGCATGACTCCCATGATGCGCCAATACAACGAAATCAAGGAGCGCCACAAGGACTGCATCCTCTTTTTCAGGCTTGGCGACTTCTACGAGATGTTCTTCGACGACGCGATCACGGCCGCGCGCGAGCTCGACATCACGCTGACGGGCAAGAGCAGCGGGGACGGGGAGAAGGCGCCCATGTGCGGCGTGCCGCACCACGCCGCCGAAGCCTACCTCGCGAAGCTCGCGGAGCGCGGTCACAAGGTCGCGATCTGCGAGCAGGTGGAGGAACCCGGCGAGGCCAAGGGCATCGTGAAGCGCGAGGTCATCCGCATCGTCACGCCGGGTACGCTGACGGGCCGCTCCATGCTGCAAGAAGGCGAAAACAACTATCTGGCCTCGTTTTTCACGGGCGAAAATCGCGCGGGTCTGGTGTTCTGCGACATCTCCACCGGCGAGATGAACGCCTGCGAGATCGAAGGCAAGGACTTCCGCGAGACCCTGTTGAACGAGATGGTGCGCATCAAGGCGGGGGAGGTGCTCCTTCACCCACGCGCGGACGCGGAGGGCTTCGCGGACGAATTGCGCGGAAACGACATACGGCACATCACGCCGCTGCCCGAGGAGAGCTTCGCCGAGGCGGCGGCGGAGCGCCTGATCCTGCGCCATTTCGGCGTTCGCTCGACGGAAGGCCTCGGCATCGCGGAAAAACCCTGCCTCACGCGGGCGCTCGGCGGGCTTTTGCAGTATCTGAACGAGACCCAGAAGCAAACGCTCACCCACATCAGCCGCCTGCGCGTCTACTCGACGGACGACCGCATGTCGCTGGACAAGGCGACGCTGCGCAATCTCGAAATCACGGAAACGCTGCAAGACGGCCGCGCGCGCGGCTCCCTGCTCGGCGTGCTGGACAGGACGCTGACGGCCATGGGCGGCCGCCTCATACGGCAATGGCTGCGCGCGCCGCTGAACAGGCGCGCGGAGATCGAGGCGCGCCTCGAAGCCGCGGACTGCCTGCTTGCGCATATATTGCGGCGAAACAACCTGCGCGAGCTGCTCCGGGGCATGCACGACCTCGAACGGCTGGCGGGCCGTCTGTCCTGCGGCGGGGCGAACGGCAGGGACATGATCGCCCTGCGCAATTCCATGGCGCTGCTGCCGGACATAAAAGCGCAGCTCGCCTCCTGCGACGCCGCCCTCCTGCGCGCCCTCGCGGAGGAGATGGACGAGCTCTCCGAAGTCGAAGCGCTGATCTCGGCGGCCATACGCGAGGACGCGCCGCACGCGATCAAGGACGGCGGCCTGATACGGGACGGCTATTCGCGGGAGCTGGACGAGCTGAAGCTGTCCATACGGGACGGCCGCGCGTGGATCGCCTCGCTGGAGGGCGCGGAGCGCGCGCGCACGGGGATCAAAAACCTGAAGGTCGGCTACAACAAGGTGTTCGGCTACTACATCGAGGTCACGCGCTCCCACATGGATCGCGTTCCCGAGGAATACATCAGAAAACAGACGTTGGCCAACTGCGAGCGCTTCGTGACCCCGGAGCTGAAGGAGACGGAGGCCGTCGTGCTGAACGCCGAGGCGAAGATCAACCGGCTCGAATACGAGCTGTTCTGCGGCGTTCGAGACGATCTGCTCGCGTACGCGGCGTCCATACAGGCGACGGCGGCGGCCGCAGCCGCGTTGGACGTGCTGCTCGCCTTCGCGGAGACGGCGGAGAAGCTCGGCTATGTGCGGCCGGAGGTGAACGACGGGGATGTGATCGCCATCGAAAAGGGCAGGCATCCCGTCGTGGAACAGACGATACGCGACGGCGCCTTCGTGTCCAACGACCTTTGGCTCGACCGCGGCGCGCATTCCCTGCTTTTGATCACGGGGCCGAACATGGCGGGAAAGTCGACGTACATGCGACAGGCGGCCCTGATCGTCCTCATGGCGCAAGCGGGCTCCTTCGTTCCCGCCGAGAGGGCCGTGATCGGCGTTGCGGATCGCATCTGCACGCGCATCGGCGCGTCGGACAATCTGGCGCGGGGTCAAAGCACCTTCTACGTCGAGATGAGCGAGCTGGCCTACATCCTGAACACGGCGTCCGCGCGCAGCCTGATCCTGCTGGACGAAATCGGACGCGGAACGAGCACCTACGATGGCATTTCCATCGCCTGGGCGGTCGCGGAGCGCCTCTGCGGCGACGAAAACCGCGTGCGCACGCTGTTCGCGACGCACTATCACGAACTCACGGAGCTCGAGGGCGCGGCGCGGGGCCTGAAAAACCTGAACGTGGTCGTCAGCGAAACCGGCGGGGAGATCGTGTTCCTGCACAAGATCGCGCCGGGCAGCGCGAGCAGGAGCTACGGCATACACGTGGCGGGACTCGCGGGCGTGCCGAAATCGCTGCTCGAGGCGGCCGAAGCGAAGCTGCGCGCGTTGGAGGAAGGGCGGGCGCGCATCGCGGCGGCGGACGGCGCCGAAAACCCCCCGGACGCGTCCTCCGCGGGCGAGCAGCTCTCGTTTTTCGACTTCGCGCCGAACGCCGTCTTGGAACGGCTCAAATCGCTGGATCTGATGGAGCTCAAGCCCTCGGAGGCCTTCTCCGTGTTGGAAGAATTGCAGCGGGCCGCGCTGGGCGAGGGGTAGGGGAAACCGGTGAATAAAATCGCGCAATTGCCGCCGCGCATAGCGGAGAAGATCGCCGCGGGCGAGGTCGTGACGGGGCCGGCCTCCGCGGTCAAGGAGCTTGTGGAAAACAGCATGGACGCCGGCGCGCGCGCGATTACGGTCGAGATCGAGCGCGGCGGCAAATCCATGATACGCGTCAGCGACAACGGAACGGGCATACCCGCGGGGCAGGTGCGGACCGCGTTTTTGCGCCACGCCACGAGCAAGCTCAAGGAGCTTTCCGACCTCGACCGCATCGGCACCTTCGGCTTTCGCGGCGAGGCGCTTACGAGCATAGCCGCCGTTTCGCGGCTCGAGCTCTACACGAAGACGGCGGAGGAGAGCCTGGGCTCCATGATCCGCGTGGAGGGCGGCGAGGTCGTCCTCGAAAAGCCCGTGGGTACGGCGGAGGGAACGACCGTCGTGGTCTCCGATCTCTTTTACAACACGCCGGCCCGTTTGAAGTTCATGAAAAGCGACCGCGCGGAGGGCGTGCGCGTCGTGGAAGCGGTCTCCGTGCTGGCGTTGGGCCGCGCGGACGTCGGAATGCGGCTCATAAGCAACGGCGCGGTTCTGTTTTCGACGCCGGGGCGCGGGGATTCGCGCGCGAACATCCTCACGATCTACGGCGGGGAGGCGGGGCGCGCGCTGCTGCCCATAGGCGCCGAGAGCGGGGATTTCTCCCTGAGCGGTTTCATCGCCGCGCCCTCGGCGCGGCGCGTGGGCAGAGGGCGGCGCGTCTTCTTCGTCAACGGGCGCTTCGTGCGCAGCGGGCTCATGGAAAAGGCCTTGGCGGAGGGCTGCGCGGAAACGCCGCTCGCGGGATGCCCGCCATTCGCGGTACTCTTTCTGCGCCTTCCGCAGGAACGCCTCGACGTCAACATCCACCCGGCCAAGAGCGAGGTGCGCTTCGACGACGAGGCCGCGCTCTCGGATTTCATAAGGGAAGCGGTTCGCGCCGCGCTGCGCGCGAAAGAGGCCATCCCGACCGTGCCGCCGAGCGCCAAGCTCTTTGTTCCGCAGGCGGCGGACGAGAGCGGCGCGACATCGGCGGGAGAGCGGACGACGCTTGCCGACGCGCGCGCCGGCGCGTCTCATGCCGAAATCGGTGCGGCGCCGGGGAACGGCGCGTTTCATGCGGACGCGGACGCGATCACGGCCGACGCGCCCTATCTTGACATAAAAAGTTTATTGTCAAGCAAACGCGAGGAAAGCGCGAACCTGCTGCGCGAGGACGCGGAGGAATGGGCGCCCCCCGAGGCCGCGCGCGCCGCCGCGCCCTTTGACATCGCCGCGATAGCGCCGATGGGCCGGATTTTCTCCGCGTACATCGTGGGGCGCGACGACGAAGCCTTCTATTTCATAGACCAGCACGCCGCGCACGAACGCGTTCTGTACGAGCGCTTCCTGCGGCAGCGCCAAAGCCGCGAAAAGCTGTGCCAACAGCTGCTCGCGCCGCTTGTGGTCGAGCTGCCGCACGCCGCGCGCGCGACCGCGCCGGACGACGACCGCGCGGCGCGCGACTTTCTCGGCGCCCTGGGCTACGAAGCCGAGGATTTCGGCGCGAACGCCTGCAAAATCAATGCCGTGCCCGCCTTTCTGCCCCTGTCCGAAGCGGAGGAATTCCTGCGTCTCTTGCTCGCGGAGCTGCCCGAAGGCCGTCCGCCGCGCGACGCCGCGGCTGCGGAGCGCGTGATCTCCGCAGCCTGCAAGGCCGCCGTCAAGGCGGGCGACCGGCTCGGCGAAGCGGAGATTGCGGGTCTGCTCTCGGATCTCGCGTCCTGCGAAAACCCCCACGCCTGCCCGCACGGCCGCCCCGTCTTCATCCGTCTTGCGCGGCGCGACGTCGAAAGGCTGTTCAAGCGGCGATAGAAGGCCGCATACGCCACGACGCCCGACGTCCGGATTC
>JAISMX010000040.1 GCA_031276515.1 Eubacteriales Family XIII. Incertae Sedis bacterium | reverse complement strand
AAAAGAAGGACGGAGAAAAGAAACAGATACCGCTGCGGCTGTCCGGCCGGCTCTACGCGGAGATCGCCGCCTGGGCGGAGGACGAGTTTCGCTCCGTGAACGGACAGATCGAGTATCTGCTGACGGAATGCGTGAAGCGGCGGAAAAAGGCGCGAGCCGCCGGCGGGAGCGCTTCGGACGAACAAAAAGCAGACGAATAAGCCGTCGGCCCCGCCTATGTAACCGTAGCGGTCGAGTATTTTTAAAACCTGCGCGCGGCGATTGACAATCATAACAAATCAAGGTAAAATATAAACGAGTGCTTTGCATGGCGAAGCCTCGTTTCCGTTTGTTCCAAACCGCAAAGGTGTCATTTTGCGCTTTTTGGCGATTTTTGTTCCTGCCGAAGGAAAGGAAGTGTAAATCACGTGGATATATCATCACTTGCCGGCATTATCATCGGCGTTCTGGCGGTCGGCGTGGGAATGGTTCTCAAAGGCGTGGCTCTCGATAATCTGTTGAACCCCGCCGCATTCCTGATCATCATCATGGGAACGGTGGGCGCCGTGACCATCGCCACACCGATGAACGAGCTGAAAAATATCGGTCGATTGTTTGGGATCATATTCGGCGGCACCAAATTCATGTCGCCGCAGGAGGCCATAGAGAAGATACTCGAATTCGCGGAAATGGCCAGGCGGGAAGGTCTGCTGGTGCTCGAAGCGCGCATAGCGGACGAGAGCGACCCCTTTCTGACGCGCGGTCTGCAGCTGCTCGTGGACGGCGTGGACAGCGACCAGCTCGCCGAATCCATGGAAGCCGACATCGCGGCGATGGAGGGCCGGCACGCGGCCAACGCCAACATATTCACCCAGGCCGGTACCTACGCGCCGACCCTGGGCGTGCTCGGCGCCGTGCTCGGGCTGATCGCGGCGCTCGGCAACATGGAGGACACGGAGGCCCTCGGACACGCGATCGCCGCCGCCTTCATCGCGACGCTGCTCGGCATTTTCACGGGCTACGTGCTGTGGCATCCCATGGCCAACAAGCTCAAGCGCAAGACGAAGCAGGAGGTGTTGGTGCGCACCATCATCATGGAGGGCATCGTCGGCATATGCCGCGGCATGAACCCGCGCATGCTGAAGGACAATCTTTCCAACTACATTTCCGCGCGCGAACGCGAAACAAGTTAGCTCGGGGTCGCGTCCAATTCCCATAGACGTGACTTTTTAACCGACGCGCGGATTTTTCCGCGTTTCGCGGCAAGCGCTTCGGTTCGCATCACAGGAGAAACGATATGGCAAAGAGACATGAACAGCACGAGGAACACGCCGACGAAAGCTGGCTGATTCCCTACGCGGATCTGCTCACATTGCTGCTCGCGCTGTTCATCGTACTCTTCGCGTCGAGTTCGGTCAATGAGGAGAAATACAACTCCATCGCGGAAGCCTTCTACACGGCCTTCAACGGCTATTTCAGCGATGTCATGTCTCAAGGCATCGGCGGAGACGGCTCGGGCGACATGGGCGATTTAAAACTCCCCTATCCCGAAGCCGGCAAGGAGAACGAGGAGGCGCAGGCGCGGGCCGAGGCCGAACAGGCCGCCGCCGAGGCGGCCGCCATGCAGCTCGGCAATCTGTTCGAGTCCTTGTCGGAATACGTGACGGAGAACAACCTCGAAAACACCATCGCCGTCGAATTTCAGGGCGAAAGCGTGCTCGTCGTGCTGAAGAACGACGTGTGGTTCGAGTCGGGCAGCGCGGAGCTTACGCCGACCATGTACGCGCAGGTCGGCATGCTGGCCGATCTGATTCAGGCGAACCAGACGCCGGAGGAGCCTTTGGAGGTCGTCGTCGCGGGCCACACGGACAACGTCCCGTCGAACTCCGCCCGCTATCCCTCAAACTGGTATCTGAGCTTGGCGCGCGCCGTGAACTTCCTCGCCGCGCTTCTTGAGGACGGCGACCTCAGCTCGGAGCGCTTTAGCGTGCGCCCCTACGGAGAGACGCGGCCCATCGCGAGCAACGACACGCCGGAGGGCCGCAAGCTGAACCGCCGCGTCGAACTGCTCATCTCGCGCCCGAAGATCATCTCGCCGCCCGACAACCTGCTCATCGACGCGCTGCGGGAGCGCCTTGGCAGCGACGCCGTGGACGCAAAAGCCGCGCCCGCCAAGGAGAACGCCACACCGGAAGCCGAATAACCGCCCGCGGACGCCTTGCGCAAAAAACGCCGCGGGAGGGGACGGAATACCTGTCCTTGCGTGTTCGGATGTTTTTCCGGCACACGCAAGAACGCGTTTATTGGAGAAAGGAGTTTCAAATGAGCTATTTCACCACGGCGGACGGTTGCAAACTGTATTACGAAGAACACGGAAAAGGAGAGCCTCTCATTTTCATCCACGGCTGGTCGTGCAACTCGAAATACTTCAAGAAACAGGTTGCGTATTTTTCAAAGAAATACCGGGTGGTCGCCTACGATCTGCGCGGACACGGAGAATCCGACAAGGGAGAGGTGACCGAGCAAAACATGAACCTCGCCCGTTTCGGGGAAGATCTGCACGAATTGATCGAGGGCTTGGGCATTGACAAGGCGAACTTGGTCGGCTGGTCGATGGGAACGAGCACGCTGTTTGCGTATATCCGCAAATTCGGATGCCAATACATAAACAAGCTGTGCATCATCGACATGATACCGAAGCTGATCACCGACGACGAATGGAAGTTGGGTACGATGAGCTCGTTTACCCACGCCGACAACCTGAATTGGCTGTCTATGATCGCCGCGGATTGGAACACCCTCGTCGAACACTTTACGCCCAACATCTTTGGCAAGGGCTATCCCAAGGATTCCGAACTGTTCAAGTGGTCCTTGGGCGAGGCGAGAAAGAACGTGCCGCACGTGATGGCTTTCATGTGGCTCTCCATGTCGGTCGAGGATTTTCGCCCCGTGTTGAAGGACATTGCGGTGCCGACCCTGCTCGCTTTCGGCGGCGACGGCTTGCTGCATACCCGCGCGCACGGCGAGTATATGGAGCAGAACATCAAAAACAGCAAACTCGTGCTTTTCCCCGGTTGCGGACACGGTCCGTTTTTGGATGCGCCGGACGCATTCAACGCCGAGTTGGAAGCCTTTTTGACCGAGTGACCGCTGCGCGTCACAGTTCTAAAGACACCAATCAAAACCGCGCAAACGCCGCGTTGATTTTGTCCGCGACCGGGCAAAGCAGACGCGGCGTTTGCATACTTGGCTTACGCGAAGGCTTGGTCGAGATCCGCGATGATGTCTTTTATATTCTCCGTGCCTATCGAAAGCCGCACGGTGTTGGGCTTGATGCCCTGATCGAGAAGATCCTCCGCCGACAGCTGCGAATGCGTCGTGCTCGCGGGGTGAATCACGAGGGATTTGACGTCCGCGACATTGGCGAGCAGCGAGAATATTTGCAGCTTGTCGATAAAAGCCTTGGCCTCGTCCGCGCCGCCCTTGATTTCAAAGGTGAAAATCGAGCCCGCGCCATTCGGAAAATACTTCTTATAGATCGCGTGGCTCGGCTGATCCGGCAGGGAGGGATGATTGATGCGCTCGACCTCGGGCCGGGTCTTCAGATAGTCGATGACCTTGAGCGTGTTTTCCACGTGCCTTTCGACGCGCAGCGAAAGCGTTTCTATGCCCTGCAGCAGCAGGAAAGCGTTGAACGGCGCGAGGGCCGCGCCCGTGTCGCGCAGCAGCACGGCGCGAATGCGCGTCACGAAGGCGGCGGGACCCGCGGCGGCCGAGAACGAAACGCCGTGGTAGCTCGCGTTGGGCTCGGTGATCTGCGGAAATTTGCCGCTCGCTTCCCAATCGAATTTGCCGCTCTCGACGATGACGCCGCCCAACGTCGTGCCGTGTCCTCCGAGGAATTTCGTGGCGGAATGAACCACGATGTCCGCGCCGTATTCGAAGGGGCGAAGCAGATAGGGCGATGTGAAGGTATTGTCCACGATGAGGGGAATGCGGTTGTCGTGGGCGATCTTCGCCACTTTCTCGATGTCGATGACGTTGGAATTGGGATTGCCGAGCGATTCGATCAGGATGGCCTTGGTGTTCGACCGAATGGCGTTTTGGAAACTTCCTTCCACGTCGGGATCCACGAATGTGGTCGTGACGCCGTAGCTCGGAAGCGTCTGGTCGAGCAGGTTGAAGCTGCCTCCGTAGATGGTTTTGGCGGACACGATGTGATCCCCGGCCCGCGCCAGATTCAAGATCGCGTAGGTCAGCGCCGCCGCGCCGGAGCCCACGGCCAAGGCCGCCGAACCGCCTTCGAGCGCCGCCACGCGCCTTTCGAGTATGTCTTGGGTCGGATTGGTCAGGCGCGTGTAGATATTGCCCGCGTCGGCGAGTCCAAAGCGCGCCGCCGCGTGGTCGGCGTTGTGGAACACGAAGGACGTGGTCTGGTAGATGGGAACCGCTCTGGCGTCCGTTGTGGGGTCGGCGAATTCCTGCCCGATGTGGATTTGCTTGGTTTCAAATGCCCAAGACGCGGTGTTCTTTTCGGCCATTTCTCTTTCCTTTCTCCGCTTCCCCCTTTCCGCCCGTGAGCGCCGAAGGGAAGGCTGCGCTGTGCTGTGCTTTCCGCATATAACATATAAAACATATCTGATTTATATGATTATATCGCTCTCCGCCCGCCTTGTCAAGCGCAAAAATTTAAATATTTTCACGCTCCGGACATTACTTATTGGGTTTTTTCACGAGATGATTCACCGCGATGGCAATCCCCACACCCACGGCGGTGTCGAGAAGGCGCTGCACGCTCGACACGAAGGGTCCCGTCACGGTCTGCCCCAGCGCGATGATCAGGAACACCACGCAGGCTATGACGATGGCCTCGCTCAGTCGCAGCAGATTGCAGACGGTGATGAGCACGACGACGCCGAGCGCCGTCATCGCGAGAACCAAGTATTCGTTGCTGAAAAACATGTCGATATACAGAAATATCATGCCGAGCAGAGCGCCGATTCCCGTACCCGCCATGCGGTTGCGCCCGCTTTTGAAGGATTTTTCCAAGCTGTCCTGCATGCAGATGACGGCGGCCGTACACGCCAAAAAGGCGTCGAAATCCGTGGTGTGGCCCAGTGGCGCCGCGAGGTGATACGCCGCCATGCAGATGAGCACGGACAGCGCCGTCTTCAGCGTCCGCATGCCGACCATCAGAGGATGTTTTTTTTCGTTTTGATCGCTCATTCCAATAAATTTCCTCAATACCCCATATTTTACAATAAAACTTGCGCCCGCGTTCCCCGTCGCGGCGCAAAGCGCTGCGAAAGTCCGATGAATCAGTATACCACGCCGGCGCCGGCGCTTTCAAGATTGCCTATTGAAATACGCGCGATAAAATAGTAATATACTATTATCAAACAAGGTCTCAGGGCGGGAGTGTGCGCAATCCGCGCGCCTTCCCCGCAGCCGGAAAGGATTTTTTCACAATGCGCGTGTTGTCAAGGGACAAATTGGCGCCCATCCCGAGCTTTCGCGGCAAGGACGGCGCGGGCGCGAGCGGCGAGATTCGCTGCCGCGTCGTGCGCAGAAGAATGGGAGACCGACCGCCCGGCAAGCCAAATTGGAGCAAAATTCCGACAAAGAAGGACATCCCCCTGCGCGAGGACGAATGGGAGAAACTCATAGAGGCGTCCGCGATCAGGGACGCCGCCCACGGCAGGGCCATGTCGGGGCAATCCGAAAGGCTGCTCGTGGACTACGTTTCGCAGCGCTCTCCCGACCGCAGGCGCATGTACGAGATCCTGTTCGACCGTTACGGCGACAAACTCGAAGCCTACAACGCCGGCGACGGCAGCAATATGCGAAACGTGAACGGTATGTGGGAGTACGACCTGACAAAGGCGGAGGCGCGCCTCGTGGAGAACTTCATGAACATCTACGCGCCGGCCTTTGAAGCGGCGCGCGGCGGCGTTGCGGCGAGCCGCCGCTTGTATCGGAAAGTCTGATTGAATTGATTCGAGGAGAGACTATGCGCTATCTATTGTACGACCTTGGAACGGTTGACGGCGGCACGGCGGAAGTGACGCTCGGCTACGCGGCCAACGTGTTGGTCATGAACGAGGAAAACTACGCCTTCTACAAAGAGAACAAGCCGCACCGCTTCACGGGCGGTTACATAGAGCGTTCGCCTTTCAAGGTCATTCTGCCGGAAAGCGGGCATTGGTTTACGATCATCGACTCGGGCAGCTTTTTCTCCAAGATCCGCGCTTCCGTGCGATTCCTCCCCGCAGACGGCGGCGCGCCGGTCGCGGTTGAACCCTCCATATGCGAGCGGGTTTCCGAAAAAAACGCCCCCGTCAACAACTTCGCCGAAGCGGTAAAGCGCTATAAGCTGCGAGCTTTCATCCTGCATTACTACAAGGACCGCGAAAGCATGGCTCTGCCGCTCGCGCGCGCGCTCGAAGCCGAAGGCCTGCCCGTTTTCCACGACGATTTCATGCTGGAACCCGGAGACGATCTCGAAGACAGGATACGAAACGGCATCACAAAATACAAATTCGGCATCGCGATCCTCTCCCGCGCCTTCGTGCGCATCGGCTGGCAGGTTTCCGGCATACGATGCCTGTACGACGAACTGTCCTCCGAGTACAATGACATATACCCGGTGTGGCACAACATCACAAGAAACGATCTCGCGAACTTTCTTCCGGTCATCGAACGCTTCATCCCGGAGAATCCGGGCGCCGGCGGCATTCCCGCCATTGTCAACGATGTCGTGCGCTTGCTGTGGCCCAATCCGCCTTCCGTCTCCGACGCGCCGGCCCTGCGTTTGTAAACGACCTTTGTAAACGATCGAGCCGAACGTCGCGCCCGGCTGTGGACAATCCCGCGCCGATGCGGTATAATAGAATCATGGAAGAGGAAAGGACAAACGCAAACATTCGCGTAGAAATATATCACGACGGCCTGCTGGTCGCCGCCTTGGGCAATTACATGTCGCATCTCCCGCGCATCGAGGTCGAAAGCGTGCTGTACGCGCCGTCCATCGCCGCGATCAAAAAATGCAACAAAACCGCGGTGCGTGGCGTTATAGAATCCCGCGATACGGGTGTTCCCATGTTCTCGGTGGAAGAACCCATAGAAAACCCCGCCGACATACGATCCGCGATAGGCAACATGACGGTGCGGATCAACGTGGAAGCGGAACGGCTCAAGATGCAGAGGAGCATCCGCGCCGTCGTCGGATGACGCGAGCGCGTCTCTCATGTCGCCGCGACGCGCTTGCTTTGGTACGGAGATCGATTTATGAAAACAGTTTCGAGAATCTTGTCAATCGCCGCCCTCTCTCTGCTCGCGTCCGCGCCGGCCGCCGCGCTTTGGCCCGGAACGTCCGCTCATGGCGCGTCCAATTTCGTGGACACGGTGGGACACTGGGCCGACGAGGAAATCCGCAGCGCCGTCGACCGAGGCTACATCAACGGCTACGCCGACGGCCGATTCCTGCCCGACGCGGCCATCAAGCGCTCCGAGTTCGTCAAGGTAATCAACGCGGCGATGGGTTATACGGCTTTCGGCAACATCGCCTTCGTCGACGTGCCTCCGCACGAATGGTATTACGATGAGGTGAGAAAGGCCGCCGCGGCCGGCTACATAGCGGGCTACGACGGCGGCACGTGGTTCGCCCCGGACAGCCCCATCACGCGTCAGGAGGTCGCGACGGTGCTCTTTCGGATATCGCCGGGCGAAAGCACGAAGAAGACGCCAAAGGGGCTTTTGGACGCGAAAGAGATAGGCGCCTGGGCGACGGAGGCCGTCAATTCCGCCTACACCAAGGGCTATCTGACCGGCTATCCCGACGGCAATTTTTATCCCAATCGCAATCTGACGCGGGCGGAAACCGTCAAAGTCATCAACAAGGTGTTGGGCATAGATCAAGATTCCAGGGCCATCACGGAATTCGCCATTTCGGATTACGACAACGTGCGCGCGGTCGTAAACGCCACATCGCGAACCGGCGGCACCCTGTACTGGGTTCTGCTCGAAAAACCGCGTTCCGAACCGACGGCGCAGCAGATATCGCAGGGCAAGGACTCCGCCGGCGCGGCCGCCTTCAAGAAGGGCAGCGTCAAGGTCAAGGCGTACGAGCGGGCGTCCGTCACCATGGACGGGCTCACGGCCGCGAAGCCTTACACGATGTACGCGACCGTGAAGGGCGGCGACGGCAAACTCTCCAACGTGCGCAGTCTGCATTTCAACACCGAGGACGAAGCCGACATCGGCGAAAACTGGATCAGCAATTTCAGCGTCGGGACGATCACCGAAAAAACCGCCCTCCTGACCGTCAGCTCCACCGAAAAAGGAACCTTCTACTGGGTGCTCGTTGAGAACAGCGCGGGCAGGCCGTCGCAGACGAACATCGCCGCCGGCAACGACAGGGGCGGAGACAAGGCATTGAAATCGGGCAGTGTTCCCATCGAAAGGAACAGGAGCCTGAACATCGACATAACGGAACTCAAAGTTGGAACATCCTATGATGTTTATGGTTATGTTTCCAAGAACGCGAATGAATTTTCCAGGGTCGAAGCGCGATCCTTCACGACCGCCGGCGTCGGCACGCCGACCATCCGCAGTTTGAACGCCGGCATCAACGCCGGCAATGCGCTCGAAATAACGGTCAGCGTCAACGCGAAGGGGACCTTCCACTGGATCGCCGTGGCCGAGAGCGGCGGCGCGCTGCCGCCCACGCCCGAAAAGGTCAAAGCGGGAACCGCCAACGAAAACCAGAAGGTCGTGGACAAGGGCAGCGTTCCGAACGTGGAGAACACGTACACGGCGACGAGCGCCGCGATATCGATGAACACCAAATACCGCGTCTACGCCTGTCTGGAAGGTCCGTCCGGGGCGCTCTCCTCCGTCTCCTACACGGGAATCGTGGAGAAGACGACGCAATCCGGAGGATTGACGGGTCTCTCCATCGCCGTGGATGGCGGCCGCGTCACCGGCGGCTTCGCTTTCGACGCGAACGCGCGCGATTACCCGAGCGTCGCCGTGAGCAACGGCAGCTCCCACATCGTCGTGCGGCCCACGGCATACGCGTCCACGGACATCATCGTGAACGGGCGCATCGTGGCGAGCGGCGCGAACTCGGAGCGCATAGAACTGCCCGCGACGCCGGGAATTCCGCACACCATCGTCGTCGAAACCTCCGAGTCGGGCAAGAGCAAGCAGCGATACACGATCACCGTGCGCGAAAACGCACCTCTGCCGGACAGCGTGTACGTGTCGGGAGCGACGCCCGAAAATCCGACGGCCGGAGGGGCCGACGGCAAGACCTACGCATGCACCGTACCCGCCAACTACAAGAGCGTGAACGTGTCCTTCGGCTTCGGCGCGGAATTCACGGCCACGCTCACGCAGGACGGAAAGAGCGCCGCCATACGCAGCGGCGAGAAGCGGACCATAAACTTGGTTGAGGGAGAAGGCTCGACGACCACGATCGCCTTAAACCTCAAGGGTCCCGCAAACGGCGGCGACGAGGCCGTCTTCACGCTCCACATCACAAAACAGACTCCGTGAAAAAAGCTTTTGTCTGCGCGGGAATTTGGCGGCATTTTGCGCTTTCCGAATTCCCGCTCAGGCGAAATGAATCGCTTTCCCGCGGATGGCGTGCGCCGCCTCCTGAATGACTTCGGAAATCGTCGGATGCGGATGCACCGTCATCGCAATCTCATCCGCCGTCGCTTCAAGGTTCATTGCGGTTACGATTTCCGCGATCATATCCGTGGCGTGGGCGCAGTAGAGATGCGCGCCCACGATTTCTCCGTATTCTTCCTCGATTATGATCTTTGCCAAACCCTCGCTCTCGCCCGCCACCTTCGCCTTGCCGTTCGCGGCCAAAGGAAAACGCCCGACCTTCACGGACGCGTATTTTTCGCGCGCCCGCTCCTCGGTCAAGCCAACGCTCGCCAACTCCGGACGCAAGTAAACGACGCTTGGAATCCTGTCGTAATTCATGGCGCATGCATGGCCCGCAATGGTTTCGGCCGCAACAATCCCCTCCATCGAAGCCGTGTGCGCAAGCATGTTCTTTCCGTTGACGTCGCCAATCGCGAAAATGTTCGGAACGGATGTTCTGAGGGACGCGTCCGTGGCGATGGCGCCGCGATCAAGCTCTATTCCGAGCTTCTCGCAATCGATCCCGCCGAGATTCGCCTCCCTGCCGACGGCCATCAGCACATTCCGCGTCTCCGCCCTGTGTTCGCGTCCATCGCTCTCAAAGAAGACGGCGCCTTCGGCAATCCTCGTCACGCGCGCTCCCGTGTCCACGATCACGCCCAAGTTTTTGAGTTTTTTCGAGGCCAATTCGGCGATCTCCTCATCGATCATCGGCAATATGCGATCCAAAAACTCCACGATTCTCACCTTGACGCCCGCGGAAACGAGAAAATACGCCAATTCCACGCCAACCACACCGCCGCCGACGATCAGCATGTCCTGCGGCAAGGCCGTCATTGAAAGCAGGTCGTCCGACGTGAGCGGACGCATGTCGTCGTCCGTCGGAACCGGAAGTGTCTTTGCAAGGGAACCCGTGGCGATTATGATGTGTTCCGATGTGTATGTTTTTCCGTTTACTTCCACGGAATTCGCGTCAACTATCGCGCCGGTTCCGTCGAACTTCTCCACGCCGTTCTTTTTCAAGAGGCTTTCCACGCCCCCGACCAATTGGGCGACGATTTCGTTTTTCCGTTTTTGCAATTTTTCCATATCGATGCCGGCCAGATGCGCGTCCGCGCAGGAAACGCCGTATCGCTCACAATCTCTCACTTCTCTCAGCGCTTCGACGCCGCGCAGAAAGGTCTTTGTGGGAATGCAGCCTCGGTTCAAACAGACGCCTCCCATTTTGTCTTTTTCGACCAAAGCGACGCGTTTCCCGAGTTGAGCGGATCTGATTGCCGCCACGTAGCCCCCGGGACCCCCTCCGATGACAATGACGTCATACTCCCTGCGGCGCGCGCCGCCGGAAGGCGCGGGTTGATCCGATCGCGCGGGAACCGAAGGCGCGCCGGACGCGGAAAGCGAAGGCGTTTGTCCGGGCGAGGAGATGCCCGCCAAACGCTCCTTGGCGGCTTTCAATTCGGCCTCAATATTCTCGTCCGCGTCGGAAACGATCGCTATCGGAAGCATTACGGGGACCGTTTCGTTCTCGCGAAAAAGAAGACTGCGGACGATGCCGTCCCGCGTCGCCTCCACGTCGATCGTCGTTTTGTCCGTTTCAATGGAAAAAAACGGCTCTCCTTTGCCGATGGCATCGCCTTCTTTTTTATACCAGCACACGAGCTTGCCTTCGCTCATATTGAAACCCAATTTGGGCATTATAATGGCTTCAACCATTTGAAACATCCTCCCTTTTCCTTGCTTTGCCGGCGCCGGGCAATAGAATTATATAAGCGTTTCGAGCGGGTTTTCGAGAATCGTCTTTACGTCCGTCACGAAGCGCGCCGCCAATAAGCCGTCGATGATCCTGTGGTCCACGGTCAGCGTGATATGCATCATTGGCCGGATGTCGACCGTTTTGCCTCCGCTGCCGTCGTCCGCGGCGACGACCTCATCCTTCGTGGCGCTCACGGCGAGTATGGCCGATTCCGGCGGATTGATTATGGCGGTGAAGTTTTCGATGCCGAACATGCCGAGGTTGGAAACGGTGAAGGTGCCTCCGCTGTACTCGTCGGGTTTCAATTTATTGTCTCGCGCCTTCGCCACCAAAGCGGCCGATTCCTCCGCGATCCGCTCGAGCGATTTCTTTTCGCAATCGCGCAGCACGGGAACGATCAAACCCGCGGGCGCCGCTACGGCAACGCCCACATTTACGCTTTCGTACAGCTCAATGACGTCCCCCGCGAGCGACGCGTTCATGTCGGGATATTTGATCAAACAGCGCGCGACCGCGCGCACGATGAAATCCGTGACGGAAGCCTTGTTCGTCAGAATCGCGTTCACCTGTTTTCTGAGCGCGAGCAGGGCTTTCATGTCAACCTTCTGCGTGAAATACAGGTGCGGCGCGGTGAATTTGCTTGACGCGAGACGCGTTCCGATTATCTTGCGTATGCCCGCGTAGGGCTTGGTTTCCCGAATCGCCTTGCCGTCCGAAGTCCGCGCGGCGGGAAGCTCCGCGGCTTCTTTCGCGGATTGCCGGGCGGAAACGGCGGACTCGACGTCCGCTTTCATCACCTTGCCGCGCGCGCCGCTTCCCGCGATTTTCGAGATGTCAACGCCTTTCGACGCGGCGACCCGCCGCGCGAGCGGCGTACAGCGAAGCGCGAAAACATCGCCGTTCGGCGCTTCTTCTTTCGGGCCTTCGCCGGCGGGCAATCGCAATATGTCCTTTTCGCATACGCCTCCCGCAAAACCCGTGCCGGAAGCGGGAATTTCATTCGCCGCAATCCCCCGC
The DNA here is from genome assembly GCA_031276515.1 of Eubacteriales Family XIII. Incertae Sedis bacterium. Lineage (GTDB taxonomy): Bacteria > Bacillota > Clostridia > Peptostreptococcales > Anaerovoracaceae > JAITLA01. The sequence goes on along the minus strand of JAISMX010000040.1, from coordinate 28,868 downwards.
CGAAGCGCGGCGCTCCGAGCGCGCGGCGTAATCTTCAATCTGCCGTTTTCCATAATTTTCCACCAAACTCTATTTGCCCATCAAGGAAAGCACAGCCCGCAGGATCTTCTCTTCGGAGGGCAGGATCGGGAATTCGAGAGCGGGACTGAAGGGAAGCGGGACGTTGGGCGTGGAAATCCGCCCTATGGGCGCGTCGAGATAGTAGAACACGTCTTTCATCACATTCATGCCAATCTCGGCGCCCACTCCGCAAAACTCGTAAGCCTCGTCCACCACCAGCAGCCTTCCCGTCTTTTTCACCGATTCGATTACGCTTTCTCTGTCGAAGGGAACCAAGGTCCTCAAATCGATCACTTCGCACGATATGCCTTCGGACCGCAATTTTTCCGCGGCGCGAACGGACTTCATGACCTGAGAGGATGTCGCCGCTATGCTCACGTCGCGGCCTTCCATGACGATGTTGGCCTTCCCGAACGGAATGGGCTCGACTTCGTCGTCTATGACGAATTTATTCGAGTACTCCATCTTGTGTTCAAAAAACAGCACGGGATTGTCGTCTCGCACGGCCGTTTTCAGGAGACCCTTCGCCTCCTGCGCCGTGGAGGGCAAGACCACCTTCGCGCCCGGGAAATGCGCGGCCATGGCCTGCATGCTCTGCGAATGCTGCGCCGCCGAAGATCGGCCCGCGCCTATGGGCATTCGCACGACCATCGGCACGGTCGCCTGTCCCCCCGACATGTAGCGGATCTTCGCCATCTGGTTGAACGCTTGATCGCCCGCCACCAGCAGAAAATCCGAAAACATCAGCTCGACCACGGGGCGGAGACCCGTCAACGCCATGCCGACGGCCATGCCGAGAAACCCGGCTTCGGATATGGGCGTGTCTTTTACGCGCAGATCCCCGTACTTGTCGTAAAGTCCGACGGAGGTCTTGAAATTTCCGCCGATGTACGCCACATCTTCTCCGAGCAGCAGCACGTTCTCGTCCCGCTCCATCTCCTCATCGAGCGCCTCGCGGATCGCATCCCTGTAAAGAATCTCCTTTGCCATTTTCGCCTCCGTTTCGCTTTGCGCGGCAAATCACGCGCGGCGTTTCTTTCATGCCGCGCGCGGCGGCGCAATGCCTCTCGTTTGATGCGCGGACCCTTTTCCGCCGTCTACGCGAAGAGGTCCTCAAACGCTTCCGACGCGTCGGGATACGGACTGTCCGACGCAAAGCGCACCGCGTCCTTTATTTCTTCTTCGACGCTCGCTTCAATGTCGAGCAAATCCTTTTCGTCTATCGAATCGCCGCGGGACAAAAGCCGCGCGCGATAGTTCTTCACCGGGCAGCGCTCCATCCACAGCGCCTTCTCGTTCTTGTCCTTCCTCGATCTGTATTCGCCGGGGTCGCCCACGTGGTGTCCCTGCCAACGATAACTCTTGCATTCGATGATCGTGGGACCCTTGCCGTCGCGCGCGCGTTTCACGGCTTTCGCGCTCGCCTCGAAAACCGCGATCACATCCATGCCGTCCACCACAACGCCCGGAATCCCGTAGGCTTTTGCCCTGTCCGCAAGGTTTTCGGTGTTGGTCACATCGCGAATGTCGACCGAAATGCCGTACAAATTGTTCTCAATTACGTAAATGACGGGAAGATCCCAAGCCGCCGCCATGTTGACGCTCTCGTGAAAGGTACCCTCATTGCTCGCGGCATCTCCAAAAAACGAAACGGCCACCTGCTTTGTTCCTCTGTATTTCGCGGCGTAAGCGGCGCCCGTCGCAATGGGAATTTCCCCGCCGACAATCCCGTTCGCGCCCAATATGCCCTTGTCCATCGCCATGATGTGCATGGAACCGCCTTTGCCTTTGCAGTAGCCGTCCTTCTTTCCGAGGATTTCCGCCATCATCTTGTCGAGCCGCGCGCCGCGCGCGACGAGATGCCCATGGCCCCTGTGCGAGCTTCCGATATAATCCGATTCGTTCAGCGCGGCGCAGACGCCGGCGGCAATGGCTTCTTCGCCCAAATACAAATGCGCAAGACCGGGCATCATCCCCTTTTTATAAAACTCGAAGACCTCTTCCTCAAATCTGCGCATCCGATACATGACTCGGTAAAAATTTAGCAGCCGCGCCTTTTGTGTTTTCGCAAAAACGTTGTTCATGAAACCTCCTACGGGGGCAAAAGGAACGATTTTGCCTTTCTTATTTCTTTACCGTGTATCTTCCGGCGCCAAGCGCGCCGTCCACATGTATGACGTCTCCGTTGATGTAGTTCGCCGCGTCGGACGCCAAGAAAATCGTGGCCGCCGCGATGTCCTCGGGCAATCCGAGCCGGCCGTTCGGAACCTGCTTGCAAAACGCGTCCTTGTAGGCCTGCGGCATGATTTCTTCGCTCGCGCCCACATCGACGATCCCGGGCGACACGCTGTTCACGGTGATGCCCAGATGGGCGACCTCCAAAGCGAGCGTCTTGGTCAGCATCACCACGGCGGCCTTCGACGCGCAGTAATGGGCGAATCCAATCATGGCCGACTTGTAATTTCCGGAAGATATATTGATGATGCGGCCCCGGATGCCTTTGTCGATCATATGGTTGACGACGTCCCGGCACATCAAGAAGCTTCCCTTCGCGTTGATCGCCATTACGCGATCCCATTCTTCTTCGGTGATGCGACGGACCTCGCAGGTCGGATATACGCCCGCATTGTTGACGAGAATGTCTATTTGTCCGAAATGCGCGATCGTGTCCTCTATGATCTTCTTCGCATCGCCCGCGATCTGCACCGCTCCCGGCGCCGCGAAAATTTCGCCGCCCGTCTCCTTGCGCAGGGATTCACAGGCCTCCCGCAAGCGCTCTTGATTTGTCGCGTTCAGCGCGACCTTGGCGCCGCGCTGCGCAAACGATTTGGCTATGACGTAGCCTATTCCCTTTGAAGCGCCGGTCACGAGCACTGTGCGATCTTTGAAGTTCGTCATTTTGGTTCTCCTTTCTCCCTTGGCGGTTTTACGTTTTACGCGCCGCGTTCCGCATCGGACAGCGGCTTTATTCCCATATATTTGTCTCTGATTCCGCGATCTTGCAACAGTTCCTTTCCGCCGCCTTCCGCCACGATTCTTCCGTTTTCCATAACGTAGGCGCGGTCGGCGAAATTGAGACACAGATTGATGTTCTGCTCGACGACGATCAGCGTCATATCCGCCTTTTTGATCACATTCAGCATTTCATAGATCGATTCCACAACGCGCGGCGCGAGACCGAGGCTCACCTCGTCTATCATGAGCAGTTTGGGACAACCCATCAAACTCCTGGCGATCGCGAGCATCTGCTGCTCGCCTCCGCTCAAAGAGCCGGCCAATTGCTTCCTTCTCTCCTTCAAGATCGGAAACAGGTCAAAAACCTCGGCCATCTTGTCCCGCCGATACGGCTTGGTTCGCTTCGTGCCGCCGCCCACCATGAGATTCTCGACGATCGTCATGCCGGTAAACAACCTGCGACCCTCGAACACCAATCCCAAGCCGAGGTCCGAAATCTGATGCGTCCCCAGGGAAGCGATGTCCTCGCCGCGAAATTCGATCTTGCCGGCCGTCGGATGAATCAGGCCCATGATCGTCTTCAAGAGCGTCGTTTTGCCCGCCCCGTTGGACCCGACGACGCCGATGATCTCGTTTTCTCCCGCAAACAGGGACACTTCTCGCAAAACGGGAACATCTTTGTAACCGGAATGCATATTCTCAATTTTGAGCATTGTATCCGTCCCCCAAATAAGCTTCTATCACCTTCGGATCGTTGATGACCTCCTCCGGCGTGCCGATGGCCAATATCTCTCCGAAATTGAGAACGACGACCCTGTGACAAAGCGTCAGAATTGCCTGCATGACATGCTCGACCATGATGATCGTGATGTCTCTCTGCCGGATCGTCTTGATGATCTCGGTAAAATCCAGCATTTCTCTGGTGTTTAGGCCCGCCATCACCTCGTCGAGAATGAGCAGTTTGGGATCGGTCGCGAGCGCGCGCGACAATTCGAGACGTTTTTTCTCCGCCAGCGTCAACTCTCCGGGGAATTTGTCGGATTTTTGATCCAGTCCCAGAAAGGAGAGAACCTCATCCGCTTTTTCCAAGGCCTTGTTTTTGCTGTGGCCGACCGCCATAACGCCGACGGCGACATTGTCTCGCAGCGTCATGCTGTAAAAGGGTTTCACGATCTGAAATGTGCGCGCGATTCCCAACTTGCAGATTTTGTGCGGCGCCATATGCGACACCGATTTCCCGTGAAAAAGGATCTCTCCCTCGGTCTGCCGCAGCACGCCGGAGATGATGTTGAACAATGTCGTCTTTCCCGCGCCGTTCGGCCCGATCAAGCCGAGTATCTCTCCCGTTTCGGTTTGAAAGCTCACGTCTTTCAGGGCAAGCATTCCGCCGAATTTCTTTGTGATATTATTCACGCGCAAGCACTGTTCCATCGCCGCCACCCCCTTTCTTTATGAATTTCTTCCAATCGAGCAGACTGACAATCCCTTTGGGGATCAAAAGCATCACCAATATGATGACCAGACCGTAAATCACCAAATGCAGACCCGCCAGATTGCCGCTCAGATAGATCCGCGTGACTTCGCCGAGCGGAACGAGGATGATCGCGCCCAGCAGGGGTCCCCAGAAAGAGCCGATGCCGCCGATGATGACGATGGATAAAATCTCTATTCCCCAGGAAAGGCCGAATACGCCCGGGTCGATGTAATACAGAAACTGCGCGTAAAACGTTCCGCCGAGAGCCGTAAAAAAGGCGCTGATCGCCCCAACGCTCACCTTGGCGCGCGTGGTGCGCACCCCGACGCACTCGGCCGCCTGCTCTTGGTCGCGCGTGGCTTTCAAGTAATATCCGAGACGGGAGTCCATCACCGCTTTGCTGACGACCAAAATGACGCAGACCAGTATGACGATGAAGTAATAGTAGCCCGTCTTTGAATCGAATTGCAGCATCAAGGGCGAATTCCCGACCAAGGGCAGCAGCAGTCCCTGCGCGCCGCGCACCTCCAAACCGAAAAGCTCTCGCGTGTCGACGAAAAAAACGCGCAAAACCTGCGAAAACGCCAGGGTCGCAAGAGCGAAATAATGGTTCTTTAAGCGGAGAGACGAATATCCGACAAAAAGGCTGGCGACGGCCGCGACAATTCCGCCCGCAAAGATTCCGACGAGAGGGCTGATTCCCAAATTGTAGAACAAGATCGTGGACGTGTACGCGCCGAGACCGAAAAACGCGCTGTGTCCCAGCGAAAACTGTCCCGCCAAACCGCCCATCAGATTCCAGCACATGCCGAGATACGCCATGAACAGCACCATGATCACTATATGGATGGAAAATGGATCGCGTATGACAAGCGGAAGCAGGATGACGATGAGAGCGACAAGAATCCATTTTAAATACTGCTTCCCCAAACCCGGTACTCTCATCTCAAGCCTCCTTTTTGCCCAACAATCCGGATGGACGGAACAGTAAGAATACGATGAAAATCAAGAAAACGACCATGTCCGCCATGGTGTTCCGATAATAGAGCGTCACAAGCGATTCGATCAGACCGACGATGAGGCCCCCGATCATGGCGCCGTTGAGACTTCCCATTCCGCCCAGAACCACGATGATAAAGGCTTTGACGTTGAATACGCCGCCAACGGTGGGCTGCACATAGAAAATCGGTATCAAAAGAGCGCCCGCGACGCCCGTGATGGCGCATCCGAGGGCGAACGCGAAATTAAACACCTTGCGCGTGTTGATGCCGGCGACCGCCGCCGCGTCCTCGTCGTCCGCCGTAGCTCGTATCGCCCTGCCCAAATCCGTCATTCTCAGCATGGAATGGACGGCTGCCGCAAGAATGGCCGCGAGGATGAAACCGAGCACCCTGGGCGTGCTCACGACGATTTCGCCCATTTTCAGCGTCAATCCGCTCACGGACGTGTCCGCGACGCGATATTCGGGGCCAAACAGCAAAAGCGCCAGATTCTCCAAAACCATCATCACGCCGGATGTGATGAAGATGATGTTGACGTGCTGTTCCTTTTCTCTCGCCAAAACCGGATTTATGATGGAACTCTCTATCAGCATTCCAAGAAGGAACAAGCCCAGAAAAACCGGAATCAATATGAAATATATATTGAATTGCGTGAACACCCACAACCAGTATCCCAAGAACATGCCCGTCATCAACAAACCGCCGTGGGCAAAGTTCACGACGTTGAGCACGCCGTAAATCAAACTCAAGCCAAGCGCCGCGATTCCGTAAAGCCCTCCCATCAAAATTCCGTTTACCAAGCCCTGCGTAAGCATAGTCGCTTCTCCTTACTTCCATTTTTGTCTTTATTGCGGGAAAACCACTCGTTCGAAAAGCCGTAATCAAGCCGCAGGCGAGACGCCCCGCCTGCGGACATGAAGAGCCGATTTGTGCTTCGTACCCTATATTTCACCCAGAGGCCACTTGACCGTAAAATCGGGCTTTACAAGATTTTCCGGATATGCGACCTTCCATTTGCCGCCGCTCAACTGCACCATGACGATAAAGCTCTCGCTGTTGTGACCGTCCGGGCCGAAGACGATTCGATCCATGGTCATGCCGCTGACGGCTTTGCCGCCCTGGATGTCCGTATCCACAAACGCCTGCCGAATCGCTTCGTGATCGGTCGTACCCGCCCGCTCGAACACGTCCAAGAGGACATAGCCGTTGCAATAGGCGACCGCGGCGCCGTTGCTGATGCTGTCGCCGCCGTATTTGGCGATGAACGCTTCGTTCAATTCCTTCAAACCCACCTTCGTGTCGAGCATATCGTCGCAAGCGCCTGTGGGCGAGAACATGCCGTCGGCGATATCTCCCACCGCGGGAACGTATGAGACGTCCAGTTCGCCGCTGCCGCCGCCGAACCAACCCATCAGATTCACATCCATTTGATCCAAGGTCTGCGCCAGAAGAATTCCGTCCGAAACCATTATGGCCGAGAACAGAAGATCCGGTTTCACGTTTTTGACCTTCGTTACGAGGGGGACCATATCGGTCGTGCTGGCGGGATAGCTCTCGTCGAGCACGATTTCAAGATTTTGGGCCGCCAAACCTTCGCGCCACTGCGCCGCGTTCGTCTGCCCCCACTCGGAATCCTCGTAGATGATGGCCACCGTTTTCGCCTTGACGCCCGTCGTCTCGCCGAGTCTCGTGACGAACTCCGGCGGGAGCTTCGTGCAGTCGCTCGATCTGGCGTTGATCCGGAAGGTGTATTTGAAGCCGCGATTGGTGATGTCGTCGGCGACCGCCACCAATGTCAGGAAGGGACACTGATATTTTTCCGCGATCTCAGACGCGGTAAAAGTGACCGAACTGTGGTACGCGCCCATCAACACCGCGACTTCCTCTTTCAGAATCAGGCGCTCCGCCTCCGACATGCCGGTCTTCGGATCGCCCTTGCTGTCGGCGAAGATCAATTCGAACTTGGCGCCGCCCATGGAACTGACGCCACCGGCTTCGTTGATTTCATTGATGGCCAATTCGAGGCCATTGCGAACGTCCGCGCCAACCGTCGCGGTCAGACCCGAGAACGGCAATATGACGCCGATTTTGATCGCGTCCGCAGTGCCGGCGCCTTCGCCTTCGCCCTCGCCTTCCGCGGCGGTTTCGGTCGCGGCTTCCTCGTTGCTTGCGCTTTCGTTCCCGCCTCCGCAACCCGCAAACGCGAGAGCGAACGTACACAGAATCACAATCGAGATCAACAATTTGCTTCTCTTCATTTCAAACCTCATCTTTCTTGGCGATCGCATCGTCCATCAATATTTCGGATCATCGATATACAATTTGCCGCCCAACGCATATTCGTCTTTTTTCATTTCCCGCAGAATGATTGTAATGCAGTCCGTGGGATAGTTCAGCGAATCCGCGATCGCTTGGGTTACCTTATCCACAAGCACGCGTTTTTGGTCCAAGGTCTTGTTTCCGAAAAGTTCGATTTGCACAACGGGCATCTTTCTCACCTCCTCCTTTATTTAAACAACACACTTAGAAACAGTTCAAAAATACGGCAAGCGCAATATGCGGGTCATTTTTGAACCGCTCCTTAAACCAGAGTGCCGACTCTGGGCGGCAGCTTTGTCAATACCCTCGATCCCGTTTCCGTAACCGCAACGATTTGGGCGGTTCGAAGTCCCATCGCTCCGCCCTTTACATAAATGCCGGGTTCGACGTCGATCACCATTCCGGGGCTGAGAACCATGTCGTCGGCGCGCGTCAACAGAGGTCTTTCCGTGATGGAAAGGCCCACTCCGTGTCCGACGTAACCCTGTATGAGATAGTCCGAAAATCCGTATTGTTCGAGTTTGGGAACAACGCAGTCCTCGTATACAAGCTTCATGAATTCCGAACAGGGACGCCCGGGTTCGATCAGGCTTATCGCGCGTTGGCATCCCTCCAATTCGATCTCCGCGAGCCGCTTCTGCTTGTCGCTCGGTTTTCCGCAAACCGTCGCCCTGTCGAGTCCGGCGGTGTAGCCTCGATAGACCGAAAAGATGGAAAATGAAACCATTTCTCCGATTCCGACCCGCCTGGGGCTCGATTGCGGGCTCGTAAGCGCCATTTCCGTGTTGGGGCCGCTTTGAACGTACAGACAGGTCGCGTATTCCGCCCCGTTTTCCATCAAACGCCGCTTGATCTCCAAGGACAATTCCCACTCCCGCATCCCGTCCTTAACCATGTCCACAACCGGCGCCAGCGCGGCGCATTGCCTGTCGACACAGCTTTCTATTACGGCTATCTCCGCCGGGCTCTTAATGACCTTGAGCTTGATCAGCGCGTCGTCGCAGTCCACCCATTCCACGCCCGGCAGAGTCTTCGTCAACGCGTTGTATTGAAGGAGCGGAACCCCGTCCACCGCCACGCCGACGCGACCCCGATCCATGCCCTTTTCCGCCGCGATTTCGGCTATGAGACCCCACAGATCGGTACTCGCTCGAATATCCGAAACGACGCTTTGACGAGACGCGACATCCTCGTACCAATGATGGGCTATGGCCAGCGTGGGTTCCGAGCCGGGGCCGATCAGGATTGCCGCGTATTCGCCGCCCGCGCCATAACCGCCCGCCCAAGACGGTATATCAACGCCCACCAGATTGAGATTGGACAGGTATTTCAGGTTTTCGGGAGCGGACGCCGGGGATACGACGACGAGCCCTTTCAAGCCCCTGTCCTCGATGAATTCCCTGCACTTTTGATGTCGGCCGTAAAATTCTTCTTTTGTGATTTCGAAATCCGCAAAGCCTTCTGACATTTTTTCCCTCCTCACAAGCAAACAGACAGTAGCTTTTGAAGCATAACATGACGCAACTTTCGTGCCGGATATTGACTGAATCTCTGCGAAGCATTTGTTTTTCAATAAAAATTATTGTTTGCCGGCAAGCGATTGTCGCGTTTTGCGTTTCTCAATTGTCGAATTATTCACAAAAATACCGCCGCCAAATATATTTATGTGCCAATACGTGCCAAAGATATTGCCACTTGGCACATATGTGCTATAATGATAAAAAGGGGATTGAGGACAATGGATAAAAAAACGTATCGCGATAAAGATTGCGGGATTGCGCGTTTATGGGAGACTTATGTCGCCGGCGACGCGCCTTTTCCCAAAAAGACGCCTCCGGGCATAAAGCCCTTCATTTTTCATTCATGGAAACGCAGCAAGGAATTTGGCGTATCTCCCTTTGAGGTAAGCGACCAATTGCTTTCGCCGGAACGCCTCGAAGCGGCACTCAAAGAAAACAAAACGCTGATTTCTCTCACCCATCCCTACTTTACGAAGCTGTTCGCAATGCTCGAAGGTTCGGATTTTCTGATCGCTTTGTCCGACAGAGAAGGCAATGTCGTCGATTTGGTGGGCCTCTTTGGGGAAATCGGACAGCACGCGGAGAAAAGCTCTCTCACAATCGGCTGCAATCGAAGCGAACGCACATCCGGCACCTGCGGAATCGGCACTTGCATAGCGACGGGAAAACCCATTCAGATCATAGGCGAGGAACATTTCATTCAACCGCATCACAGATACGTGTGTTACGCCGCGCCGATCAAGAGCAAACTTGGCGATTTGCTCGGAGTGATCGCCGTAATCGGCCCGTCCGCGGCCATGACGCCGCATACCTTCGCAATGGTTTGCGTCGCCGCCGATGGGATTGAAAAAGAATTCCGGATGCTGGAAATCAACAATGAAATATCCCTCATAAACAAAAAACTCTCCACCACGATACAATCCCTGTCGCAGGGATTGCTCATGATCGACAACAACGGCGTGATCACACAGGCCAACAAGAGCGCGAACGACATGCTCAAACTCAGGGAATCTTCGATAAAAGAATCTTCGATAACGGGCGTCAACATACGCAATCTTTTGAGAATGGAGACGGCGACGCTTGACATTATGTCGCTGACGCAAAACGTAACGCACCGCGAGCTCAATGTGACGAACAATATGGGAATCGCCCTCAACCTTTCCATATCCGCCTCTGTCCTGAACGATGAACACGGCAATCGAATTTCAATTATTTTGATGATGGAGGAACGCAAGACCTTCACAAAAATCGCGTCAAAAGTCGGCGGTTTTGTGGCACACTGCGATTTCGACAGGATCCTGGGCGTCTCCGACCTCATACAAGACATTAAGCGGCTCGGCGAATTGGCGGCGCACAGCGAAAGCAACGTTCTCATACTCGGTGAAAGCGGGACGGGCAAGGACATATTCGCCCAGTCCATTCACAACGCGAGCCCGCGCGCGAAATTCCCTTTCGTCGCGATCAACTGCGGCTCGCTCCCGCGCAGTCTCGTGGAAAGCGAGCTGTTCGGTTACGAGCCGGGAGCCTTCACGGGCGCCAACAAAGACGGTTGTCCCGGAAAATTTGAACTCGCCGACGGCGGTACGATTTTCCTCGATGAGATCGGGGATATTCCTTTGGATATTCAGGTTCTTTTGCTGCGCGTTATTCAAACGCGAGAAATTCTGCGCATAGGAGGCAAAGCGCCGAAACACGTGGACGTGAGAATCATCGCGGCCACCAATGTAAACCTCGCGGAACACATCGAAAATCGCAGTTTTCGCAAAGACCTTTACTATCGTCTCAACGTGCTCTCTTTTCATATGCCGGCTCTGCGTCAGAGGAAAGAGGACATCCCCGTCTTGGTGGAACATTTCATCCAAGAACACAACCGGAAAATGGATCTGCGCGTCCGGGGTTTTACGCCCGCGGCGATGAACTACATCATGGAATACGATTGGCCGGGCAATATTCGAGAATTGGAGAACATCGTGGAACGCGCGATGAATATGGCTCGCGACTCCGTGTTGACGGAACGAGAATTGGGACAGGAAGTAATTTCAAACAGATTTTTCAATTAAGGAACGGTTAACGCTATCCGGAATGCTCGGAAAAAACCGAATCCGCGCGCTCCGCGAGCGTCGCGACCATCACGGCCTTGATCGTGTGCAGCCTGTTTTCGGCCTCGTCGAACACGACCGAGCGCGGCCCCCGGAACACCGAATCCTCGACCTCGCGTATGTCGAGGCCGCGCGCGCGCCACTCCGCCGCGAAGCCCGTTTCAAAGTCGTGAAAGGCGGGCAGACAGTGCATGAACAGCACGTCCGGATTGCCCGTCCGCGCGAGCGACTCCTCCGTCACCTTGAAGGGCGCGAGCAGCTTCACGCGTTCGGCGACGCGATCCTCCTCGCCCATGGACGCCCAGATGTCCGTGTAGATCACGTCCGCGCCCTCGAGGCAGGCCGGATCGTCGGAAAACGATAGCTTCGCGCCCGGCGCGGCGGCTTCGGCCCGCGCGAGCACGGCGGGGTCGGGGGCCAATTCCCTTGGCCCGTAGGCGACAAAGCGCATGCCCATGCGCGCGCAGCCGTATATCCACGCGTAGGCCATGTTGTTGCGCGTGTCGCCGCAGAATACGATTTTGGTTTCGGCGAGCGGCTTGCGCGCGTGCTCCTCTATCGTGAGGAGATCGGCCAAGACCTGCGTGGGATGGTCGTCGTCCGTCAGGCCGTTCCACACGGGAAGGCCCGAAAAGCGCGCCAAATCGCGCACCGTTTCATGGTTGCCGAAGCCCCTGAAACCGATTGCGTCGTAAAAGCGCCCAAAGAGGCGCGCGCTGTCTTCAAGCGATTCTTTCTTTCCGAACTGGGAAGTGCCGGGGCCGACGTAGGTGACGCGCGCCCCTTCCTCCGCCGCGCCGAGCTCAAAGGAGCATCGCGTGCGCGACGAAGTCTTTTCGAAGAGCAGCAGGATGTTCTTGCCCGCCAAAAGACCGCCCGCTCCGCCCGCCCGGCGCCGCGCTTTGAGCCGCGCCGACAGATTTAGAAGCCGGCGAAGCTCCAAGGGCGTGAAGTCGAGCAAGCTCAGAAAGCTGCGGCCTTTCAGACCCGCGGGCGCGCGCTCCACAAGCTTAGACCAATTCCAAGAACACGGTCTCGGCGCTGTCGCCGCGCCTGGGTCCGAGCTTCAGCACGCGCGTGTAGCCGCCGTTTCGCTCCGCGTACTTGGGCGCGATGTCGTCGAACAGCTTTTTCACGACGGTCTCGTCGTATATGTAGGCCAGCGCCTGCCGCCGCGCGTGCAGGTCGCCACGCTTGCCCAGCGTGATCATCTTCTCCGCCGCGCGTCCGGCCTCCTTGGCCCTGCACTCCGTCGTGCTGATGCGGCCCTCCCGCAGCAGATCCGTCACGAGGTTTCGCAGCATGGCCTTTCTGTGCGCGGTCGGTTTGCCCAATTTTCTGTATCCGGGCATCTTCGTCACACCCCTTTCTGTCTATTTATTGTCACCGTTCAAACACCACGATCCATTTGAGCGGCAATTCATTCCTCGCCCGGCTTCAAACCGAGACCGAGTTCTTCCAGCTTAAATTTGACTTCCTCGAGGGACTTCTTGCCGAGGTTCCGCACCTTCATCATGTCGTCCTCCGTCTTGTGCGTCAGCTCCTCGACGGTGTTGATGGAAGCGCGCTTCAGGCAGTTGAACGACCTGACGGAAAGCTCGAGCTCCTCTATGGTCATCTCGAGCGCCTTGCCCTTCTGATCTTCCTCTTTTTCCACCATGATTTCCATGGTTTCGGCGCCGTGCGTCAGGTCTATGAAAAGCTTCAAGTGATCCTGCATGATCTTCGCGCCGATCGAAACGCTCTCGCCGGGCGAAACGCTGCCGTCCGTCCACACTTCCAGGCTCAGCCTGTCGTAGTCCGTCACCTGCCCGACGCGCGTGTTGTCCACGTTGAAGTTGACCTTGCGCACGGGGCTGTAGATGGAATCCACCGGTATGACCGCGATGGGCATGTTTTCCGTCTTGTTCTGCTCGGCGCTGACATAGCCCCGGCCGCGCGCGAGGTTGATCTCCATCGAGAGCGAGGCGCCTTCCTCAAGCGTCGCAATGTGCAACTCGGGATTGAAAATCTCCACCTCTCCGTCCACGCCGATATCGCCCGCCGTGACCTCCATGGGGCCTTTGGCGTTGATAAACACCTGCTTGAAGGGTTCTCCCGTGATCTTCACGGCCAATCTTTTCAAATTAAGGATGATTTCGGTAACATCTTCCTTTACGCCCGGGATCGTCGAAAACTCGTGCAAAATCCCGTCTATTTTCACGGAGGTGACCGCAGTTCCGGGAAGCGAGCTCAGGAGTATCCGCCTGAGACTGTTGCCAAGTGTGGTTCCGTAACCCCTCTCGAGGGGTTCCACCACATACTTCCCGTAATTCGTGTCTGAATCCGAAAAAATGCAGTCTATGGTCGGTTTTTCTATTTCTATCATGCGCAAAACCCCCTTTACGGCCCGCGAAAATCGCCGGAGGCCGAACGGCCGATCCGCCGCGACGCGCGCGGCGAAGCGAATATATTACTTGGAATACAATTCAACGATCAGGTGCTCTGCGACGGGCGTATCTATTTCTTCTCGTCTCGGCAGGGCGAGCACCCTGCCTTCCAGCTTCTCCACATCCACGCTGATCCACGCGGGTACGGAAATCGACATGTCCTTGATCTCCTTGAACTTGGGCGAACTCTGGCTCTTTTCCTTCACCTTGACGACGGCGCCCGGTTTGACCTCGGCGGAGGGGATGTCGAGCTTCTTCCCGTTCACGAGGAAGTGTCCGTGCGTGACGAGCTGCCTCGCTTCCTTCCTCGACGAGGCGAAGCCCATGCGGAACACGACGTTGTCCATGCGCGTCTCCAACATGATCAGCAGGTTGTCGCCCGTGATGCCCTTCTTGCGCGCGGCCTTGTCGAAGGTATTCCGGAACTGCGTTTCGAGCATCCCGTAGAAGCGCTTTGCCTTCTGCTTCTCGCGCAGCTGCAATCCGTAGTCCGAGGTCTTCTTCCTGCCCTGCCCGTGCTGGCCGGGAGGGAAGTTCCTCTTTTCGAGCGCGCACTTCGTGCTGTAGCAGCGCTCGCCTTTCAAAAACAGCTTCTGGCTTTCCCGCCTGCAAAGCCTGCAGGAAGCGTCCGTATATCTGGCCATATAAAATCCACCTCCTTTGGCTTACACTCTTCTTCTCTTGGGGGGTCTGCATCCGTTGTGGGGAATCGGCGTGATGTCCTTGATCATGCTGATTTCGAGACCCGCCGACTGGAGCGCCCGGATCGCCGCCTCGCGCCCCGAGCCCGGCCCCTTGACGTACACCTCGATGTTCTTCAAGCCGTGCTCCATCGCACCCTTCGCGGCCTCCGTCGCCGCCATCTGCGCGGCGAAAGGCGTGGATTTCCGCGAGCCCTTGAAGCCCAGCGAACCCGCGCTTGACCACGAGAGGGCGTTGCCCGAGAGATCCGTGAGCGTCACCAGCGTGTTGTTGAATGTGGACTGGATGTGCGCCTGGCCTCTTTCTATATTTTTGCGTTCTCTCCTCTTCTTGCGAACGGTCTTTTTCATAGCCTTAGCCATTGTATCGCCTCCTTACCTCGCGGCCTTCTTTTTCCTGCCCACGGTCTTCTTGGGACCCTTCCGCGTTCTCGCGTTCGTCTTCGTGTTCTGGCCCCGCACGGGGAGTCCCCGCCTGTGACGGATGCCCCTGTAGCAGCCGATCTCCATGAGCCGCTTGATGTTCAGCGAGACCTCCCTGCGAAGGTCGCCTTCCACCATGTAATCGGAATCTATGATCTTTCTGATCGAACCGGCCTCATCCTCCGAGAGATCCTTTACTCTCGTGTCCGGATTGACGCCGGCCTTTTTTAAAATCTCGGTCGCCGTCGAGCGGCCTATGCCGTAGATATACGTCAGCCCGATCTCGATTCTCTTGTCGCGTGGTAAGTCTACACCGGCTATACGCGCCATGCCAAAATTCTCCTTTCCAAAAGATTCAACCCTGTGTCTGCTTGTGTTTGGGGTTTTCGCAGATCACCATGACCTTGCCCCTGCGCTTGATCACCTTGCATTTCTCGCAAATCGGCTTTACCGAACTTCTGACCTTCATCTTGCTCCTCCTACCATCATCCCTTGTCGCGCCACGTGATACGGCCCCTTGTCAGGTCGTAAGGCGACAATTCAACCTTGACGCGGTCTCCCGGCAGGATTCGGATGAAGTTCATCCGTATCTTGCCCGAGATATGCGCGAGAATTTCATGGCCGTTTTCCAGCTTTACGATGAACATGGCGTTTGGCTGGGCCTCTATCACGGCGCCGAACACCTCTATGACATCCTTTTTCGCCATAATGTATAAGACTCCTTTATTCCAGCGTAAGCGGTTCCGGCCGGTCTTCCGTGATCACCACGGTATTCTCATAGTGCGCCGCCAAACTTCCGTCCCTCGTCACGGCCGTCCAATTGTCCAAAAGCACCTCCACCTCGTGGGAACCCGCGCTGACCATGGGCTCTATGGCGAACACCATGCCCTTCGCGAGCCTCGGCCCCCTTCCGGGTTTGCCGTAATTGGGAATCTGCGGCTCTTCGTGCATATCTCGCCCGATGCCGTGTCCCACAAAATCCCGCACGACCGAAAACCCTTCCGATTCGGCCTTGCTTTGAATCGCGTGCGAGATATCCGACAGCCTGCACCCGACGCGGCAAAACGCAAGCCCTTCGAAAAAACAGGCTTCCGTGACGTCGATGAGACGGCGCGCCGCATCGCTTACCGCTCCAACCGCATAGGTCCGCGCCGCGTCGCTGACGTAGCCCTTCCACGTGGATCCGATGTCCACGCTGACGATGTCGCCTTCGCGCAGCAGCCGCGAGCTTCTCGGTATCCCGTGAATCACCTCTTCGTTTACGGAAACGCAGGCGCCGGCGGGATAGCCGTTGTATCCTTTGAAAGTCGGCGTCATGCCGTTTTTCAATATCGTTTCCTCGACGTAATCGCTTATGTCCTTCGTGCTGATCCCGGGCTTGATCAGCTCGGCGAGCGAGCGCAGCACGAAAGCCGTCACCTTGCCCGATTCCCGCATCAGCCGTATCTCCTCGGACGATTTGATGATGATCATTCGCCCAAGACCTTGACGATGTCCGCGAATACGGCGTCGGGAGTCGCCGCGCCGGACGCCACGCGGACGAGAAGCTTTCTCTCCTCGTAGTAGGCGGCGAGCGGAGCGGTGTTCGCGTTGTACACCTCGATGCGGTTCCTGACCGTCGCTTCCTCGTCGTCGCCGCGCTTTGTGAGCGCGCCTCCGCAGGCGTCGCACAGACCCTCCCGCGCGGGCGGGATGTCCGTCTCGTGATAGGACGCGCCGCAAGCCTTGCACACGAGGCGCCCCGTGATCCTCCGCACGAGTTCCTCCGTCGAAACGTCCATCAGGAGAACCCTGTCGATCGCCCTGCCGGACGCGGCGAGATGCGCGCCCAAGGCGTCCGCCTGCGCCGTCGTCCGCGGGAAGCCGTCGAGCAGAAAACCGTCCTTGCAGTCCGGCGCGTCGAGCCTGTCCAGCGCGATGGCGATCACCACCGCGTCGGGTACCAGCTCTCCCCTGTCCATATAGGATTTGGCTTCCTTGCCGAGCGCCGTTCCCTTCGCTATATTTTCCCTGAATATATCTCCTGTGGAAATGGCGGGGACGCCCAAGCGCTTCGTGAGCTTCGCGGCCTGCGTACCCTTGCCCGAACCCGGCGCGCCCAGCAGGATGAGATTCTTGCTTTGCTTCGTCATTTCAGGAATCCTTGGTAATTGCGCATGACCATCTGCGATTCGAGCTGCTTCATCGTGTCGAGACCGACGCCCACCGCTATGAGCAGCGAGGTGCCGCCGAAGCTGATCTCCAACGCGGTCAAGCTCTGTATCAGCGTGGGAATGGTCGCGACCACGGCGAGGAACACGGCGCCGACGAAGGTGATCCGCGTCATAACCCTGTTCAGATATTCCGTCGTCGCCCATCCGGGCCGAATGCCGGGAACAAAGCCTCCGTTCGCCCGCATGTTGTCCGAAACCTCCTTGGGATTGAAGGTGACGGCCGTGTAAAAATACGTGAAGAACATAATCAAGACGACGTTCAGCGCCCCGTAGAACCACACGCCGGGATTGCCCGCCGGCGACAGCCACTTCGTCACCCATTCCGCGAAAGCGGAAGTGGGAGACATGAAGTACTGAATCGTGAGCGGAAACTGCAGGATCGAGAGCGCAAAGATCACGGGGATGACGCCCGCTTGGTTGACCTTGATCGGAATGTGCGTGCTCTGTCCGCCGTACATCTTCCGGCCGACGACGCGCTTGGCGTACTGCACCGGTATGCGCCGCTGGCCCTGCTGCACCTCGACGATGCCCACGATGACGATGAGCGCGAAGACCGCGAAGAGAACGAGGGAGATCAGCGAAACCTGCCCCGCCCTGTACTGCACGAAGGAATCGTAGACGGCCGCGGGCGCGCGCGCGATGATGCCGCCGAAGATGATCAGCGATATGCCGTTGCCTATGCCGTTTTCGTTGATCTGCTCGCCGAGCCACATCAGGAAAGCCGTTCCCGCCGTCAGCGCCAGTATGATGACCGCGAGCGAGAAGACGTCCGTGCGGGTGAGCGCCGGGCGGAACAGCCCCAGCGTCATGCCTATGGCCTGAATGAAGGCCAAAATGACCGTGAGGTAGCGCGTGTACTGGGCGATTTTTTTTCTTCCTTCCGTCCCCTCCTTTGCCAATGCTTCCAAGTACGGAATGGCTATGGTCAAGAGCTGCAATATGATGGAAGCCGTGACGTAGGGCGTAATGCTCAGGGCAAAGATCGTGAAATTGCTAAACGCGCCGCCGGAAAACAGGTTGAAAAATTGAAAGAGTCCTTCTCCTCCGTCTCCGCCGAGCAAGCCTTCGAGCTGGCTCCTGTCGATAAAGGGTATGGGTATGTTGGCGCCCACGCGAAACACGAGTAGCATCAGGAGCGTGAAGATCATCTTTCTCCGTATGTCGACGACCTTCCACGCCTGCACGACCGTCTTTAGCATATTCATACCGAGACCACCTCTGCCTTGCCGGCGGCCTCGGTCCCTTCCTTGGCGGCGGGAACCTCGAGTTCCTCCGCCTTGCCGCCCGCGGCCTCGATCTTCTCCAAGGCGCTCTTGCTGAATTTGTGCGCCTTTACGGTGAGCTTCTTTTCAAGGCTGCCTTCGCCGAGAATCTTTACGCCGTCGAGCGGTTTCCGCACGATGCGGTATTTGAGCAGAAGTTCCGGCGTGATCACCGAGCCGTCCTCGAAGCGATTGAGATCTCCGACGTTCACGATCGCGTACTCTTTCTTCCATATGTTCGTGAAGCCTCTCTTGGGTATGCGCCTGTACAGAGGCATTTGACCGCCCTCAAAGCCCGGCCGCGTACCGCCGCCGCTCCTCGAATTCTGGCCGTTCATGCCGCGGCCGGCGGTCTTGCCCTGACCCGTCGCCCTGCCTCTTCCCTTGCGTTTGGGGGCCTTCGTCGAGCCGGCCGGCTTTCTTAATTCATGCAATTTCATAGTCTTTCCCCTTACTGCTTATCCGCTACGCGTCCGGCGCGTCCGTCACCGTGACGAGATGCCTGACCTTCCGGACGGCGCCGCGCGTCTGCGGCGTATCCGGCAATTCGACCTCGCTTTGCATCTTCCGCAGCCCCAGCGCTTCGACCGTCCTCCTCTGGGTGGGAAGGGCGCCGATGGTACTCTTCGTGAGCTTGATTCTGATGAGCTTGTCCGACATTTCGCCCAACCTCCTATCCTAAGATTTCTTCCTTCGTCTTGCCTCTGAGTCTGCTGATCTGTTCGACGGTCTTGAGCTCGCGCAAGCCTTCTATCGTCGCGCCGGCCATGTTGCCCGCGTTGTTCGAGCCGATGGACTTGGCGCGCACATCCTTCACGCCCGCGAGTTCGAGCACCGTGCGCACCGAACTGCCCGCGATGACGCCCGTGCCGGGCGCCGCGGGGATAATGAGCACTTGACCCGCGCCGAATATGCCGAGCGACCTGTGGGGAATCGTGGTGCCGACCATCGGAACGCGTATCAGCTTCTTCTTCGCGTCCTCTATGGCCTTGCGGACGGCCTCCGGTATCTCGCGCGCCTTTCCGAGTCCGACACCCACGTGTCCCGCCTCGTCGCCGACCGCGACGGTCACGCTGAACCGCATGTTTCTGCCGCCCTTCACCGTCTTGGCGACGCGCCTGATGCTGACTATGGACTCCTTGAGCTCCATGCCGGACGCGTCGATGGTATTCTGCCGTATCATAACATGCCCTCCTTAGAATTTCAGCCCGGCTTCGCGCGCCTTGTCGGCCAACTCCTTCACCCTGCCGTGGTAGAGGAAGCCGCCCCTGTCGAACGCGACCTCGCGGATGCCTTTTTCTATCGATTTTTTCGCTATGGCCTCGCCGACCAGCCCCGCGGCCTCTTTGTTGCCGCCGCTTTTGATCTTGGCGCGTATATCCTTTTCCAACGTGGAAGCCGTTACCAACGTCGAGCCGCTCACGTCGTCTATGATCTGAACGGACATGTTTTTCAGGCTTTTGAACACGCACATCCTCGGCTTTTCGGGAGTGCCGCGCAAGGTCTTTCTGATCCGCCTGTGCCGCGCGAGGCGCTTGTCGTTTCTGCTTTCCTTCGCCACCTTATCTCATCCTCCTACTTCTTGCCGGTCTTTCCTTCTTTTCTGCGGATCACTTCTTTCTCATAGCGAACGCCCTTGCCCTTGTAAGGCTCCGGGGGACGCCAGGCCCGCACGACGGCGGCGTAGTTGCCCACCTCGGACTTGCTGATCCCCCGCACGAGGATTTCCGTGGGGCTCGGCGTCTCCGTCGAAATTCCTTCGGGGTCTTTGAGTTCGACGGGATGGGAGTAGCCGAGGCTCAAAACGAGCGCGTCTCCCTTCTTTTCGGCCTGGTAGCCGACCCCGCTGATCTGCAGTTTTCTTTCAAAACCCGCCGTGACGCCCGTCACCATGTTGGCGATGAGACTTCGCGACAGCCCGTGAGCGGAGCGAGCGGCCTTGTCGTCGCCCGCGCGCGTCACAAGAATCGCGCCGTCCTTCAATTCGACGCCGATCAGCTTGCTGATCTTCTCCTTCAGCTCCCCTTTTGGACCCTTCACGGAAACCGTATTGTCCGCGTCCACCTTGATCTCTACGCCGGCGGGGATCTCGACGGGCATTTTACCGATTCTCGACATTTCCGTTCCTCCTACCAAACATAACAGATCACTTCGCCGCCCACGCCGAGTTTGCGGGCTTCCTTGTCGCTGATTACGCCGTTGGAAGTGGAAATAATGGCTATGCCAAGACCGCCGAGCACCTTGGGTACGTCGTCCGCCTTGGCGTACACCCTCAATCCCGGCTTCGATATTTTCTTGATGCCGCTGATCACCTTTTCCTTGCCGGCGCCGTACTTCATCTGAATGCGCAACACGCCCTGCTTGTCGTCCTCGATCACGTCGAAGCCCTTGATATAACCCTCGGCCGACAAAATTCCGGCTATGGATTTCTTCATCTTCGACGAGGGAACGTCCACGGTCGTGTGTCCCACCGTATTCGCGTTCCGGATCCTTGTGAGCATATCCGCAATGGGGTCAGTCATTGTCACTGCCATGCACCTCCTAATGTACCTATTACCAGCTCGCCTTCTTGACGCCGGGAATTTCTCCTTTATACGCAAGTTCCCTGAAACAGATCCTGCATATGCCGTATTTCCTGAGCACCGAATGCGGCCGTCCGCATATGCGGCATCTCGTGTACGCCCGCGTCGGAAACTTGGGTTTTCTCTGCTGTCTGACCTTTTGAGAAGTCTTTGCCATGACCTTTCCTCCCTATTTCTCAAACGGCATACCGAGCAAAGACAGCAGCGCGGCGGCTTCTTCGTCGGTTTTTGCCGAAGTCGTGAAGATGATGTTCATGCCCTTGACCTTGTCCACCCTGTCGTAGACGATCTCGGGAAATATGGACTGCTCTTTGACGCCGAGCGCGTAGTTGCCGCGCCCGTCGAAGGAGTTCTTGTTCACCCCTCTGAAGTCGCGCACGCGGGGCAGCACGATATTGAAGAACTTGTCCGCGAACAGATACATGTTTTCGCCCCGGAGCGTAACCTTGCAGCCCACGGACATGCCCTGTCTCACCTTGAAGTTCGCTATTGACTTCTTCGCTTTCGTCACGATGGGACGCTGTCCGCTGATGAGCGCAAGCTCCTCCACGGCCGTCTCCATGAGCTTCGCGTTGTCCTTCGCTTCCCCGAGGCCCATGTTGATCGTGATCTTTTCCAATTTTGGAACCTGCATCGGATTTTTGTAATGAAACTTTTCGCGCAAAGCAGGAAAGGCTTCTTTCAGATATGCTTCTTTCATTCTTGCCGCCAAGACACATTCCTCCCTTCCTAATCGATGGCCTCGCCCGTTTTTTTGGAAATCCTGATCTTCTTGCCGTCCTCAAAGCGGTAACCGATTCGCGTCGGCGCCTTCGCCTTGCCGTCGTAGTACATGACGTTTGACACGTCGATCGGACCTTCCTGATGTTTGATCTCGCTCGGGGCCTTCCGCGTCTGCTTCGCGTGCTTCGTCTGAACGTTCACGCCTTCCACGATGATCTTGTGTATCTTGGGCATCGCCTTCAGAACCTTGCCCCGCTTGCCCTTGTCCTTGCCCGTAATGACCTGTACGGTGTCGTCCTTTTTAATTCGCATCGCCTCGCACCTCCTACAATACTTCCGGCGCCAAGGACACGATTTTCATAAAGCTCTTCTCGCGAAGTTCCCTCGCCACAGGGCCGAATATGCGGGTGCCGACGGGATTCTTGTCCTCTTTGATGATGACGGCCGCGTTCTGGTCGAACTTCACATAGCTGCCGTCCGCGCGGCGGGCGCCGGTCTTGGTTCTCACCACGACCGCTTTCACGACTTCGCCCTTCTTGACGACGCCGCCCGGCGTGGCCTGCTTGACGGCGCACACGATGATGTCGCCGATGTTCGCGTACTTGCGGCCGGTTCCGCCGAGAATGCGGATGCAAAGGACTTCCTTCGCTCCGGAATTGTCGGCGACGCGCAGTCTGGTTTCCGTCTGAATCATTGTGACGCCTCCTATTTCACCTTTTCGACTATGTTCACAAGGCGCCAGCGCTTGTCCTTGGACAGCGGCCTCGTCTCCATAATTCTCACCTTATCGCCGATGTTGCATTGGTTTTCCTCGTCATGCGCCTTGAATTTCTTCGTCCGCTTCACGGCCTTTCCGTACAGGGAATGCCTGACGAAGTCCTCGACCGCGACGACTATGGTCTTGTCCATCTTGTCGCTCACGACAAGGCCGACTCTGGTCTTTCTCCTGTTTCTGTCTTCCGCCACCATCTTGCACATCCTCCCTCGTATCAGGCCTTCGCGTTTTTGATCTCATTCTCCCGGATCACGGTCTTCACCCGGGCTATGGCTTTTTTGACATCGCGCATCTTGATGGGATTTTCGAGCTGCCCCGTCACGTGCTGGAAACGCAGGTTGAACAATTCCTTCTTCATCTTCACAAGCTCGTTGCTGAGTTCCGCGGCGCTCAGTTCCCTGATCTTCTCTATTTTCATCTACGCTTCACCGCCCTCCGCCAATTCTTCGCCCTTCAAGGCAAATCTGCACTTTACAGGGAGTTTGTGAGCCGCAAGCCGCATGGCTTCTCGCGCCTGGGCCTCGGTGACGCCCTCGAGCTCAAACATGACGCGGCCCGGCTTCACGACCGCCACCCAAAATTCGGGCGCGCCCTTGCCGGAACCCATGCGAACCTCGGCGGGCTTCTTCGTGACCGACTTGTGCGGGAAGATCTTGATGAACACCTTGCCGCCCCTCTTGATGGATCGCGTCATCGCGATACGGGCCGCCTCTATCTGGTTGGAAGTGATCCAGCCGCGATCCGTCGCAATCAATCCGAACGAGCCGTATGTGATCGTATTGCCCTTCGTGGCCACGCCTTTCATTCTGCCGCGATGAACCCTTCTGCGCTTTACGCGTTTTGGCATCAACATGATAGTTGTACCTCCTTCAACTGTTCTGCGTTGTTCTTCCTATTCCTTAGGCGCCGTCTCGGGTCCGGCGGTTTCCGCGGGAGCGGCTTCCGCGGGCGCGGGAGCGGGCTTTGGCGGAGCCTTTCGCATTCTGGGATTCACGGCCCGCGAAATCTCGGGTCTGCCGTCGCGCGCGTTTCGGCCGGGGCCGTCCCTGCGCGGGCGGTCGCCGCGCGGGCGATCTCCGTCCCTGCGCGGACGGCGCTCGCCGCGATCCGTTCGTTCGCGCCGGCCTCCGCTCGCTTCGCGCTTCTCCTCGGGAATCGGGTTTTTGAGGCCCTTTTCGAGTATCTCTCCGTGGTTGATCCACACCTTGACGCCGATCTTTCCGTAGGTCGTGTCCGCTTCGGCGAATCCGTAATCTATGTCCGCCCTGAGCGTGTGCAGGGGGACGTTGCCCTCGCTGTATTTTTCGCTCCGCGCGATTTCCGCGCCGCCGAGACGTCCCGCGACGAGAACCTTGACGCCCTTGGCGCCGGCTTTCATCGTGCGTCCGATGGCCTGCTTCATGGCCCGCCTGAAGGATATCCTCTTTTCCAGCGCTTGCGCGATGTTCTCCGCCGTGAGCTTGGCGTCGAGCTCGGCCCTGCGGATTTCCACTATGTTGATGGAGACGGATTTTTTCGTCATCTTCTCGATGGGCTTGCGCAGCTCATCGACGCCGTCGCCCGACCGGCCGATCACCATGCCCGGCTTGTCCGTGAGCACCGTCAGCTTGATCTTGTTGTCGGCCGCTCTCTCGATCAGAACCCTCGATACGCCCGCCGCATAGAGTTTTCTTTTGACGTATTCCCTGACTTTGTTGTCCTCGATCAGAAAATCCGCGAAATGCGCTTTGTCCGCATACCACTTGGAATCCCAGTCTTTTATGATCCCCACTCTCAGACCGTGCGGGCTTACCTTCTGACCCATATCAGCTCTCCTTCTCCTTCAGCGTGACGCCCACATGGCTGCTTCTTTTCAGAATTTTGGACGCCCTGCCCTGCGCGCCCGCGCGCCATCTTTTCATCGTGGGACCCTTGTTTGCGTACACCTCCGCCACGTACAGGTCGTCCGGGTTCATGTCGAAGTTGTTCTCCGCGTTCGCCGCGGCGGATTTCACAACCTTCTCGACGATTTCGGAACCCTTTCCGGGGGTAAATTTGAGTATGGTCAACGCTTCCTTCAAGTCCTTGCCCCGCACCAGATCGACGACGGGCTTGAGCTTGATCGGAGAGACTCGGATGTATTTGGCAATCGCCCTTGCTTCCATATTTGCCTCCATTGCGGCCTTTCGGCCCATATCCGCATGAAAATATATCGTTTCACCGCCGTGAAAAGGGGTTTGGAACGCGGTTCCAAGCCTTCCGGCTCATCTTCTGACCTTAGACGACTTGTCCGACGCGTGTCCGCGATAGTTGCGCGTGGGGGCGAATTCGCCGAGCCTGTGGCCCACCATGTCCTCGGTGATGTACACCGGCACGTGGCGCCGCCCGTCGTGAACGGCTATCGTGTGTCCGACCATCTGCGGAAAGATCGTCGAAGGCCTCGACCAGGTCTTGATCACCTTCTTCTCGTTGGCCGCGTTCATCGCGTCTATGACTTTCAGCAGCTTCTTATGTACGAATGGGCCCTTCTTCAAGGATCTGCTCATGATTCCCCGCTCCTTTGGTTACTTATTTCTGGTTGCGCCTCTTGACTATGTATTTATCAGAAGGCTTATTCTTCTTCCTCGTCTTGTACCCCAACGCCGGGCGTCCCCACGGCGTCACGGGGCCGACGCGCCCGATGCCCGCCTTGCCTTCGCCGCCGCCGTGCGGATGGTCGTTCGGGTTCATGACGCTGCCTCTGACGGTGGGCCTCCAGCCCATGTGGCGCTTTCTGCCGGCCTTGCCGAGCTTGACGTTCTCGTGATCGAGATTGCCGACCTCGCCGATGGTGGCCCTGCACTCTATGCGCACGCGCCTGACCTCGCCCGAGGGGAGCCGCACCGAGGCGTAATCGCCCTCCTTGGCCATGAGCTGCGCGCCGTTGCCCGCCGCGCGCACCATCTGCGCGCCCTTGCCGGGCTTCATCTCTATGCAGTGTATGACGGTGCCGACGGGTATGTTGCTCAGCGGGAGCGCGTTTCCGATCTGGATGTCCGCGTCCGGACCCGATACGACCGTGTCGCCGGGCTTGAGCTTGTTCGGCGCGATGATGTAGCGCTTGTCGCCGTCCGCGTAAAAGATCAGCGCGATGTTGGCGCTCCTGTTGGGATCGTACTCTATCGTCGCGACGCGGCCCGGCACGCCGTCCTTTTTCCTCTTGAAATCTATGATCCTGTACTTGTGGCGCACGCCGCCGCCCCTGTGGCGGACGGTGATCTTGCCGCGCACGTTCCGGCCCGCGTGCTTTTTCAGCGTAACCGTAAGCGGCTTGTGCGGCTTGTCCGTCGTAATCTCATCGAAGGTGAGAACCGTCATGCCCCTGCGTCCCGGGGTGGTCGGATTGTATTTTCTTATGCCCATATCGCGCGTCCCTCCTTTTACAAGCCCTGGAAGAATTCGATCTCCTTGCTCTTGGGAGTAAGGGTTACGATCGCTTTCTTGGAAGCGGCGGTGCGTCCGACGTTCTTGCCCATGCGCTTGACCTTGCCTTTCACGTTCATGATGTTGACCTTCTTGACCTCTATGCCGAAGATCTCCTCAAGCGCGTGTTTGACTTCCGTCTTGTTCGCGTCGACCGCCACCTTAAATGTGTATTTTTTGTTCTGCGCCTCGTCCATGCTCCTCTCGGAGATTACGGGCTTCAATATGATATCGTAGGCCAATTTCATACGGACGACACCTCCTCGAACCTATCCTTTTTGGAAAACAGCGTTTCGATTCCGGCCACGGCGTCCTTCGTGACGATGAAGCTCGTGTGATGGATGATCTCGTACACGTTCATCGTGGTCACGAGAGCCGTTCGCACGCCGGGGATGTTGTGCGCGGAACGGATGACGTTTTCATCCTTTTCCGGCAGCACGATCAAGGATTTTTTCGCGGCGCCGATGTTTTCGAGAACGCGGATCATGTCCTTCGTCTTGGGGGCCTCAAAGTGCAAGCTGTCCAGCACGATGATCTCCTTTTCCGCGACCTTTGAGGACAGCGCCGAGCGCATCGCGAGCCGCCGCAGCTTCTTGGGCAGGGTGTAGCGGTAGTCGCGCGGCTTGGGCGCGAACACGACGCCGCCGCCGATGTGATTCGGCGATACGCGGCTGCCCTGACGCGCGCGGCCCGTACCCTTCTGACGGAAGGGTTTCTTGCCGCCGCCCCGAACCTCGCCGCGCGTCTTGGCGGATTGCGTACCCTGCCTTTGGTTCGCCAGATAGTTCTTGACCACGGCATACACGGCGTTTTGGTTGATTTCAACGCCGAAGACTTCATCCTTTAATTCAATCTCTCCCGCGGCCTCGCCGGACATGGTCAATACCTGTACCTTTGCCATCGCTACTTATCCTCCTGTCCTTTTACCGCATATCGAATGCGCAGCAAGCCGCCTTTGTTGCCGGGAACCGCGCCCTTGACGAGCAGGAGGTTCCTCTCCGGTATGACCTTCACGAGCAGGAGGTTTTGAACCGTGACCGTATCGCGGCCCATTCTGCCGGGGCCCTTGTTGCCTTTGAACACGCGGGAGGGGTAGGTTCCGGCGGCCAGAGCGCCGGCCAGCCTCTTGTGCTTCGAGCCGTGCGTCGTGGGTCCTCTGTGATGGCCGTGCCGCTTGATGTTGCCCTGCGTACCCTTGCCCTTGGAAATGCCCGTGACGTCGAGCTTTCTTCCCGCCTCGAAGTCGGCGACCGTGATGACCGCGTTCGGCTCGTAGCTCTCGCCTTCGCCGAGACGAATCTCGGCGAGGTGCTTCTTGAAAGGCGCCCGCCATCTGGCGAAATGCCCCTTTTCCGGCTTGTTGAGCCGCTGCTCCTTCACCTCTCCGTATCCGACCTGCACGGCGTCGTAGCCGTCGGTCTCCTTCGTTTTGATTTGGATCACCGACACGGGGCCGGCTTCGATGACCGTTACGGGGACGACCTCGCCGTTCTCCGCGAATATCTGCGTCATCCCGATTTTCTTGCCCAAGATTGTCTTCATGATTCCGGTTGCGATTCCTTTCTTGCAGCGGATTGCCGCTCGCGCCGCGTTTCGCGCGCGCGTCAATCATACTAAGGTGAAAAACAAGTCTTATAATTTGATTTCTATATCCACGCCGGCCGGCAGATCCAACTTCATCAGCGAATCCACCGTCTTGGGAGTCGTATGGTAAATGTCGATCAGGCGCTTGTGCGTGCGCTGCTCGAACTGCTCTCTGGAGTCCTTGTACTTGTGAACGGCCCGCAGCACCGTCACGACCTCCTTCTCCGTGGGAAGGGGAATGGGTCCGGAGACGTCGGCGCCCGTTTTTTTCGCCGTTTCCACGATGCGCGCCGCCGACTGATCCAGCGTCTTGTGGTCGTAGGCCTTCAGTCTGATTCTGATCTTTTGCTTTTCGCTCATTGCATCCTCCCGCTTTCGCACCTTTCCGTCTCGCCGCGTGCGCCGGCGCGCCGTTTGCCGCGTCCCGCGCGCCGAAAAGCCGCTTTTTCGGCGGTTTTCTTCGCAAGCCTTTTCAGTATATTACACGAATAAAAATATTGCAAGACATTTTTTGATTTTTTTCGAGAGAATTTTTATGTTTTTTGGGGACGGAATCCGGCGTTTGCAAGCGCTTCGCGCCGCGCGCTCTGCACACGCCCCCTTGCGTTTCACGAATTGCCGGAAAAGAAAGGGTTGCGTTGCGCATATTGGCCATCTTGTGCTATACTGTGTCCATAGGAATGTGAATCGAGATGACCGTAAACGCAAACGAAAAAAACACTGCGCTTGATATGCAAGAGGTAATACAATTGGGAAAAATCAATCCATTCCGTGATGAAAACGGCAAAATGCTTCCGGAAAGCGTTTCAGAAATCACTCACATGATTATTGGCGGTATGAGTCAAGGAATGATTATACGAGGAAGAAACAGTAAAAATCCGGTGATCTTATATGTGCATGGCGGTCCCGGTATACCGGAATATGCTTTCGGTTCAAAGTTTAGAATTTTGTTGGAACAGGAGTGTACTATTTGCTGGTGGGAAGAACGTGGGGCGGGCATATCCTATCATCCGAAAATTCCCGGAGAAACCATGACCCTAAATCAGATGATAAATGACACAATCGAAGTTGCAAACTATTTGCGCAAACGATTCGACAAAGAAAAAATATATCTTATGGGATCATCCTGGGGCAGCCTGATTGGGGCTTATGTCGCTTCTTTGCGCCCGGATCTTTTTTATGCGTACATTGGTATTTCTCAAGTATCGAATCAATTTGAGTCGGTAAAAACAGCTTATGATTATATGCTTAAAATATCTGAAAAAAATGGGGATCGGGTATCCGTATCAAAATTAAAAAAATATAGA
>JAISMX010000166.1 GCA_031276515.1 Eubacteriales Family XIII. Incertae Sedis bacterium | reverse complement strand
CCGCTCCTTCACGCGGGCTTCGGAGCCCTGCGTCGTCGGCTCGTAGTACCTCCTGCCGCGCAGGGATTCCGGCAGACACTCCATCGCGGTCAGCCTGTCCTCGTAATGATGCGCGTATTGATACCCCTCGCCGTAGTGCAGCTCCTTCATCAGCTTTGTCGGCGCGTTCCGGATGTGCAGCGGCACCGGCTCGGCGAGCATCTCGCGCGCGTCGCGCGCGGCGCTCATGTAGGCCGCGTCCACGGCGTTTGACTTGGGCGCCGCGGAGAGATAGACGACGGCGTGCGTCAGATGCACGTTGCACTCCGGCATGCCGACGAAGTGGCAGGCCTGGTAGGCCGCCACGGCGATCTCGAGCGCGCGGCTGTCCGCCATGCCGATGTCCTCGCTCGCGAAGCGCACGAGGCGCCGCGCGACGTAGAGCGGATCCTCGCCGGCTTCGAGCATGCGGGCCAGCCAGTAGACGCCCGCGTTCACGTCGCTGTTGCGGATGGACTTGTGCAGGGCCGAGATCAGATTGTAGTGCTCCTCGCCGTTCTTGTCGTAGAGCAGCGACCTCTTGCTGACGCACTGTTCCACCGTTTCCTTCGTGACGGTCGTCCTTCCGGCGTCGCGCGCGCCGTTGAGCACGGCCATCTCCAGCGTGTTCAGCGCGACCCGCGCGTCGCCGTTCGCGAAGGCCGCGATCATCGAGACGGATTCCGCGTCCGCCTCCACATTCTTGCCGCCGAAGCCCCGCTCGTCTCGCATGGCGTTTTGCAGGAGCCGTTTCATGTCGTCCTCGGACAGCGCGTGCAGCACGAAGACCTTGCAGCGCGAAAGCAGGGCGGAATTGACTTCAAAGGAAGGATTTTCGGTCGTGGCGCCGATCAGCACGATGCTGCCCTTTTCCACAAAGGGCAGAAAAGCGTCCTGCTGCGCCTTGTTGAAGCGGTGAATCTCGTCGATGAAAAGGATCGTCTTCTCGCCCATCCTGCGGCTCGTTTCGGCGCGCTGCATGACCTCCTTGATTTCGCGGATGCCGCTCGTGACGGCGCTGAAATCGATGAAGTTGGCCTTGGTCTTGCCCGCGATGATGCGCGCGAGCGTCGTCTTGCCGACGCCGGGCGGCCCCCAGAAGATCATGGACGGCGGCTGATCCGCGTCGATCATCTGCCGCAGAACCTTTCCCTCGCCCAGCAGATGCGTCTGCCCCACGAATTCGTCGAGACTTCGCGGGCGCAGGCGAACCGCCAGGGGATTCGTCAGCATTCGGTCGTCGAAGAAGGATTGTTGCTCCATCTACTTGTCCTCAAGGGTCTTT
The DNA here is from genome assembly GCA_031276515.1 of Eubacteriales Family XIII. Incertae Sedis bacterium. GTDB lineage: Bacteria > Bacillota > Clostridia > Peptostreptococcales > Anaerovoracaceae > JAITLA01. The sequence continues at coordinate 10,358 of JAISMX010000166.1, read as the reverse complement.
TCGACCTCGCGCACGCGGCCCCGCGCGAGCTCCTCCGGGATGTAGACCTGGCCGCATTCGGGGCAGCGCAGAACCTTGTGCCGGAACGAACGCTTCAAATAGGCGAACTGGGTTTCCATGAGCCGCAATTCGACATTGCAGCGGTCGCATATCCATTTTTTGCCCGGTTCCATTCCAAATCGCCTCCAATGCCGACGCTGTTCCAAGCGCGCTTTCCGCGCAGGCATATAAATAAATCGGTGTTCCCCATACCCAAAGGCAAGGGATGGGGCGCCGTCGTTCAAATCATTTTTCTTGCGATTCCGGCAAGATAAAGCGGCAAATTGGTTATATTGCCGTCCGTGGCATAGCCGCGCCTCGAAAAGCGCAAAGCGACGCGCGGCCGCCGGGTTTTTACGTAGTTTTTGAAGTCGGGGGCGCTTTTGTCCTCGCCGCCCTTCACTTCAACGGGAATGATTTCCGTTCCGTTTTGAATCAGAAAATCGATTTCCGCGCGGCCGTCCGCGAAAAAGCGCGGCGGCGCGTCAAACTGTCCGATAAACTGTTGGAGGACAAAGTTTTCAATCAAGGGCCCTTTGAATTGAAAATCGCCATTGAGCAAAATGGCGGAATTGTCGACGCCGGCCATGTGTTTGAGAAGGCCCGTGTCAAAGAGGAACAGCTTGAAGTGATTCAATTTCTCGAAGGCCGCCAAGGGGTGCTCCGGCTTTGACACGTTGTAAACGCGGTTCAGCATTCCCGCCGACGCCAGCCATTCTATCGCCTCCTCAAACTCCCGCGCCCGCGCGCCCGCTTTGAGGCAACCGTAGATGAATTTTTCGTTGCCCTTGGCCAGCTGGGAAACGATGCCGCGAAACACGAGCAGAATGCGCCCGGCGGCGATTTTGCCGTTGTGCTTGGAAAAATCGTTTTCGTAAACGGTCACAAGCTCGTTTTGAATCCGGCGTATTCTCCTTGGGTCTTTGTGGCGGATCCAGGACGAAACGCATTCCGGAAGCCCGCCGATGATCAGATAATGCGCGTAGGCCTCCAACAAGCGCTTGTGGAAAATGTCTTCGATGGGCCGGTTTTTTTGAATTTGCCCAAAGTACGCGTAGAGCGCTTCGTCCGATGCGGCCAGAAATTCGTCGAAAGTCAAGGGGGAAAGCTCGATCAAATTGACCATGCCGACGGGATGGGATTTCGGCTGGGCCAAAAGCGTGCCGAGCAGACTGCCGGCCGCGACGACATGGTATTCGTTCGCCTTTTCCTTAAAATATTTCAGCGCGTTCAGAGCCGCCGGGCATTCTTGAATCTCGTCGAAGACGATGAGCGTTTTCTCCGGAAGAATCTTCTGCCCGCAGAGAAGCCCCAAAAGCTCGACAATCCGATGCGGGTTTTTGTTCGCTTCAAAGATGGACGAAAGCGCGTCCTCCTCGTCAAAATTGAAGTAGACGTGGCTCGCGTAGCGCTTCGCTCCGAATTCCTTCATCAGCCATGTCTTCCCCACCTGCCGGGCGCCCCTCAAAATCAAGGGTTTTCTGTCCGGATCGCTTTTCCAGGCAGTCAGTTTGTCAAAAGCGTTTCGATTCAAAAAAACACCCTTTCGTTTGCCGCCGCGCGCAGCATCGATTCAAAAGCGCGAGAGAATGGCCGTTCGGCGGGCCGTTTGGAACGATGCCGATACCATCATAACACATAATGCACGCAATTTCAAATAAAAACTTCACGTTTTTCACGAATATTTCACATGCGTTTACACGTTTTTGCGCAAATATATCCCGCGTGTTTACACATTTTTCGCAAATATTCTTCGCGCATTTACACGTTTTTGTTCAAACGTCCGCCTCTTGCTTCACCCCGTTCCAAACCGCCTCCAATTCTATCTCCATCCTGTGGGCGTAGGCGCGCAAAAGCTCCACGCCCTCCACGCCTTCGAGCGGGCGGTATTCGACCCAGTACGACATGCGTCCGATCCTGTGGTAGCCGGCGTAGGCGTCTCCGTCCGCGTCGCGCACCCTGCGGCCCGTTCGCTCGCAGAAGGCCACGACCGCGCGCAACTCCTCCTCGAGTATGCGGTCTTCGTCCATTTGCGCGAGCAGGGCCTCGCCGATCTTGAGGCGCGGGCCTTCGCTCGCGCTCTCATCGCGGATCGCGGGCCGTTCGTTCCAATATTTCGCGAGGAGCCTTCGCTTCAGCTCCGCGCGGTTGCGCCTGTGCTCCGTGACCGTGGCGAGGCGCGGATCGGCCGTCGCGGACGGCGCGTCGAACAGGATTTCGAGGATGTGCCGGCATTCCTTTCCGGCCTTCCGGAGCGCGTCCCGGCAGTTCGCGCAGTAGGCGATGTAGGGCAGCTCGCTTTCGGCGGCGCGCTTCCCCGCCACGAAAGCCGCGAAGTCGGGACTCGCGATGGCGGGCTGTCCGCCGTAACCGCAGCAGCGCGCGATCCTCTCCTGCTCCGCAAGGGGCGCGAGCCGGCAGCCGGCGGACGCGGCCAACCGGCGGACGGCCGACTTCATGCCGGCGTCGCGGCGCGCGGCGCAGGGGTCGAACACCGCCCATTCTCCGCGCGCGCCGCTTTCGCGCGCCGCGCCGGCCACGCCGGCCGCGTCCGCGAGGGCGTCCGCCGCCCCCCACTCGTCGAGAGCTTCGTACACCGAACGGCGCGGCGCCTCCGGTATGCCGCGCGCGAAGACCTCCATGCACGACGGGCAGGCAAAGAGGAGTACGGGTTTACCTAATTTTTCCCATCTGGCGCGGATGTCCGCGAGGGCGGCGGCGTGCTTCTCCTCGTCTCCCGCCCATTCCGCGGGCGCTCCGCAGCATCGCAGGAACAGCGCCGTGTCGGGGCGCTTCGCGAGCAGGGCGGCGTAGGCCGCCTCCACGAGCCGCGGGTCGCCGGCGCCCAGCCGGCAGCCCGGAAAGAACGCGTGCGCGCAGCGCGCGGCGCCTACGGGCGCGCGGCACAGCGCCGCCTCGGGCCCGTCCGCGAAATCCATGTCCCGCAGCCAGAAATCGTGAAACGCCCAAGGCGCCTTGTCCTGCCTGTGCATGCTGCGGCGGCCCTCGAGTATCAGGCCTTCGAGATCGATTCGCGCGGGGCAGACTTCGCGGCAGACAGGCGCGAGATTGCTGGCGCTCAGGAGGCGCTTGGCCGGCGTGGCCTTGACCTCCGAAACCCCGGGCAGCGTGGTGGCCGCGATCTCGTCGCGCACGCGCAGGGGCCATTTGCCCGTGAATTCGCACAGGTCGACGTACAGGCGGCAGGCGTCGCATTGGCATTTCAGGCAGCGGCGCGCTTCGGCCTTCGCCTCCTCCTCCGCGTAGTCCCCGCCGTTTTGCGGCGCGACGGGCGGCGCGTCCGTGAGCCGCGCGGCGTCGAGCACCATGCGCGTTTGCGCCGCGTTCGGAGGATAGAGCAGCTTGTCCGTTTTGAGGAAGTTGTCTATGACCGTTCCCATGTGCAGGCCGCCGGCGAGGGCGCGCGCGCCCTCGTCTCCGATCAGGGCGCCGCAGGCGAACCAAGCCGAGGCCCCGTCGCGCAGACAGGGGCCGCCGCCTTCGCCAAGGGCGCGGAGCAGGCCGAAATCCTCGCCGCCCGCGCCCGTCGCGACGCAGACCGCGTCAAAGCCCCGCCCGTTCAGAAAATCGCGGTCGGGAACGGGCGAGGAGAGCCGCAGCGCGTATTCCTCGTGCCGGAACTGTTCTTCTATGTCCTTCAGAAAGATCTCCGGCGGCAGGATGTCCCACAGTTTGCCGCCGACGCGCTCGCCGCGCGCGAAGACCTCCACGTCGTACTTCTTCGCGGAGAGGCGCAGCGCGCAGGAAAGGCCGCTTATGCCGGCGCCCACGACCGCCACGCGCCTCGGCTTGGCCGGCACATTGTAGGCCGTCGCGCTCTTGTCCTTGGCAAAGGCGAGACAGGCGCGCTCGAGGAGGGGCATCTCGACCGCGCCCCCGCGCGCCGCGAGCGGACAGACCGACTTGCAGGGCGCGCCGCAAAGCGCGGAGGCTATGTGCGGAAAGCCCGTCGCGTTGCGATAGGCCTTGAACGCGGCGTTCCACATGCCCTTCCGCGTCTTCTCGACGAAATCGAGCACATCCATGTGAAAGGGGCATTCCGCGCCGCAAAAAGGCGCTTCCTTTTGCAGGCAAGCGTCAAAATTGTCCGTGTATTCTCCCATACGCAAATCATATCACAGTTTCGTGCGCATTTGAATACCCGAATTTCCATGCCGGGGCTTGGAGATCAGTCCCTCAAGCATTCATCGCGAATCGGCATAGGGATTATTTCAAACGGTAAAAAACCAACGGTAAAAAAGACTGTACGAAAAAGCAAAAACGCTTGACGGGTATGTAAATCTCATGGTATCATGCAAGTGAAATCAGGCAATCCTTTGCCCTTAAAGGCGGGCTGTAAAATCGCCGGGAAGCGGGAGTCGAAAAAGCGGAGAACCCTGCCAATCAGCAAGCGGGAGTCGAAAAAGCGGAGAACCCTGCCAATCAGCAAGTGGGAGTCGAAAAAGAAAGAGCCGGACTTTTGTTTCGGCTCTTTGCTTTGAGGGAGACGCATTTTGAGTTTGTCGTTTTTTCATGTGGATGCGGGATACTGTGATTTTCTGCGAAAGGCGGATGCTCGCGTTCCTTTTACGCAAGGCGACAAGAGCGTGTGTCCGTTCGTCGGCGTTCTTTTGGAAATCAATGAGATGAAATATTATGCGCCGCTTTCGTCTCCGAAGCCAAAACATTTGAAAATGGGAAATCAATTGGATTTTCTGAAAATCAATGGCGGCAAACTCGGCGCGATCAACTTCAACAACATGATCCCCGTACATGCGACTTGTCTCACAAGCGCGAATTTGATAATCGGACACGCTGACGGAAGGGATGAAAGGGCTTACAAAAACCTGCTCGCCGATCAATTGTCGTGGTGCAACAGAAACCGGAACGAGATATCGGCGAGAGCGATGAAACTGTACGTATCATCGTTTCCGGCGCCGGCAAGCAGTCGCTCAGAAACCGTTGCTGCGATTTCAAGGCACTCGAAAGCCGGCATTCCGAATATGCGCGGGAAATAAAAAGGGTTTGAAAATACTTGTTTCCAAGTGTTTCCAAACCCTTTGAATCGTGTTAAGAGTTGGTCTCGCCGTCGCCGATAGCGATACCAAACCTGTGCAGTATTGCCGCGACTTCCGCGCGGGTCGCGTTGCCCTGCGGGTCAAATATGTTGCCCGGTTTGCCGCTGACGATGCCGCCGCAATAGAGGGTTTGCACGGCGTTCTTCGCCCAATCGGCTATCCGGTCGTCGTCCGCGAAGATCACAAATTGGCGGGTGGTCGGAAATTGTTTCTTGGCGAACTCCGCATAGCGCACAATCATCGCCGCCATCTCCTGCCGCGTGACGGCGCGGTCGGGAGCGAATTCGTCGCTTCCCACGCCGCTCACAATGCCGTTCGCCGCCGCCCATGCCACCGCCGCCGTATAATATTTCCCGTCCGCAACATCGTCAAAGCCGCTCGCCGTGTACGCCGACAAGTCCGTGCCGTTGAGCCGCGCCAGCACCGTAGTCAGCATGCCGCGCGTCATTGGTGTGGTCGGACTGAATGCGGTCGCGCTTGTGCCGTTGAACAAGCCGTTTACGGAGACGTATTCCACATCACCGTAAAACCAATCGCTTTGTTTCACATCGGTGAAAGGATTGAGCCAAGCGGGGCTTGGTTCAGTTTTTTCGTCCTCGTCGGGTTTGGCAACCGTCTCCGCCGTAGACGGCGATCCGCCTCCGGAACCGGTGTTTGGCGGAGTTGATGACGGGGGTACGGTCGGTAAATTCGGTTTTTCCGAACTGTCAATTTCGGTTTCGTATGCGCCATCCTCGTCATTATCAATCAGTGCAATCAGGTTTTTATCTTTCTGCGCAATCAGCACTTTGTCTTTGTCCGCAGTGATTGACAGCACCTTTGTTTCACTGTCGTTCTTTCCCGTTATCTCAGTGTTTTGTGTGTCTCCGTTTAAAAGATAACCCTCGTCGGTTTTCTCCAAAGACAAGCTCGAATCGGAAGTTCCGATTACGCTGATTTCGTACCATGCAAGCGGACCGGCATCGCTTGAAATGAGCAACTTGTATTCCCCGCCGTTGTCGGAAATACCGACTTTTCCGTCGGGAGAGAAAGTTACCGCTTGCGCCGATGTCGTTTCGGCTGTCGCGAATGTGCTTCCATATTTGACCGATACGTCCAGAGGCTCGCCTTCGGTTTGCGGTTCTATTGAAAAATCCTGTTCCATGTCGTCAAGGTATATGTTTATTGCCGAAGAACTGTTTGCCGCCAAGTCTGGAAACGCTCGCACATTGGTTGCGCCATTTGTGTTTGTTCCGTTTATAGTTAATGTTTTATTCCTCAGCCTGATCAGCAGATTGGTATTATTTTTTGCGCGTATTGATGATGCGACATTCTTCAAATTCATCGGTAGGCTGCTCACATCCATCAGATTGACATCCGCCAATGCGCCGCCAAGTCGAGCGTTTTTTTTGATGCCGTCTGAAGCACTTGCGCCCAAATAATAAGGAATTGTCCACTTATCCGAACCTTTGTTGTAATATAACCAATAGTTGTCATCATATTTGTCATTCCAAACAGGAAAATTATTGTCATATATCAGTATTCTGGAGTCATATGTGATATGTGTGCGACCTTGTGCGGAATCCGTTTCGAATTCCCAATTGCCACGTTCGAAACCGTAGGCCGTGACAGCATGACCGCCCTCACCTTCTTCGCCGAAATTTCCATCGAAGTCCGTATCATTATAAAAACTCAAAACAAAAGGATTTCCTCCGCTGTCAACAGCATCGGCCAATTGCTCAATAATTTCCAGTTGTTTTGTCGTGTTGTAGTTGAAAAAAATCCCAATATCCAACTTATGCGGTTCTAAATACTGTGTTAAATAGTAATACCCTATTGTTGATTTTGCCGCCGCATTATCGCTTACAGAATGCAAATCGGAGACTCCGGATTGCAAACGATTTAAGTCGAGTCTATGTACTTTTGCCAATACAGACGTAATCGCCATCCCATAACATTGACCGCCCGCGCCTTGTTCTTTCATATTATAAAAGTAAGATTTGTCAGAATTTGATAATCCGTACAGGAAGGCCTCGAAGTCGTCAGATGAAATGGGAATGGGCTCATATATGTTTTTCCCTTTGGAATCTGTAGATTTAATCCCTGTGATGTAATTTTTAAAACTCCAAGTATCTTTGCTGAAATCCAGAGTGTTATTCTTTTCATTGTACCCGTTCGCGAAGATGTTGCCGTAGTTTGACATCGACAAGATGTTGTCTGCGATGACGGTGACACTATACTCCAGATTTTGATCAGGGGTGTCATCGGAGCAGACGTACTCAATATCCCAACTTGCGTTTATAGAACCTTCTGGCGCGAGTGAATTTATAAGTATGCAAGTGTCAACACCGTTTGAAAGATTCAAATACGTATTAACCGCAAGACTAATGGGCAGGTTAAGCGTCAATTGGATATTGGAAAGCGTATCCGTTGTACTCGGATTTACTATGTCCGCTGTTATTCGGTATGTATCTCGGCGTGATTCTACCGATGTTTCCATATCGGGAATGTCGGTTGTTGTATAGACCGAGTCAATCAGTTCGTGCGACAGCGTGAATTTGATCTCGCCACCGGGATCATTGTCCCCGGGATCATCTTCATCGTCCTCGTCAATGAAATAATCCGCGTCGTATACGGGATCGCCCGCAATCCCCTGTTTTGCGCCGTTGTTGGTTTTGGTCGCGTTGCCGGAACTGATTACATAAGAATATGCGCGTGTGGCATTCACGTGCACTGCCGATATACTGTCGGGCTTAACCGTGCAGTTGCTTATTGTCGCCAAATTGTTGTTAATCGTATTGGCGCCCGTTATTCCTCCCGCATAGGCGGAGTTGTAAGAGGAAGAAGCAGCGGATACGTCGCCCTCGTTGCTGCAATTGGTTATTGTCATAGTTGAATGATCGTCGTCTGTTATCTGATAAGTCTGACCGACTATACCGCCTGCAAGAGCATCGCTTCCTCCGTATGACGCAGTCACGTCGCCTGTGTTTCCGCAATCTTCTATCAGAATATCAGAAGGAGAATTAAGATAAAGTCTTCCCGCGATCCCACCGAAATATCTGGAATACCGGCCGTTAACATTAACATCGGCGAATATATTTCCCGCGTTGTAACATCCCCGTATGACGGCGGATGAAGAAACCGCAGTACCCAGTATGCCCACTATGCCTCCTAAAAAAGAGGTGCCATGATCGGCAATAAAAATATTACCCGTGTTACGGCAATTTTGTATTGTCACAGAAGAAGCGGCGGAAGAATATGCATCACCTGCTATCCCACCTGCGACTCCGGAGCTTACGGCGCCGGCATTATGGCAATTCTCAATTATCACAGAAGAGTTTGATGAGCACATACCTGCTATGCCGCCCGCACGAATACCGTTCACGGTCTCCGGCGCCGATACGTCGCCGATGTTGTAACAGTTCACGATCAACGCCGAGTAAACGCACCCAATGATACCGCCTATGGAATCGGCGACCGTCTCGGTGAAGGAAACACTGCCCGCATTGTAACAATTGCTTATCGAAATATACTGCGGAGCATAAGCCACTATACCGCCTGAATATTCATTACTCCCCGTAAAAGGAGATTGTGAGAAGGACGATACCCCACCGGCGTTGTAGCAAGCATCAACCGTCATTGATGAAGAAACATAACCCACTATACCGCCCGAGTAGACGCTGGGATTGTATTGATTTTCAGAACGGGAATACACATTTCCGCCGTTACTGCAATTTTCCACCGTTGTTTTTGAAGCGACGGAGCCAATTATGCCTCCCGCACATGGATTCGCCGATAAATTACCCTTGCTGTCGGCATTCACATCACCCACGTTATAGCAGTTTCTTATTTCCGCAGCGGAAACCCGTCCCGCAATGCCGCCCACATGTGAACTTGCCGATCCGGAAGAGCAGTGTGCGGAAGATGTAATATCGCCGGTGTTGTAACAGTGTTCTATTGTTCCGAGATCGCTCAGTACACCCGCAATGCCGCCCACTATTTTTGTGGTGCTGAACGAGGATGCCGTAAGCGACGAAAAAGACAAAGAACCGCTGTTCCAGCAATTCGTCAGCGCAGTGGAACTCAAATCATAACCTACTATACTCCCCGCGTAACATATCGGTGCGGACGTATCAATGCGAGTGTTTGCCATCCCCACATTCTTGATCACCGCGCTTTGCGTATATCCGAACAGGCCGTAATATTGGCCGTTGCCCGCCGTAATCGTCATATCTTTGATTTTATGGCCTTGCCCGTCAAATACGCCGCTGAACGGGTTTGTTTTGCTGCCAATCGGCGTCCATTCCCCACCGCTCAAGTCTATATCGGCGGTCAGACTGTAAGAAGCGTCAAGTTGATATGCGGGATCATTGCCGATTCTCTCCAGATCCGTCCGCGTCGCTATGGAAATGGAACCTTGGTCGGGCGCTTCAATCGGTGCGAGAAAGTCTTCGTCGGTCATAATCGTCTGCACAATCGCGAGGTCTCGCTCGAACCTCGTCGCCATATCGTTTGCGACCGCTTGCGTCTCGACACTTTGACTTGATGTATCGCCTACCTCCGACGCAAACACCGGTCCCGCGTACGGTATCGCGATTTGAACCACCAACGCGACCGTCAGCAGTACGCCGATGGCTTTTTTCTTAAACATACCAACCTCCATTCCGATCCAATGAGTTGTTCCGGAATCCCAATTGCTGATTTTGGCGGCGCGGCACGATCGTGCCGCGCCGCCGCGCATGCCGCTTTTTTCTTTTGCCCGCCGGATCACCGAAGCGCGCCGAACGTCTCCGCCGTGTCGTCAAACGCATAGTTCGCATCGTTGACGGGATCCCCGGCGATGCCTTGCTTCGCGCCGTTATTGCTCTTCGTCGCGTTAACGTAAGAGATCACATGGGCGTACGCTTCCTTGCCGCCTTCGTTGGCGGAGACAATAGCGTCACATGCAACGATGCAATTTCTTATCGTCACGGCTTCTCCGGTCGCGGCTTCACCGATCCCGTATCCCAGTATGCCTCCCGCAAAGGAATGTCCCGTTGATACCGATGCCGAAACGTCGCCGTTGTTACGGCAATTTTCTATGGTGATCGAGGCGGATGAATCGTCGCCTGCGGCAAAGGACGCCACTATGCCGCCGCTGAATCCGAAGTCTCCCGATACGGATGCCGAAACGTCGCCGTCGTTGCGGCAATTTTCTACGGTGATCGAGGCGGATGAACCGTCTGAACCATCTTTCACGTCAAATACCGCCGCTATGCCGCC
>JAISMX010000029.1 GCA_031276515.1 Eubacteriales Family XIII. Incertae Sedis bacterium | reverse complement strand
TCGAGCCAGTTGCCGAAGCGCTTCTCGCCCACGAAGTCCGGGTACCAGCGAATGCCGGCGTTGTTCGCGACGAGCGCGTCCTTGAGCTTCGTCATCTCGATGTACCAGCTCGGCTTGCTGTAATAGATCAGCGGTGTGCCGCAGCGCCAGCAATGGGGATAGTTGTGCGCCATCTTTTCGCGCGCGAAGAGCTTGCCCTCCGCCGCCAGCCACTTGATGATCTCGACGTCGAGCCCTTCGTCCATCACGAAGCGGCCCGCCCACGGGGTTTGCGTGTAGCGACCCTCCTCGTCCACGGGATTCGGAACCGGCAGCCCGTAGCGCCTGCCCGTGTTGTAATCGTCCTCTCCGAAAGCCGGCGCCGTATGCACGATGCCCGTGCCGTCCTCCGTCGTCACGTAATCCGCGCAGGTTACATAAAACGATTTCTTGTCAACTTCAACAAAGGGCATGAGCCTGTCATACGCGGCGTATTCGAGTTCCTTGCCCTTCACGCTCTCCAAAACCTCGTATTTGCCCGCGCCCAGCGTCCTGTCCGCCAAAACCTTCGCCACGTAGAAGACTTGGCCGCAGCGCTCCCCTTCCTCCGTGACGCGAGCCTTGACGTAGTCCACGTCCGGGCCGACGGTCAGCGAAACATTGGAAGCGAGCGTCCATGGCGTCGTCGTCCACGCGAGGAAATACGCGTCCTCGTCCGATTTTTTGAACTTCGCGACGACGGTGTTGGTCTTGACCTCCTTGTAGCCCAGCGCCACCTCGTGCGAGGCCAGCCCCGTGCCGCAGCGCGGGCAGTAAGGCAGAACCTTATGCCCTTCGTAGATGAGGCCCGCGTCGAAAAAGGACTTCAGGATCCACCACTCCGTCTCGATGTAATCGTTGTCCAGGGTAATGTAGGGATTGTCCATGTCGGCCAGAAAGGCCATGCGTCCGCTCATTTCGCGCCACATGCCTTCGTATTTGAACACGGATTCGCGGCACTTCTCGTTGAAGGCGCGCATTCCGTAGGCCTCGATGTCCTTTTTGTCGGACAGACCGAGTTCCTTTTCCACCTCGATCTCGACGGGCAGACCGTGGGTGTCCCAGCCGGCCTTGCGCTTGACCTTGAAGCCGCGCATGGTCTTGTATCGGCACACGGAATCCTTGAGCGTCCGCGCGATCACGTGGTGTATGCCGGGTCTGCCGTTCGCGGTCGGCGGCCCCTCGTAGAACACGAAGCGCGGCCCGCCTTCGCGGGCCGTCACGCACCGGGCGAGCAGATCCGTCTCCTCCCAGCTCTTGGCCTGCCGGCTCTGCACGTCCGCTATCGGTTCGTCGGATAAGTTTTTGAACATGGATTATCTCCCTTTAATATAAATATTTTCCATCATATCGAAGAGACCGCAATGCGGCAAGAATGGCGGCATACGGCGTCATGCGCGGCGGCGCTCGAGTTCCAGCAGAAAGCGTTTCGTCGAAAGTCCGCCCCCGTAGCCGACGAGATCGCCGCCCGCGCCGATGACGCGGTGGCAGGGTATGATGATCGCGATGGGGTTGCGGTTGTTCGCCATGCCTACGGCCCGATACGCCCGGGGCTTGCCAACGCGCGCGGCAATGTCCTTATAGCTGCGCGTTTCGCCCCAGGGTATCTCGCGCAGAGCGCCCCACACCGACAGTTGGAATTCCGTGCCGCGCGGAGCGAGAGGCAATTCGAAAGCCGTCCGCGCGCCTTCGAAATATTCCGAAAGCTGCGTTGCCGCACGCCTGAGCAGAGGGGTTTCGGCGAGGGCGAAGCCCTCCGGCGCCGGCTCGTTTTCAAAGAACAGGTGCGTCACCGCGCCGCCGTCCTCGGCGATGCCGATGCGTCCGACGGGGCTGTCGCGATATTGCAGATTTCCCATCCTATCTTCCTTCCCCGGATTCCTTCAACATGGCTTTGACCTTGTCCAGCCTGTCCTCGGCTTGCCGTTTGACCAAGGGATTGCCGCTCTTGTTCACCATCGCGGCGTACAGAAACTCCCGCGCCTTGACCAAATCGCCCAACTTGTACTTCAATTCGCCTATCATAAAGCACAGCTGTTGCATACTTTTGCCTTCTATGTTGAAATTTGAATAGGCGTAGAGATATTCGTCCACCGATTTTCGCAGGGCGTACTCCATCATGCGTTCGTCGCTGCAATCGTCGTATATCCTGCCGAGGTTTCGCCACAGCGGCGCCGTAATCCTCTGATGCTCGTAAAAGCACAGGGGCGCTCCGAGTATCGCGAGATAATGACTCGCGAACACCGTAAACGTATCCCTGTCCTTGCCCGTCCGGATTTCGACTCCGCCCACATACGGCGCCATGGTTTCGCGCAGACTTTCCGTCATGCGCTTCGTGACCTCGATATCCTTGAACATGTCCGTCATCGCGCTGTACAGGCAATTCGGGCAGCTTATGACCTCGTAATACATGGGCTCCACTCCCTTGTAGCGCACGCGATGATCGTCGTCTTTGGATTCCTGCACCAACTTCGAGACCAAGACGGTCAAATTCGGGAATTTGTGATTGCAGATCGGGCATTTTATCGTGTCTTCGAACAGCAGTTCCGAAGGCGCGTTGTTGATCGGCAGGATATAATTGCCGTGTCCCTCCGGAAAAAGCGGGCTGTTGCCGGAGATCATAATCTTGGAAGCCGCGTTTTTTTTCGACTCCGCCCGCGGCGAGCGATTCGACGCATCCCCTTCGTCAATGCGCCGGCACAGGCCCTGCATCAACGTGTAGGTGATGTCGGGTTGCTTGGAAAATATCTCGAGCACGTTGGCCCGGTTGATTTCGAGAGCGATGACGTCGTCCGCCGCAATGGCGGTAAAGCTTCGTCCTTTGCCGAGGAAAAGACTCATCTCGCCGAAAAAGTTTCCCGCCTCCACCAAGGAGAGCCGCGTCTCGTTCAGCATTTGATAATTCTTGAACAGGCCGACGCTTCCCTGAAGCACGATGTACATGGCGTCGGAGTTCGCGTCGCCTTCCTTTGCGATGATTTGATTTTTCTTGAATCTCTTTATGCCGGGCAATTTGAGTATGGCGCCGATATCCATTGGAATCTCCTTTATGATAAGTCGGTTACCACTCAAACCCCACGCCATTTTTGCCCATCGCGGCGTTAGAGTGGTTTTGATTGATGTATTTGAGCGGCCCGTCCGCCGCAATGCGAAATCGAATTTCGTTTCTTTCATTATACATTCTTTGAAAACGCTAAGCAATACCCAAAACACGACGCTTACCACTTGCGAAGCGCCCTTCCATGACTTATAATAATCTTGCCACGGTCAACCATTTGCGCGGAGGGTGCGGACAATGAGATATTCCAGGCAGAACAAAATTCTCGAACTGATCAACGGCCATGAGATCGACACGCAGGAAAAACTGGCGGCGCTGCTGAAAAAAAGCGGCCACAAGGCGACGCAGGCCACCATATCGCGAGACATAAAGGAACTGCAGCTAATCAAGACCCTGACGCCTTCCGGCAAGTACAAATACGCCGTCAACGCGTCGCAGGACAAGCCCGCGAGCGAGCGCTTCGTCAAGATATTCCGCGAAACCGTGCAGTCCGTCGAGCATTCCGGCAACATCATCGTGATCAAAACGCTGCCCGGCTGCGCCAACGCCGCCGCCGAGGCCATCGATTCGCTGCGCTTCGCGAACATACTCGGCTCCATAGCGGGCGACAACACGATCCTGCTCATCACTGCCGAAAACGCCAATGTGGCTTCCCTCACCGCGCGATTCAACGAAATGCGGCGCTGACCCCATGATTACGCACATCCTCATTCGCGACTTCGCGATCATATCGGAGATCGACATCGACCTGAATGGCGGGCTCACCGTCGTCACGGGTGAAACCGGCGCGGGCAAATCCATCATAATCGAGGCGATCAGTCTCGCCCTTGGCGGCAGGGCCGACAAGGCGATGGTGCGCGCCGGAAGGAGCAAGGCCGTCGTACAGCTCGCCGCCGAGCTGCGGGACGAGACGGGAGAGGTCTCCGAGCACATACTGACGCGCGAGATCGGCGCGTCCGGCAAGAGTCTCGCGAAAATCGACGGCGAAATCGTCACGCTCGCCCGGCTCTCCGAATTCGCCGCGCGCCTCGCCGATATCCACGGTCAGTACGACCGGCATTCTCTGTTCAAGACCGAAAACCACCTCGCGCTCATAGACGCGCACAGAAGCCGCGACACGGAACCCGCGAGGAAGAAGGCGGCGGCGGCTTGGCGCGCCGACGCCGAGACGAAACGGGCGCTTTCCGCGCTGCTCGAAAGCGAGGCTTCCTCCGCGCGCCGGCGCGACTTCATGCGCTTCGAGCTGGACGAGATCACGAAAGCGGAGCTCAAACTCGGCGAGGACGAGACGCTGCGCGAGAACCTCTCCGTCCTGCAAAACGGCGAAGCCATCCACGAGAAGACGACCTTCGCGACCGAAGCCCTCTACGATGGAGAAGGCGCCGCCATGGACGGGCTGGGCGCCGCCATGCGCGCCCTGCGCGAGGTGTCGGCGCATTCCAAAGAACTCGGCGAAATCGCCCGGATCGTCGCCGACGCCTATTACGCCCTCGAGGATATGAGCGGCTCGCTGCGCGCCCTGCGCGACCGCATGGATTTTTCGCCCGAAACGCTGAACAACCTCATCGCGCGCCTCGACTTGATCGAACGGCTCTGCGGCAAATACGGCGGTTCCGTCGCCAAGGTGCTGGAATACGGGGAAACGCTCGGCGCCGCGCTCGCGGACATCGAAAACATCGACGCGCGCAAGGCCGAGCTCACGGCGCGGCTTTCGGCGAACGAGGACGAACTCGTGCGGGCCTGCGAAGCCCTGCGCGCGCTGCGAAAGACCTCGGCGGATGAGCTCGAAGCGAAGATCAACGCCGAGCTCGCGGAATTGAATTTCAGCGGCGCGTCGTTCGCGGCGCGCTTCGACGAGGAGGGCGACCTCCGCCGCAAATTGTCCGAAAACGGCGCCGACAGCGTCGAATTTCTGATTTCGCCAAACCGGGGTCAGCCCCTGCTGCCGCTCGCGAAAATCGCGTCGGGCGGCGAAATGTCGCGCGTCCTGCTGGCTTTCAAGGCCGTGATCGGCGACTACGACGGCATACCGACGATGATATTCGACGAGATAGACAGCGGCATAAGCGGAATCACGGCCGGCACGGTCGGCAAGAAGCTCGTCCGCATGGCCGCAAAGCGCCAGATCGTCTGCATCACGCATCTGCCGCAGATAGCCGCCTGCGGCGCGCATCATCTCGCCATCAGAAAGAGCGACGACGGCGACGGCGTGCGCACCTTTATGGAAGTCCTGTCGGAGGACGAGCGCGTTTTGGAAATCGCGCGGCTGCTCGGCGGCGCGAACGTCACGGAGACGACGCTGAAGAGCGCGCGCGAACTCATCGAGCTGTCGGCGGCGGGAGCAAAAGCATAGTGTCATGCGTCACCTAAAACTTTGTAAACCGCCGGTCTTTTTTCCGCCGGGCTTTGTTGCAAAGCCTCGCCGAACCTTCGGGTTCGCCTACGTTTTGCGCCTCGCCGGGCGAAAAA
>JAISMX010000155.1 GCA_031276515.1 Eubacteriales Family XIII. Incertae Sedis bacterium | reverse complement strand
ACAGCAGCACGACCTTCAAGGACACCGCGGGTTACGGCTGGGCGGTTCCCTACCTCGCCATCCTGCAGCAGAAGGGCATCATGAAGGGCGACGGCTACGGCAACGCCATGCCCGGCAGGACGATCAGCCCCAACGAGGCCGTGACGATGGTGCTCCGCGCCATAGGCTACACGGACAACGCGTCCGTGCTCGTGGGCCAGTGGCCGGCGAACTACGTCTCCCTCGGCCAGAGCCTGAATCTCTACGAGAAGGTCAGCAGCGACCTTCAGGTGACCAAGGCTTCCTCGGCGCAGATGATCTACAACGCGCTGACGGTCCAGCTCGTGCAGGTTGACGCCAATTCGACGGTCAAGCTGCTCTACGACGCGGGCATTGGCGTGGAGGAAACGCTCCTGACCACCGGTCTGAACTGCTATCGCGATCCGGCGCCGGGGACGGGCGACAAGAAAATCGTGACCCTCGCCGACGCGGCCGCATCCAAGATCAACCTCATCCCCAAGATCGGCGCCTACGGCGTTCTGTACAGGAGCAACGTGGACGACGAAGTGGTCGCTTTGACCAAGGTCGAAACGAAATTCCTCGCGGGCAGGTTCATGTACAACAAGTCCAACGGCAAGATCGATTGCTTCCAGGCCGTCGACGGAACCAAGTACACGCTGAGCGCGAGCACGGGCAACAGGATCAGCCCCTCGGCTTGGGCGCAGCAATTCAACACCGTGGATTCGGATCTCAATTCCGTGCCTTCGGGGAGCGCCATCTTCTTCAACGCCAAGCAAATTTCGTCTCTGACCAACGAAGAGTGCGACAACTATCTGTTTTACAACAACACTCTCAGCGGCGTCCGTGTCTTGGACAACCAGGCAGCGTATCTGACCGTGGCGGCCAAGGTGAGCGGACTGACGATCACGGATCTTCGTTCCGTCCTGATCTGGTCGGCGAACGACAACTTCCTGTACGCATCGGACCAGATCGACGGCAAGAAGTTCAACAGCCACGATTTCCCGCTCGACGTGAACAATGAGAGAGACGACTACGGCTATGTGCTCGACGGCGTGAACAACCTCGACGACATCGCGACGGACAACGTCGTCTACATCTACAAGCATCCGGACAGCAAGAAGATCGTGCGCATCGCCGTCGGAACGGAGACGCAGAGCGGTACGGTCACGAATGTAAACATACCCGACTCCACGCGCACCATAGGCGGCAAAACACTCATAGTCGCCCCGTACAACTACAAGCGCGGCGAGGTCGATAAGGTCGGCAACGAAGGCACGGCCCTGCTCGACGTGTACAACAGGATTTACAGCTTCAAGCTCGGCGAAGCCTCCAGGGGCAACTATGCCGTGATCATAAAAGCCGCTTCTTATTTCAACGAACAGGTCAAGATCTTCGACAAGACGGGGAAAGAAGTGATCTACGATATCGGCAAAAATACAAGCCAGACCACATTAAACGGCCTTCAAGCGAGCGGACACTCACTGATCGAGTACAAGCTCGCCGGCGGCAAGCTGGATACGGTCGTGAAGACCAGTGAGCGTGTGACAAAAGGAGCGCCTACCGACAAAGCTCCGGGACACGTCAACGCATCGGGCTCGATCCTCTCGTTCCCGAAAGACACCACAAAGACCAACCTGCTGATCGACAGCGGTGTCCTTGTCTACGTGGAGGACGGCGACGATTACACCCTTGGCAGCATCAAGGATCTGCTGGACAAGGACATCGAGGAAACCTTCCAATACATCACCGACGACGCCGGAGCGGTCAGAGCGTTGGTGGTCAACACCAAGGATGCCGGAGCGCAGAAGTTGTTCGTGATGATCAACGGCGCGGCCGAAGCTTGGGACAACGGCGCGGTTGACGCGGTAACTGGTCTCAGCTTCGCGAAGGGCTATCTCGCGACGAGCGAATTCCAAGGCAACTACGACGGATTGATCGCCGATCTCACGACGGCGGGCGTGGCCCGTGCTTCGAGCAACACCAACGGCCGCGGACGCTATGACAACCTGGTGAAGTTCAGAGTAAGCGAGGACGGCGTCTTGAAGGCCGCCGAAAAGGTGACCATTGATGCCAGCTACACGGGTTTGGAATTCGGAGAATTCAACGAGAGCGGAAGCGACGGAACTTTCTCCATCCGCACGACCGTGGGCGGTGTCAGCGTACACGTCGCGTTTGAAGCCAAGGCCGTGCTCTACAAGGTCGGAAGCGACGGCAAATGGGCCGCTTACAGGCCGAATGCCAGCAACTTCAAGGATGACGATGCCACGCCGGATCGCTACACCTTCCTGAAGACCGACGACAAGAAAGCGCACGACGTCATCATCAAGACGCAGTAAACGAGCTTGTAAATTTTAAAACCGACATCGATGAATGGCTGAATACGCAGAGTAGGCGGGCGCGCAAGCGCTCGCCTACTTTATTTTGCGTTTATATCTAAAAATGTTAAAAAATATATTATTTACCATAAAAAACGCTTGCGTTCGCAGGCGTTTCAGGGTACAATAACAGCAAAAGGGTGCGCCGCTTCGCTGGGCGGTCGCTCCCTAAATAAATGGAGTGAAGCCGCCGATCAAACGGGAGACGGGTGATTGCTCACCCCGTCTCCCGCGATTTTAGCACTTCATTGATGTCGGTTTTGTGCCTGTGAAGTTACGATATCAGAAACTAATTGATCTTGATAATGATGTCGTAAGCCTTCTTGGCATCTGTCTTGAAGAAAGCGTAGACGCCCTTTTCTTCGTCAGAATTGAAGCTGCCCACGGTCGGCTTGTAAGCCACCCAAGCGCCGCTTTCCTTCTTGTAGAGCACAGTATTGGCTTCAAATGTGACGAGTTTGCCGACTGTGCCAGCGTTCGTACCATGCCATGAGGCATTAACGGTAGCAGGCTTTTCGAGATCTGAGGTGGTGGCTATGGTGAGTGTGAATGTGCCGCCACTTCCGGGTGTTAACAAGCGGAATGCCGCGCCTGTGATCGTCGGATTGGTGACAACAAGGGTCGTCGAATCCGTATAAAGAGCGTTGTCGCCAAGGTCTGCAGACGCCTTCAGAACGCCATCCTCGCCCATTCTGAACTTGTATGGTGTCGGGCGAATTCCATATGCATACGATTCGCCGCGCAAGCTGGCGTCCACATAGTTGATGGCCTTGGGTGCGGCAAGCGCGCCGTCCGCAAAGACGAGACCATTCACGACGTCGATTTCGCCGCCCACGCCGTCTGAACCCTTCGTAATGCTGTTGATCAAAACGAACACATTCTGCGCGCCCGCGTCGTCGGAATCAACCACCAGGGCCGCGACTTTGTTGTCTTTGCCCAAAATATACCAAAAATCCTTCTTGATATCCTTGTCGAGCAAATCCTTGACGCTGCCGAGACTGTATTCATTGGTTCCGGTTTTCACGTAAACCAGCGTGTTGTTGTCGAGCAGATAGTTCGCTCCCTCGATAGTGATGATCGAACCGGATGCGTTCACATGGCCTTTGGCAGGGGTGCCGTTGCTAACATCCTTACCCAATCTGACTTCGCTGAGACTGCCGCCGGAGAGTTTGTACTCGATCAGAGGATTGCCCAGACTTAAGCTTTTTGCGGCATTTAGCGCATTGATGGTATTTGCATCAGAGGTCTTCACCGTAGTGCTGTTGTAGTAAACCTCCGATTTCAGTGTGTATATGACATCTTTTCCCGTCTTGTCAAAAATCTTGGCCTGCTCTGAGCCGAAACTCGGTTGATTGGCGATATACACCGCGAAGTTGCCCTTTGAAGCATCGCTGAGCCGGAATGCGTAGGTTCTTCCGTAGATGTCGAGCAGGGCCGTGCCTTCGTTGTTGATGTACGTCAGGTCATTCCACGTCGCGGTGTCCCCATACGGGGCGTCCAAAAGCACCTTGCCGCCTATGGTTCTCAAGAAGTCGACGCTATTGATGTTCGTGATGGTTCCGCTCTGCGTCCCCGTGCCAACGTCAATGCGCGCGATCTTCTTGTCTTCGTTCTTGTAGACGTAGACGACGTTGTCCGCCACGATGTCCTCGACGCTGTCAACGCCGGCAATCGCATAGCCGTAGTGATCCACTTCGTTGTTCTCGTCGACCGGGAAGTCGTGTCCGTTAAACTTCTTGCCGTCGATCTGTCCCGCTTCGTACAAGAACGCTTCGCCGCGATAATTTACATCCCAAACGGCCACGGAGCGCAGTTCGAGGATTGTCAGTCCGCTCACCTTGGCCGCGACGATCAGCTTTGATGGCACGTTTTTACCATTGGGAGCTTTGGTGCTGTCATAGAAATAAGCGTTCGATTCGCCAGAGGATAGCCAGTTGCTGCTGTCGCCGTTAATGAAAAAGGCGCTGCCGGTGGTTATCGTGGACCTCGTGCTACCGCTCGATATGTTGAGGTGCTCTGCCCAACCTTTGGCGCCGGTGCTGAGATTGTATGACTTTCCATCAACCGCCTGGAATTTGTCGGCTTTGATGCTGCCATCGGGGGCGACGATATAGAAGAACCTGCCCGCGATAAACTCGGTTTCCACTTCGGTCAATGCCACGACTTCGTCATCCACGTTGCTTCTGTACAGGATGCCGTAAGCGCCGACCTTGGGGATGAGGTCGATCTTCGAGGCCGCCGCGTCGTTGTAGTTTACGACTCGTCTGCCGTTCACGTCCACATCGGTCGTGTCCTGATAGCAGTTCAGGCCCGTCGTCAGGAGTGTGCGCTTGGCCTGCGTGTTGTTTACGAGACGATCCCAAAGATAGCTGACCGTCGAATTCGCGTCAACCTGCACGAGCTGTTTCGTCAGCACATTGTAGATCATCTGTGCCGCTGAGGCCTTGTTCATCTGCGTGTCATTGGCGACCTTCTCATAGAGCAGTTGATTCTGGCCGAGGGAGACGTAGTTCGCCGGCCACTGACCCACGAGCACGGACGCGTTGTCCGTGTAGCCTATGGCGCGAAGCAACATCGTCACTGCCTCGTTGGGGCTGATCGTCCTGCCGGGCATGGCGTTGCCGTAGCCGTCGCCCTTCATGATGCCCTTCTGCTGCAGGATGGCGAGATAGGGAACCGCCCAGCCGTAGCCCGAGGTATCCTTGAAGGTCGTGCTGCCGTAGGACGACAGCGCGCTGTCCGGAACCGCCAGCGCCCGCACGATCAGGGCCGCGAATTCCGCTCTGTTGACGGCCTTCTCGGGTTCGTAGGAACCCTCCGGCGTACCCGTCACGATGCCGAGGTCGTAGGCGACCTGGATCGCTTCCTCGTTGGCGTTGCCGTCGATGTCGGTCAGTCTGACCTTGCCGCTTGCGGCGAACGCCACCGAGATGCTGCCGAGTATCAGCGCGAGCGCCAATACCGTCATGAGTAGCTTTCTCATATACTTTCCTCCTTTAAAAGGTTTTCTCGAAGGGGTTCAGACTCGAAAAGTTTTATTCAAATCATCTCTCGGAGATAAAACAAATCGCACCCGCGAAATGCGCGGTGCGAGTTTTTTCGCAAACAAAAAAGACCGCCTCGCGCGATGTTTCAATCGCTCCGAGACGGCCTTGAAAGCCGTGCGGTCATGTCGCGGCGCCGTGGATTTTCGCCCGGCGGACGCCGGCGCGGGCGCGGGCGGCGTCAGTCCGCCGTGTAGGGCAGCAGGGCGACTATGCGCGCCCGCTTGATGGCGTTCGTCACCTCGCGCTGATGAATCGCGCAGGTTCCCGTCACGCGCTTGGGCAGGATTTTGCCTCTGTCGGTAATGTATTTCTTCAGTTTCTCGACATCTTTGTAGTCGATGTTTTCCGTCTTGTCCGCGCAGAATTGGCACACCTTTTTGCGCCGCATCCCGCCTCTTCTTTTATCCAACATGTTGTGTTTCTCCTTTGCCGGAAATGATCAAAGCGAATGGTTTTTCGATAAAAAGCGACCGGTTGGGCGATTCGCGTCAAAACGGTATGTCGTCGTCATCGTCGTCCAAAGCCGTAAAGCCTTCCGGTATCTCGGAATCCCGCGATGAGGGCATCGCGTCCGGCCCGCTCGGGGCGTCGAAGGATGCGCCGCCGCGATCAAAGCCGCCGCCTCCCGATCCGGCGCCCCTGTCGCCCCAGTCGATGAATTCCACCCTGTCGGCGACGACCTCCGTCGTGTAGACGGTGGCGCCCTCTCTGTTTTTGTAGCTTCCGGTTCTGATCCGGCCCTGCACCGCCACCATGCGGCCTTTGGCAAGATAGCGCTCGCAGGTCTCCGCCTGTTTTCCGAAAACCGTGACGCGCGGAAAATCCGCCTGTTTTTCTTTGCCGGCGGCGACCGGCCTGTCTATCGCCAGCGAAAACGAGGCGATGGCCATCTGATCCGCGGTGTAGCGAACCTCGGGATCCCGCGTAAGTCTGCCGATTAGTATAACCTGATTCATTGCAAGCTCCTCGCGCTATTTCTCATCTTTGTTGATGATCAAATGACGAATTACGTTGTCGGAAATCCGAAGCCGCCGGTCAAGCTCCTTTGGCAGATCCGCCGGCGCCTTGAACAGGACGACCACGTAGTATCCCTCGTTCTTTTTCTTGATGGGATACGTTAGCTTTTTGATTCCCAATACGTCCGTTTGGACGACTTCACCGCCGCCTGCCGCGATGATTTCTTTGACCGTTTCGACGGTCGCTTCCTTCACCCCGTCGTCCAAAGCCGCCGCAATGATGAACATAAGCTCGTAGTTGTTCAACCTTTTTCACCTCCCTGTGGACTGAATGGCCCCGGCCGCGAGCCGGGGCAGAGAGCAAATGCGTACGGGGCTATTATATTACACTCCGCCCGCGAATGCAAATAATTTGGGATTTTTTTGCCGAAAATTTTTAACTGTACGCTCGCTCGCAATGAAATGATTGACAAGTCTGAATATTTGGTGTATTATGGGCCATAGTTTATTTTTTGGCGCTTGATTTGCCGGGAGGTGTTGTTTTGACGATGCAAAAATTGTCCGAAGAGGTGAGAAATTTCAATGCGCGCCGTTCGCTTGTCGCGGTGGTTCTGATTGTCGCCGCGTCTTATGTTCTCACCCTGCTTATCCCTGAAAGCGAAAACGGTTTTGGCCCTTTTTCGCTTATACCCGCTCTGTTTCTGGTAGTCTACATATTTGCCACAAAACGCATAATAGAGGCGCTTGCCTTGGCGTCGATAATGGGGTTTGTCATGGTTTCGCCCGACGACATGCTCGGCTCTTTCAGCGCTTCTCTGCTTGAAGTGGTGATGAGCGAGGATATCGCTTGGCTGTTCATCGTGTGCGGACTCATGGGCAGCATCATTTCGCTGATAGAGAAGGCCGGCGGCGCTTTCGCTTTTGGCGAATGGGTTTCCAAACGCGCCAAGACCAGAAAATCCACGCTCATATGGACCTGGATACTGGGCCTTGTGATCTTTATTGACGATTACCTCAATTCGCTCACCGTCGGCGCAAGCATGGCGCCCGTCACCGACAAACACAGGGTTCCGAGAGAATTTCTCGCCTACATCGTGGATTCGACCGCCGCTCCGGTGTGCGTGCTCGTTCCCATCACCACGTGGTCGGTATTCTGCGGGAAACTGCTTGAGACCAACGGTTGGGCGCCCGAGGGCGAAGGGCTCCTCTATTTTATCAAGACCATACCCGTCAACTTCTACGGTTGGGCTGCGACGCTAATCGTACCTCTGATCATATTGGGCGTAATCCCGTCGTTCGGGCCGATGAAAAAGGCCGAGCAACGAGTGGCGGCCGGCGGTCCGCTTGCGCCGGAGGGCTCCGAAAAGATAGACATACGCGGCGGCAAAACGGTGGAGATACCAAAAAACCCGCATGTCGTCAATTTCTTGCTTCCGATAGCCGTGCTGGTGGCAGCCACCGTGTATTTTGATCAGGACATGCAGATCGGCGTGCTGGTTACCACAGCGTTCATGTTCGTGTTCTATCTGGCGCAGAACATCATGTCGGCGGAGGATTTCGTCGATATGACCATCGAGGGCATAAAGAACATGATCATGCCGCTTCTGATGATGGTGCTCACCTTCCAGTTCGCGGCCGTCAACGAGCAGATCGGTTTCACGGCCTATGTCATAGAAAGCGCTTCGAGCCTGATGACTCCGGTGTTCGCGCCGCTTGTCATCTTTGGCGTGCTGGCCGTGACCGAGTTCATCACCGGCACAAACTGGGGCATGTACATCATAGCGCTGCCCATAGTAATCCCCCTCGCCGAGCAACTCGGCGTGAATATGCCCCTCGCCGTGGCGGCCGTGCTTTCGGCCGGCGTGTTCGGAAGCCACGTTTGCTTCTATTCGGACGCCACGATATTGACCTCGGCTGCGACCGGATGCAATAATTTCAGTCACGCGTTTACGCAGGCGCCCTTTGGCATATTGGCCGCAGTGATTTCCGCTCTGCTGTTTCTGATTTTCGGAATCGTTTTCGCGTAGAGGCTGTTGCTTGTTGAACCGGCGCGCTCTTTGTTGTATACTGTCGGTAGGGGAAAGCCTGCCGCGGGGCTTCGCGGCGTGAAATCCGATGAGAGGGGCGATGTCTTATGAACGCCAAGGAAAGACGCGCGGAAATACTTGCGGCGCTTCGCGAGCGGGGTGAGACGATGAGCGCCGCCGCGCTCGCCGCGCGCATGCGCGTAAGCCGGCAGGTGATCGTCGGAGACATCGCTTTGCTGCGCGCGCAGGGAAACGAGATCATAGCCACCGCGCGCGGCTACGTTATGGCGTCTTCGTTGACGTCGGGCCGCTACCTCGGCAAGGTCGCCTGCCGTCACAGCTTCGCCGACACGGAAAGGGAGTTGGCCGCGATCGTCGCACTCGGCGGCGAGGTCGTGGACGTCACCGTCACGCACAGGCTCTACGGCGACATGACGGGCCGGCTGAACATTTCAACGCGCGAAGACGTGGACGCGTTCATGCGAAACATCAGAAGCAGCAAGGAACGTCTGTTGTCCGAGCTGACGGACGGCGTGCATCTGCACACGGTGGCCTGCCGCGACAGGGCGGTGTTTGAGGCTGTGTGCAAGGAGCTCGGACGCCTGGGCATCTTGCTGCCCGAATTGTAAGTTACTACTCAAACCCCACGCCATTTTTGCCCATCTCGGAACCTGCCGCCCCATATTGGCTTCCTCACGTACGTCTGTGTACGCTCCGGGAGCCAAATGGGTCGGCAGAACCCGATCTGAACACGCGTGCCCGGAGCGTAGCGAACGGGTAAAACTGACGCGGCGTTCGAGTAGTTTTGATTGATATCTTTGAGCAGTAACAATTGTAATGTATTTTTTTTACGAATCGCGGACAAAACCTTGACAAAAGCGCGTCCGGGCTTTATGATTTACATATGTCTTGACATGTGTAAATCATAAGGAGGAATTGCGTCATGGAAAACATCAACGGCGGAGCGCGGGTTTGGAGCGCGCAAAAGCTTACGGCGGCGGCGCTTTTGACGGCGGTGGGGATTATGCTTCCCATGGTCATGCCCATCAAGGTCATGATCGAACCCGCGTCTTTCACATTGGCCAGCCACGTCGCCATATTCATCGCGATGATGCTCTCGCCCGCGATAGCCGCGGCCGTGGCCGCAGGTACGACGATCGGCTTTCTGATCAGCTTCCCGCCCGTGATCGCGCTTCGCGCCGCGTCGCACATCGTGTTCGCCTTGGTCGGCGGATTCTATCTGCAAAAGCGCCCCGAAACGCTCTCGTCGCCCGTGAAGGTTCACGTGTTTTCGTTCCTGATCGCCATACTGCATTCCCTGTGCGAGGTCGCCGTCGTCTGCGCGTTCTATTTCGGCGGGAGCATGACGACCTATTACAAGTTCGGATTTTTCTACACGGTGGTGCTGCTGATGGGCGTCGGCTCCGTCGTTCACAGTTTGGTGGATTTTGAGATCGCGATCGTGATCTATAAGCTGCTGTGCAGACAGCACGGCTTTGCGGCCCTAACGCGGCGCTAAGACGGCGCGGCTTCGCGGTCGCCGGCTCAAAGCGGCGGCCCGCCCGCAAGCCTCACTCCCCCGCGTCCAAAGCCTCGCGGACGCGCAGCCATTGCGCCATGAATTCGGGTCTCTTTTGATAAGCCCTGTTGGCGGGGCTGGTGGAAGGCAGATAGACGGTCTCCATGCCGGCTTCCTCGGCGCAGAGCGCGTTGAACAGTTCCGTCGCTTTTTTGCCGGTCGTGAATATGGCCGCGATTTCGCTCGCGGCCAGGATGGGGCGGAACAGATTGGGTACGGGATTCCGAATCTCGGCGTCCGAGGCGCCTTTTATCTCACAGGCGTGCAGCACATCCCACACGGCGACGCGACGCGCAAGGAGGAAGGCGGTCTTTGAAGCGGCATCGGGCGCGGGACTCTCCTCTCCCAGAACCGCGGCCAGCGTCGCCCAGAAGCTGTTTTGCGGATGCGCGTAGTAGAAGCGCGCCTCCCGCGACTTGGGCGAGGGGAAGGTGCCGAGGATCAGCACCCTCGAACGCGCGTCGTATATCGGATTCAAAGGATGCACAAGCGTGCTCGCGGTCGGCATGGCGTCCGAATGCAAAGCGGTCGCCCGCTCAGCGCTTCCTGCGCAGACCGCCGCCGGCCACGCCGAGGCGCGTGTGCGCCTTGCTCAAAGCGACGCGGGCCTTCAGTATCTCCTGCTCGTTGCTGTCCAAGCGCGCGAGGGATTTGAGCCGTTCCTCCGCCCTTTGACCGGACATCTTCGCCCGTTCGACGTCTATCTCCTCCGGCCACTCGGCGTAATCCGTGAAAATCGTGAATTTGTCCTTTATGTCGATGAAGCCTCCCGAAACGGCGGCTATTCTGAAATCCTTTTGCCCGGCCTCCTGTATCCAGAGTTCGCCCGTGGCGAGCAGCTTGCAAGCCCAGGTGTGGTTCGCCATAAAACCCTCGTCGCCCGTCAAGGTGCGCGCGATCACAAGCTCTATTTCGCCTCGGTAGAACAGCTTCTCCGGGGTTATGATGTCGAGCATGACGCTTTTAGGCATTTTTCTCGAACCTTTCCACGACCTCGTCTATGGCGCCCGCGAACAGGAACAGCGCCTCGGGAATGGCGTCGTGCTTGCCCTCCAGTATTTCGCGGAAGCCCGTGATGGTTTCCTTGAGCGTGACGTACCTGCCGGGCGTGCCGGTGAAGGCCTCGGCCACGCTGAAGGGCTGCGACATGAAGCGCTGTATCTTCCGCGCGCGCGCGACGACGAGCTTGTCCTCGTCCGACAGCTCATCCATGCCGAGTATCGCGATGATATCCTGCAAATCCTTGTATTTTTGAAGCACCTCCTGCACGCCGCGCGCCGTGTTGTAGTGATCGTCGCCGAGGATCAGCGGATCCATGATGCGCGAGGTGGAGGCCAGCGGATCGACCGCGGGATAGATGCCCAGCTCCGTGATGGCCCGCGACAGCGTCGTGGTCGCGTC
>JAISMX010000154.1 GCA_031276515.1 Eubacteriales Family XIII. Incertae Sedis bacterium | reverse complement strand
GCCGCGATCCTGTCGGCCGCCCGGAAGCCTATGCCGAACACCTCGTCCGCCAGCCGATACGGGTTCTCGTTGACCGCCTCGATCGCAGCCGCGCCGTATATGCCGTACATCTTGAGCGCCGCGGAAACCGAAACGCCGAATTGCTTGAAATACAGCGTGACCTCCGCGAGCTCGCGATGCTCCCCGAAGGATTCGTGGATGCCCGCCGCCTTCTTCGGCCCGATGCCGACGATCCGCGTCAGGCGATGCGGCTCCTCCTCGATGACGCGCAGCGCGTCCCCGCCGAAGGCTTCCACTATGGCCGCCGCCATCTTCTTCCCGACGCCCTTCAGCGCGCCGGAGGCGAGAAACAGCTCTATGCCCTCGTCGGTGTCGGGCATCTCCGCCGTACATTCCGAAAACGAGAACTGTCTGCCGTAGGTGGGATGCTCCTTCCAATGGCCCGTGAGTCTGCATCGCCGCCCCGCGGACGCGTCCGGCAGGACGCCCGTGGCGGTGAAGCTCTCATTCTCGTCGCGAAACACGGCCACCGTGTAGCCGTTTTCCGCGTTGCGGTATATGAGTTCCGTCAGCACTCCAACTTTTTCTTCCATTTTAGTGGTTACCGCTCAAACGCCACGCCATTTTGCAGTTATTCAAAATCGGGTTTGTAGAGGCTGCGATTGTCCAATATTCTTATTTTTTCGGAGAAGCCGCCCCTGTCGACGCCTTGCAGCGCCGTTTCCATATCGTCCATGCGCGCGTCCACGATGTCGAGGTAGTGCAGGATTTCCGCTTCGGGGAAAAGCGGTTTCTTGGGGCTGCCGAACTCCGGCTCGTAGTGGTGGGACAGGATCATGTGCTCTAACATCACGGCTTTCTCCTGCGGCACACCGAGTTCCTCCGACAGGGCGGCGATGCGCTTGACGCCCTGTATCAGATGGCCGAGCAACTTGCCCTCGAAAGAGTACTCCGAAACCACACCGTCCTTGTTCGAGATCATCTCCGTCAGCTTCTCTATGTCGTGCGCGATAACGCCCGCGACGATCAAATCCCGGTTCAGGTTCGTGTACACCTCGCAGTAGCGCTCGCCCATCATCAGCATCCGCTTCAAGTGATAGAGCAGACCTCCAAGCTCCGCGTGGTGGTTCTTCGAGGCGGCCGGATAATAGAGGAGTTTTTCCCTGTCGTCCGCGAGCAGACGCAGAGATATGGCGCGCAGATCCGCGTCGCCCATCGCCTCCGCGCGCGACAGCACAAAGGCGTACATCTCCTCCGGATCCTCGGGCGCGGCCTTGATGTAATCCGAACGCTCGACGCCGTCCTGGGCGACGGATTTGCGCAGGCGCATCAATTTGAGCTGCCGCATGCCGTTCCATTCGGTGACGAGCGCCTTCACCTTCACGACGTCGCCTTCCCGTATCTCCTGCAAAGAGGGCAGCTCCGTGTCCGCGACATCCCATTTCTTCGCGCTGATCTCTCCCGTGTTGTCGGCGAGGGACACGTCCAGATATTGCTTCTTGTTGGAACCCGTTTTGAGCGCTATCGTCCTGACCGCGAAGAAATCCGTTATTTCATCGTTGGTTCGCAGCTGCGCTATGTAATGATTTTTCATAAACCGCCCGTATACGCTTTTCTTGTGAGGTAACTTCCGGTATACTGTAAGTATAAACGTCCGCACGCCGCGTGTCAACAAGAACTTTCCAATTTCTCCCAAAATTTTTCCTGCGGCGCGGAGGACGCGCAAAAACGCCTTGCGACCAATATTCTTCGGGAGTCGGTATAATGTTTTTCGCCGCGTCGCCGATGAATACAATATATATGGATCGCACCAAAACCGCGACCGTCTCCCTGCGGATTCACTGCGAGCAATGCAGAAAGGAGAATTGCCATGGACATGTTGTTCCCCGCAAATCCAATCAACACGACGCAAAACAATTACGTCTCGCCGAACAAGAACGGGACGACGCCCAGCCAAATCGAATCGCAGAACGCGCTGCGCATGGAAAAGACCTCTTTGGTTCCCGAGAATGAGGATGTCGAATACAGGCGCACCGAAGACGCCGATGAGAACGCGGATCGACGCGGCAAGAAAAAACGCCCCGCGGATCGAGAGTGCCAAACCTGCAAGGAGCGCAAATACAAGGACGTTTCGGACGACTCGACGGTTTCGTTTCAGACGCCCACGAAGCTCAGCCGAGGCGAGGCGGCCTACGCGGTGCGCGCCCACGAGCAGCAGCACGTTTCGCACGAGCACGCGAAGGCCGAACGCGAGGGCCGCGAGGTCGTGAGCCAAAACGTCGTGATCCACTACGCCGTCTGCCCGGAATGCGGCAAGGTATACGTGGCCGGCGGCACGACCACGACCGCGACGCGCGACGCGACGCCGCGCGAAAAACTTGGCGCGCAGTACAATACGGGAGTGGACCAGTTGCCCAAGGGCTCAAACGTCGACGCGGGCGTTTGAGCGGCCTTTTCTTCCGCCCGTTGCTTGCGCACAAAAAACGATATGAGTCCGCACATTCCCAAAAATGCTCAGATCTCATACCGTCGTTTCAGATTGGCACGCCGAGAGGGGCTCGAACCCCCGACCCTGTGCTTAGAAGGCACATGCTCTAATCCCGCTGAGCTACCGGCGCATCGCATGAACGAAAAAAGATACCGCATACCCGGTAGACGAACAACCGCGCAGAAGCCCGTCGCTCTATCCGGCCGAGCCGAGAACCCCCGTTTGGAGCGGATGATGAGAATCGAACTCACGCTATCAGCTTGGAAGGCTGAAGTTCTACCATTGAACTACATCCGCATAAAATGGAGCGGAAGACGAGATTCGAACTCGCGACCCTCGCC
>JAISMX010000096.1 GCA_031276515.1 Eubacteriales Family XIII. Incertae Sedis bacterium | reverse complement strand
GTAACTATTCAAACCCCACGCAATTTTTGCCCATCTCGGAACCTGCCGTCCCATATTGGCTTCCTCACGTACGTCTTATGTACGCTCCGGGAGCCAAATGGAACGGCAGAACCCGATCTGAATAAAAATATCGCGGCGTTTGAATAGTTTTGATTGAACCTTTGAACTGTAACAAATTGGGGTTAATAAAAAATCGGTTCAATCATGAATCGCCTCAATGCCCATTTGCTTTATCTTTTCGATGTTCAGGCGCATGTCGCGCAGTTCTTCCGGTGTGTGCCCAACCCACTCCGAAACTTCGCCGACGATGCGGAGCGGTTCTCTCGACCGGTACGACTTCGTGACATTGCCGGGAAACTTTTTGTCGGTCAGGTTTGGGTCGTCCTCGATTTCGCCGGTGGGCGCCACAACGTAGATTCTTCCTCTGCCGTCTCCCTCCGCGAGCTCCGCGCCCCATGCCGCTCCGCTGAGTACGGAAGTGAAATAGATATAGTTCGCTTTTTCTCTTTCGCCATAATTGGAAGCATATCCCGGCGACAGCGCGTCTCCGATCGACAAATCCGCTTTCGTGCCGTGATAAAACGGCCCAATGTCATCGATTTTTCTCGCTATTCGCATCTGCAAGCCCCTCATAACGTCGAGCGCCGCCCGATGCAGCTTCGGGTCGTGGCAGGCGGTGCAGTCCGAATCGACCACAATGGGCGTTTCCGGCTGCGCCGTCTTTGCGAGAACGGCGTTTGAGATGACGCATATGTTCGAGACGAGTCCCACGAGTTCAATCCGCTCAAAAGGCGTGGCCTTCAAGTATTCGTACAGCGCATCGGAGCCGAATGTCCGCTTGTAAAAGCGCTTGTCCTCGGCTCGAATCGATTTCGCGGTTTCGCCGTAAAGCTCGTGTCCCGGGGTTCCCTCGATGCAGTGCGGCACGGCCAAATTTTTCCCTTCTTGCGTTTTGAGGTAATCCGAACCGTGCGTGTCGAACGTGAATACGACGACGTCGCCCTTGGCGCGGTACTTTCGGATCTTTTCGGCAATCAGAGGATCCGGCGATTCCGCGCCCGGAAATCCGAGCGAGCCCGACACAAAATCATTCTGATAATCGACCACAATCAAGCATCTCCGCATATTTTCCACCCCTTGGAAGGCTCCTTGCGTGAAATATTTTCATTGACTTAGATTGTATCATAAATTCGCGATAAATCAATCGTTTAAAATTTTGCAAAAACTTTACTGAAGCCCGCTTATGGATTTTGCAATGCTTCCTCTATAATTGAATCGATTACCATTGAATCGGCAAAGAAAATCTCGGTTTATTGTAAGAGGAAAAGGAGTGGCTATGAAAAAGAAAATGATCGCGCTTGTTCTAACAGCGGCGGCAGTCGTCACGATGGCTTCCGCGGCCTTCGCCGCCTCGCCCGTCGGCCTTGTGATTGACGGCGTCAGGCAAAACCCGTCGGTTGCCCCGATTGTCGAAAACGGCACAACCCTCGTTCCCCTGCGCCTGATCTCCGAAACGCTCGGCGCGGAAGTGTCGTGGAACCAATCCGCCGGACAGGCCACGATCCAAACGGCCGCCTACACGGTGGTGTTCACCGTCGATTCCAAAAGCTATACGGTAAACGGGCAAGGCAAAACGCTTCTCTCGGCCCCAAAACTCATAAACGGGAGCACGATGGTTCCGATCAGAGCCTTCGCGGAAGCCATCGGCGCGACCGTAAACTACGACGCTTCTTCCAATACCGCAACCGTCGATTACTTTACCGCGATGAGCGGCACGCTCAAGATCGACGGCTCCACGACCCTCCAGCCCATCGCGCAGGCCGCCGCCGATAAGCTGACGGGCATGAACAAGGGGCTTTCCGTCACCGTCGCCGGCGGCGGTTCCGGCGCCGGCATCAAGGACGCGGACGCGGGAACCGTCAACATCGGCATGAGCTCGCGCGAGCTCACGGCCGACGAAAAGAAGACGCTCAACGTATACGCCGTCGCGAACGACGGCATCGCGATTATCGTGCACCCCGACAACCCCGTCAAAAACCTCACGAAGGAGCAAGCCGCAAAGATATTCCTCGGCGAAACAAAGAACTGGAAAGACGTCGGCGGAGAGGACGCTCCCATCATGGTCATGACCCGTGAAACGGGTTCCGGCACGAGATCCACGTTGGAGGAAATGATTTTGAGCAAAGAATCCGTCGTCGAAACGGCCACGCCCCACACCTCCTCCACGCTGATCAAGCAGGCGGTCGCCAAGGACAAGAACGCCGTCGGCTTCGATTCCATCGGATTTGTGGACGGCACGGTGAAAGCCGTTTCGCTCGACGGCAAAGAAGCAAGCGCCGCAACGGTGATCGACGGTACATACGGAATGGGCCGGCAGCTCTTCTGCTGCACAAAGGGCGCGGCGACGGGAGTTTCCGCCATGTTCATCGACTACCTCAGAAGCAAGGACTGCCAGGACAACATCGTGGCGAAGGAAGGATACGTAAAGCTCGGTTAGGAACCGTTGGGCGACGACTTGCCCGGCGGCCCGGCGCGGAATTGTTTCGCCGGTCAATCAACGGGAACTGTTCCGCGGAAACGGAGGCGCGTCCTTCCAAGGGCGCGTTTCCGGTTTTCGCGAAAGGGAGCTTGCCGATGCGCCTGAAAAAATACATCCGGGACATCCCGAAAGCACTGATTTACCTCTTGTCGGCGATCAGTGTCGCCGTCATCGCGTCCGTGTTCCTATTCATTTTCCATAAAGCCTACCCCGTGCTTCGGGAAAGCGGCGTATCGCTTTTTGTGACGGGCGGCTTTGACCGGCAGATACAGGAAGCCTTTTATTCGGCCAACGCGACGCCGATGCTCGAATTCGGTTTTCTGGGACTCATTTCCGGAACGCTGCTTACCTCGGGCATTGCGCTGCTCTTCGCCGCAATCATCGGAATCGGCGCGTCAACCGCCATCTGCGAATACGCTCCCCGCCGGGTATCCGCCGCGTTGATTTCCGTCGTGCGGTTGCTGGCCTCCATGCCCTCGGTCGTGTTCGGCCTGATCGGCATTATAACGGTCGTTCCGGCGGTCGAAAAACTGTTTGTCACGACGGACAGGCAGATTGAATATCTCGATTTCTTCCAGATGAGCGGACGCAACCTGCTGTCGGCGTCCGTCGTTCTGACCTTTATGATTGTGCCCACCGTGGTTTCGCTGTCCGTCGACGCCATACGCGCCGTGCCCCATTCGCATCGTGAAACCGGTTACGCTTTCGGCATGAGCAAGGCCGGGGTCATCGGAAAAATCGTCCTGCCGGTGGCGCGGCCCGGCATCGCCGCCGGGCTGGTTTTGGGCGCCGGACGCGGCATTGGCGAGGCCATCGCCGTATCCATGGTATGCGGCGGCATTGGATTTTTGCCGAACGCTTCGCTGGGCTTTGTCAACTTTCTCGCTCCGACGCTGCCGCTTGCCGCGGCCATCGTCAACAAATCGGAAGCGCTGGGCTCGTTTGCGGTCGAGTCGGCGCTTTTCGCCTGCGGAGCGGTACTGCTCATCATAGGCGCCGTTCTCAGCCTCGGCGCCAAGGCGGTGGAAAAGAAGATGCGGAGGATGGCGGGCTATGCCGATTAAACAAAAGAATCACAGGGCGTCCGATCTCGCCGGAACGGCTTACGCGCACATCTCGGCCGCGATCATCGTATGCGTTTTCGCGTTCATGCTCATTGTGATCCTGCGGTACGGCTTCGGTGCGCTGTCCTTGCGCTTTCTGATTGAGGAGCCGGATCCGTCGGCGCTCGGCGCGTCGAAGGGCGGCATTCTCACGCCGCTGATCGGTACGGTCGTGCTGACGCTCATCGGGATTTTGATCGCGTTTCCCTTCGCGCTGGCCACGGCGATCTACCTCGGCTTTTACGCGAAAAAAGGAGGCTTCAACACGCTGGTCAAGGGCGCGGTCGATATCCTTTCCGGGGTTCCCACGGTTGTGATCGCTCTGTTCGCGCTGCTCGTTTTCACGCTCCCGCAATTCGGGTTTTTCAGCGTTATGATCGAAGGGGTCGAGGGAACGAATCGCGCCTATGGAAAGAGTTTTCTCGTCGCCGGCATCACGATGGCGATCATGATCCTGCCCTTTGTCATAAAGAGCATGGAAGAAGCGCTGAAAGCCGTTCCCGCTTCCTATATGGACGCTTCCCTCGCGCTCGGCGCGACAAAATGGCGCACGATCCGCAAGGTCATATTGGGCGCGGCGCGGGACGGATTGACGACCGGCGTCATCCTCGGCATGGGGCGCATCGTCGGCGATACGGCGATCGTCTGGCTGACGCTCGGCGGTTCGATCAGAATGACCGGCAGAAAACCGTGGTACGCCCCCGAGAATTGGCTGTCCACCCTCAAAAACGGAGGCTCCACCCTGACGAGCTACATCTATTACGCATCCCCCGCAGGCGAGGGAAATCAATTCGACGTCGCTTTCGGCGCTTCGCTCGTGCTCATCGCGATCATCCTGTTGCTGAATCTTGCCGCGACGCTCATCGGGAAAGCGGGCGCACACAAAAATGGATAATACTTCTAAAAACATCGCCATCCGCATAAAAAACGTCACCTGCTCCTACGGCGGAAAGCCGGCCGTGAGAAACGCGAGTCTCGACGTTCCCCAAAATTCGATTTGCGCGTTTATCGGCCCGTCAGGCTGCGGAAAGACCACGCTGCTGCGTTCCGTGAACCGCCTGAACGACCTGACGGAGGGTTTCGCTTTGTCCGGTTCGATTGAGATAAACGGAGAAAACATATACGGGAATGACGCGGCAAGCCATGTCGAAGCCTTGAGAAGAAACATCGGCATGATCTTTCAGCAGCCAAATCCGCTGCCGACCGGCATCTTGAAAAACATGTATATGCCGATAAAAGCGCACTATACCGGAGAGAAGAAGTATTTTTACGAGAAGGCCGTCGAAAAGCTGAAAACGGCCGGACTCTACGATGAAATCGAACATCGTCTTGACCGGACGGCCCTATCCCTGTCCGGCGGGCAGCAGCAGCGTCTCTGCATCGCCCGCGCGCTCATGCTCGAACCGAAAATAATGCTGTTCGACGAGCCGTGCTCGGCCCTCGATCCCATCGCAACCTACAAGATAGAGGACATGCTGCTCGAACTGAAAAAAGAGCGCACGATGATCATCGTAACGCACAACATGGAACAGGCGCGCCGCGTCTCGGATTACACGGCGTTTTTTTACCAAGGCGAAATCGTCGAGGCGGGCAGGACGAACGACGTGTTTTTCAATCCCAAGACGGAGCTTCTGGATCAATACATACGCGGGAGGTTTTCGTGAACGGCGGGTCGATTTACCCGGCGTTTTCCGGGCCGGCATCGCGCAGACCTTCGATTTAAAAATTTTGCATTCCTCTCTTGACGAACGCTCGGTTATGTAGTATATTAGTAATATCTTAATTTGTTAAGAGGGATTTTTATGGCAAAGTCTAAAAAAAGCGCAAGGGTGGGCTTGGTCTGCGTCGCTTGCGGTTCCTGCGAGGGCGTTTGCCCGAAGAAAGCCATCGCCGTGGCGAGAGGCGTTCGCGCGGTTGTCTCCGAGGAAAAATGCGTCGGGTGCGGCAAATGCGTTGAAATTTGCCCTGCCGGAGTAATCACGCTCTCGGAAAGGAGCGAGGCGGAATGAAAAAATGGCATAATTATCTGTGGGTTGCGGAGCTGCTTTACCTATCGCTCGGGCTGTTCAACATACTGTTCGCGTGGCTCGGAACGGTATTTTTCGTCACGCCGTTGCTCATCGCCACAATCGGCGGAAGTAAGGCGTATTGCGTGAATTACTGCGGACGCGGACAGTTGTTCGGGATGCTGGGCGGCAAATTGAAGTTGTCCCGCAACGCCGTTCCGCCAAAATTCCTGCGTTCCCCTTGGTTTCGGTTCGGATTCCTCGCGTTTTTTATGGCGATGTTCGGGCTTATGATTTTCGGCACTTATAGGGTCTTTGCCGGCGCTCCTTTAAGCCGTGCGGTTGCGTTGCTGTGGATTTTCAAGCTTCCGTGGCAATGGGCGGAGGTATCGATGGTTTTGCCCGGGATCGCACAGTTTGCATTCGGATTCTTTGGCGT
>JAISMX010000076.1 GCA_031276515.1 Eubacteriales Family XIII. Incertae Sedis bacterium | reverse complement strand
GTGTCGCTCAAGGAGCACGTCATAGACTTTCCGCCGCAGCCCGTGATCACGAAGGACAACGTCACCATGGAGATCGACACGGTGATTTATTTCCAGATCACCGATCCCAAGCTCTACGCCTACGGCGTGGAGCAGCCCATGTCGGCCATAGAGAACCTGACGGCGACGACGCTCCGAAACATCATCGGCGAATTGGAACTCGACGAATCCCTGACGAGCAGGGAGTACAACAACACGAAGATCCGCGAGGTGCTGGACGAGGCGACCGACCCCTGGGGCATCAAGATCAACCGCGTGGAGGTCAAGAACATCGTTCCGCCGCGCGACATACAGACGGCCATGGAAAAGCAGATGCGCGCGGAGCGGGAGCGCCGCGAGGCCATACTCCGGGCGGAGGGCGAGAAGAAGTCCGCCGTGCTGATCGCCGAGGGCAGCAAGCAGTCGAAGATCCTGGAGGCCGAGGGGCAGAAGGCCGCGGTAATCCTCGCCGCCGAGGCCACGAGGGAGGCGCAGATCCGCGAGGCGGAGGGCCAATCTCAGGCGATTTTGCTCGTGCAGAAAGCCACGGCGGACGGCATCAAGATGTTGGTGGAATCGAACCCGACGAACCCCGTCATAGCCATAAAGAGCCTCGAAGCCTTCGAGAAGGCGGCCGACGGGCAGGCGACGAAGATCATCATCCCCTCCGACATACAGGGCTTGGCGGGCTTGGCGACTTCCGTGACGGAGCTCGTGAAACACGAATAAAAACGTTGGCCGGATGCGGATCGTTCAAAAGCCTGTAAGCCGCGTAGCGGCAAGGCTTTTGAGTTTTTCAGCAAGCCCTGATTTAAGGACGCCGAGGGAGGTTGTTGGAAATGAATAAAGAAAAACGGTTTGATTGTATAAAATTCAAATATGACTTGCAGGAAAAATTATTGAAGAATAGCGGGGCAAGAAATTTACGCGAATATGTGAATTATGCAAATAAAATTTCCGAAAAATCGGTACTTCATAAAGCAAAAGAAAAAATATAGATGGTTTAAAAAGGCCGTATCGAAAAATGGACATATCGCCTTTGACGAAATTTACTATTTTGTTCCCGCGTTGATGATGGGAGGGAAGGAAGATATAAAAAATGCGGTTTATTTCGGAGCGGGAACGGCGTCGTGAAAGAGAATCGTGATGGCGCCCAGCTCGCATCGGACGCGCTTGCCGCCGCCGAGGAGCGGAGGCCGGCCCCGATACAGTTTGGGCGGCGTGATGTCGCAGACGCAGCCCGTCTCCGCGATCTTGGAGGCGGCGTTCCCGCTGATGATGTTCGCGATTTCGCGCAGGGCCGATTCCATCATTTCATCGAAATCGTTGGGATCCACCATCGTCATGTTCTGCACAATGCGCAGGGCCGTCACAAGGGGAAATACGAATTCGGCGGCGCCGGGCCTGTCTCCCACGAGGCCGACGCGCGCGCATATGTCGTTTATGTCGCCGCCGTCCGGCTCGTCGTCCGCGACGACGAAAGGTATGTTCAGCATTTGGTTCAGCACCTCGCAGGCGCTGTCGGCAAAGCAAGAGATGAGACGTTCGGGTATGACCGGGCGTGCGGTCTGCGGCGCGCGGGAGACAATCATCCCCGTGATCTTTCTGTCTTCACCCATTATATGGTAGATCAGCCAGCCTACCAATTTGCCGGCGAAGCGCTGCATGAGCTTGGCGTCGAAATCGCTTTCGGTCAGCCTTCTCTCATAGTCCAAAACCTCCTCGATAAAGTCGCCGTGCAGTTTTTTGTGGCGTGCAAGACCCTCGTAGCCCAAATCGGCCTGCAAAGCTTCCTCGTCGGCGAAGTGCTTGACCACGTAGTCCTTCAAGAAGGTCACTGCGCGCGCGCAGGCGTCCCGCCCGGCTTCCCCGTCTTGGCGTATGGCGTCCACGAGATCGTCTGACATTCGGAACAGCTCTCGGTGTTGGTCGTCGATGAGTTCGTTGCCTATGGCGTAAGCGTCTTTCCACATTTTCATATCGCAATCCCAACCTTTATTTAACTATGATATATGATACCATAAATGCGAGGAATTTCAATCTTGATTTTGCTTTCGCGTAAATTTGAACGCTTCCGTTCGACCGTCGTAATAAAGGTTGTATTTCTCATACGCCTTTACCGTCATGCGCTTTGTCGCCGTTTTCTCCGTTTCGATTCGATTGGCGTCAAAATAGCGAGAGAGCTTGCCGACGACGCTCACTTTCGTCCGCCGGTAGGACAGGGACAACGCGTGTTCGCCGGGGGCGAGGTAAAGAAAGCGCTTCGTGCCTTTCGACGCCAATACGGGCCGTTCCCCGTCCACGCTGCGCACGTTCAGGCTGCCGGTAATCCCTCCGTTCCGAATTCGCAAAACCGCCGCGTCCGGATGCCGAATCAAAAAATCCTTCTCGCGCTTTTTCCTGCGGAGCAGGACGAGGATCCACGCGGGAACACAGACAAAGACCGCGGCAAGGCCAAACCACGTCGGTATTCCGTATGGGCCGGTTAAAAGCTCGGCAATCACGCACTCACCACTCGCGCATCCGAATCGCGGTTTCAATGTCGATATCGACGCCGAAACACCGCAATATGTTTGCGACCGTATTGCCTATGGAATCGCGGGCGGCCGTTTCGATTTCGCTGCCGTTTTCCTCAAATTCTTCCGCCGATTCGTTCGTTTTTTGAATGACGCAGTCTAAAATCACTTGAATTTCACGCGCGGTATGACCGCCTTCTTCGATAAAAGCGACAATCTCAAGGAGCTGATCGCGAAGCTTATCCACGAGAAAATCGGGGAAGTGTCCGTCTGCGTACATCTCCGGCAAAAACGCGAAATCCGCCGGAAGCTTCATCCGCGCTTCATTGATCACGTCGGAAGCGTCGGTCCACTCGCGCCGCAGCGATGCATCCCAGGCCACCGACCAGGGGTTTTGGGGCAGCCTTTTGTAGTGTTCGTAAATCCGCCGCCTGGCCGCCGTTTCGCCGTCGCCGTCGGCCGGATCCTCCCCCGCCCAAAAGCAATAGCCCAACAAATAGCAACGCATAAATTCGTCCCAGCTTCGAAACAGGCCCCGGAGCTTTTGCCCCGCCGAAAGGCACCAGCTCAGCGATTCCTCATAGGAAAGCCATTCGCATAAGTATCCCAGTGACGAAATGAAGATCAAACGCTGCCAATCCCAGGCCCAAAAGCAAATTTCTCCGCCCGCCGTTAGGATCGCGTCGTACAGCGCCCGTTCGTCCGCGTCCAATGCGTCCGGTTCGGCCGCAAACGCCCTCCACTGCGCCACGGAGCGACCGTTCATCAGCTTGGGAAGCATCCGTCTCAAATCGGAGGCGTCGTCGAAGCCCCAGCTGTTTCGCAGCACCTCACGCTGGCTTTCGGCGGTTTCCGGATTTTTGTACGCGCTGCCGAAGATATGCGGATTCTGCTCCGAGGCGATGTACACCACCGCGCAACAAGCCACAAACCATTTCACGGTTTCCGGATAATCTCGCTTTTGCAAAAGATGCGACCATTCGTTTTTCAGAACATGCTCCGTTTTTTCGGCCAAACCGGGAAAGGTCTCATTCCCAAGCTCGAGAAACTGCGGCTTGCCCTCTCTGTAAAACTCGATTACCGCGGTTCGGGCGTTCACGCCCGGGGTCACCGGCTCCTTGACGTAAACGTCGAAGATGTCCTCCAAGGCGCAATCGAGCACGCCGCCGGCCAGCTCGACGCGAATGCCGGAATCGAAAACGCCCACGTAACTGCGCAGTTTTTTGAACAGCCCCTGTCGGCGCGGCGCACCCTCGATTTCAAAAAGAAGCCTCTTTGTTTCGCTCATTCCCGTTTCCTCCTCACACG
>JAISMX010000112.1 GCA_031276515.1 Eubacteriales Family XIII. Incertae Sedis bacterium | reverse complement strand
CGGCGGGCTTCCTCCCCGTGGTCGCCACCGTCGGCGTCGACGACCGGGGCGAGCTTTTCAACGTCAACGCCGATACCGCCGCCGCCGCGCTCGCGGGCGCGCTGCGCGCGGACAAGCTGATCCTGATGACCGACGTCAGGGGCGTGTTCACCGACCTGAACGACGAGAGCAGCCTGATCGAAACCCTGCGCGCCGGCGAGGCGCGGGAGCTCATCGCGCGCGGCGTCGTTCGCGGCGGCATGATACCCAAGATTTTGTGCTGCGCCGCCGCCGTCGAGGAAGCGGACGGGCCGGCCGAGGCGCGCATCGTCGACGGGCGCGTTCCGCACGCGCTGCTGCGGGCTTTGTCGCAGACGACCGGCGCCGGCGGGGGAGGCACGCGCTTTGTGAGAGGATAACGTGAGATGAGCCGGCGGGGGAAGGGGATTGCCCGGCGTCCGCGCGGCGGAACGGAGGAGATATGAAACACGAAGAATTAAAGAAACTGGATCAAGAGGCAATACTCGGAACTTACGCGCGCAGCGATGTGAGCATCGTATGGGGCCGCGGCGCGGTCTGCCGTTCCGAGGACGGCAAGCGCTACATAGATTTTACGTCCGGCATCGGCGTCAACGCGCTCGGCTACTGCGATCCGCAGTGGGCGGAGGCCGTCGGCCGGCAGGCCGCCACGCTGCAGCACGCGTCCAACCTCTATTACACGGAGCCCTGCGCGCTGCTCGCGAAGCGCCTGACGGAGCGGACGGGGCTTTCCAAGGTGTTTTTCTGCAATTCCGGCGCGGAGGCCAACGAGGGCGCCATCAAAGCCGCGCGCAAATACGCCCTCGAAAAGCGCGGCATCGAGCGCCCGGAGATCATCACGCTTGAAAATTCCTTCCACGGCAGGACGATGGCGACGGTGTCGGCCACGGGTCAGAATTCCTT
Organism: Eubacteriales Family XIII. Incertae Sedis bacterium; assembly: GCA_031276515.1. GTDB lineage: Bacteria > Bacillota > Clostridia > Peptostreptococcales > Anaerovoracaceae > JAITLA01. The sequence continues at coordinate 2,305 of JAISMX010000112.1, read as the reverse complement.
TCACAAGTTCTTCGCTCCCTTCCTCGAAGGCTTCGTCTACGTACCCGCGGGCGACGCGGAGAAACTGCGCGGGGCGGTCACGGAGAACACCTGCGCCGTCATCATCGAAACGGTGCAGGGCGAGGGCGGCGTCGTGGCGCTCGATGAGGCCTTTGTGCGCGAAATCGCGGCGATCTGCGCGGAGCGCGACATCCTGTTCATCGTCGACGAGGTTCAGACGGGGATTGGAAGAACGGGAAAATTTTTCGCATATGAATATTTCGGCGTGAAGCCGGACATCGTGACCGCAGCCAAGGCGCTGGGCGGCGGTCTGCCCATCGGCGCCATATTGTTCGGCGAAAAATGCGGCGCGGTGCTCGGCGCGGGCGAGCATGGCTCAACCTTCGGCGGCAACCCCGTCGCCTGCGCCGGCGGTCTCGTGATCCTGGATCGCATCGACGAGGCCTTTCTGGCGGAGGTTTGCCGCAAGGCCGCCCGCATCGCGGACGCGCTCGCGCGGATGCCGGCCGTCAAGTCCGTCGGCGGACTCGGGCTCATGATGGGCGTCGCCTTGGAGGGCAAAAACGCGAAGGAGGTCGTGGCCGCCTGCGCGGAACGGGGGCTTTTGATTCTGACGGCCAAGGACAGGCTGCGTCTGCTGCCGCCGCTGAACATCGGCGAGGAAGAAATAGAGGAAGGGCTCTCCATCTTGCGGTCGGTTCTAAAATAGCGGGGCCGGCGCACGGAAAGCGGCGGTCCCGAGGTTTTGGCCGGCGGCGGATGGGCGGATTGCGCCCGGAACTCGGTTCGCGGCCGGCATTGCGGTCGCGGCCGGGCGGGAGCGGCGCGGCGGCGGCCCCCGCCGCCGTTTCAGGCGGGGCCGCTTACCAGGATTCTTTTATGAATAACTGCACCCAATAATATTTGTCTGTGTAAGCGACGCCGGCCGCGAATCCGTCGAAGCCGTCTCTCAATATATTCGCCTTGTGTCCCGGAGAGTCCATCCAGCCGTTTATGACTTCTTCCGGAGTTCTTTGTCCGGCCGCGATATTCTCCCCGCTCATGGCGCTTCCCGTTATTCCGACGTCCGATAAAGCCGTGTGATATCCGGACCCGTTCGGCCTTGTGTGGCTGAATTGCTTCGTGATTTCATTGGCGCGGATTTGCGCCGCCTCAAACAACTTGTCGTTCCACGCCAAGGGCGCCAAGCCCGCGGCCGTCCGCTCTTTGTTCGTGAGCTCAAATACTTTTTTCGCGAAAACCTCCGCCGGGTTCTTTGCCGGGTCTTCTGGCTGCGGCAATTCTTGTCCGGCGCCATCGAGCTTCACCGCTCCTTTTCGGACCAATTGCTCGAGCAAAGTGATCTCCGCATCCCTTTCGTTCGCGTATAGGGCGCGCAACGAAACTTCGGTGACGTCTCCGCGCGTCAAGGCATCCTTTAAATCGTCGAACCTTCCGTCGCTTATGCGCAAACCGTCCGTCAAATACCACACGTTCTCGTAGGTAAAATCAACGCCGTCCCTGTAACCGAGGGCCCTCGCTATGAGGGTGAGATACTGTGCCGCGGTCATTTCGTTATGGCCGCCGAACACGTCGGCGGAAAAACCCTTCACAAGGCCGTTTCTGTACGCAAACGCGACATAAGGCTTGGCCCACGACGGGACATCCTTGAAGGGCAATGCGCTCACGTCTTCCCGAAGCGCGTTGGCTTCTTCGCCCAACAGGCGCACGAACATCGCGACTCCCTCAGATCTCGTGAGTTTGCCGTCCAAGTTGTAGATCGGTTTGCCGTACACATCCGTACCCACACCTTGAAACAGGCCGAAAGCGTGCAAAGCGTCCGCGGCTTTCACCTGCTCATCCGTGGCGGCCATGCTTGCGACCGGGAATAAAATCGCCAACAATACCGTGACGCAAATCAACGTTTTTCTCATGGCACGTATCTCCTTTGTTGAATACAAACTTGATATAAACTTGAATTTATGTATATCCTACTTAATTTTTGCCGAATTGTAAAGGCTTTTTTATGGTTCCAATTGCGTCGCCGCGATTTTTTTGCTATACTGCACACATTGGCCGCCGCGTTTTCGTCGCGGAAATGAATCGAAAACGGGCAAGAAGACGAATGCCGCGCGCGCGTTGTCCGTAAGGAACAGTTCAAAAATAAAGTGTGCAGTCAGCGTAGCAATTTTGTGTCCCGGCGAGGCGCCGGGTTCCGCGAATACTCGCAGTATTCAAGGGTTCCGGCAACATGCGGCGGAGCCGCATTCCTCCGGTCGCTTCGCTCCCTTCGCTGTCCGTTTTGCCTACCGAAGCAAAGCTTCGG
>JAISMX010000036.1 GCA_031276515.1 Eubacteriales Family XIII. Incertae Sedis bacterium | reverse complement strand
CTGCACCCGCGCTCCGTCGTGGCCGTAAAGCTCGCGAACAAGCCCGTTTCCGCCGAAAACGTGTCGAACATAACCGCGTTCATACTCATGTATTTCCTGCTGCTTTTCGCGGGCGCGCTGATCCTGTCGCTCGACGGCAAGGACATGACGACCGCGTTCAGCGCGGTCGCGACGATGCTGTCCAACGTGGGCGTGGGCTTCGGGGAGCTGGATTACACGGCAAACTACGCCATATTTTCAAGGCCCGCGCGGCTCTTTCTCTCCTTTCTGATGATCGTGGGGAGATTGGAATTTTTCACCATTCTCATCCTGCTGACGCCGGCGTACTGGCGAACGGCGCGGCGGTAGGTTGGGCGCCTACCGAGGGTTGGGCGCGGGAGCGAGATGGAGCGGGCGGGCGCGGGCCGGGAGCGGGCGGATACGGAAGCGGGCGCGCCGAAACCCGCCGGGAGGTCGCGGCCGGGAGCGGGCGTAAACCTTTTCCTTGCAACGGTTGCGGCCGTTTTTTTCATTTTTGCCGCAAAACTCAAAATACAAAACCTATAAATGGAACAAAATGGAACAATAAACATAGTTGACAAGGTAAAATACTATGTGTTATGATTATTCCTGTAAAACATATATGTTAACTTAGCAACCCTTGCCATAAAAAAGGGTTGCCGCGTGGAGCGGAGACGGGTACCCTCGGGATCGGTCGCTCGCCGCACGGGGAGACGGACGCCCTTTGGGTCGCTCGCCGCACGGGGAGACGGACGCCTCGGGATCGTCCGCTCGCCGCACGGGGAGACGGACGCCCTCGGGATCGCCCGCTCGCCGCACAGGGAACGCAAGGAGGCTGACGCACATGACGAGGGAGGAGACCGTGAAGGGCGCGGCACGGCGCATAGAACATTACCGGGCGCAGGGGTATGCCTGTTCGGAGGCTTCGATCCGCGCGCTGGCCGATCTGTTCGACTGTCCCCTGCCGCAAGACGTCATAAAGGCGGCCGGCGTCTTCGCCGGAGGAGCGGCTGTGGATGGACGGTGCGGAATCGGCGAATCCGCGCTCATATTCGTCGCTTATCTGTTCGGCGGCAAGGCGGGCGCTCACAGGCTCCCTGAGCGCGCCCGCCGCGTGCAGCGGGAGATGGAGAACGCCCTCGGAAGCATCATGTGCTCCGACCTCTTTTATCCTCTGTACGAGGAGCACAGATCCAAGGGAGAACCTGAGGAGGCGTTCCATTGCGTCTTTGATTCGGGGATCGTCTGCGTGGCGGGAACGATCCACGACATGATCTACGAGACCTGATTCCCGGGCGGCCATCCGCAACCGCCGGCTGATGGCCGTGAACCGGCGCCGAACGTAAATCCGTCTAAAAGTTTGTGATTTGAGAAAGGATTGCCATCATGAAGAAAATGAAAATGCTTGGAATGCTCAGGACGTCGCTCCTATTGCTGCTGCTCTCGGCGCTGGCCTTTTTGGCGCCGGGCTGCGGGTCGAAATCGGAAAACGTGATCAAACTGGGAGGCAAGGGGTTCACAGAGGCCTTCCTCATGTCCGAACTCTACGCGCTGGCATTGGAAGACGCGGGCTACAAGGTGGAGCGCATATTCGGAGTACCCACGCTGCACGAGGCCATATTGGCGGGAGAGGTGGACGTCTACCCGGAATACACGGGAACGGGACTCATAAACGTTCTTCAAGAACCGGCCTTGACGGATCCCGACGCGGTGTATGACAGGGTTAAGGACCGGTATAAGGAAGATTTTGACCTGGTGTGGTTAGAGTCGTCGCAATTGAACGACTCCACATGCATCGTAACGTTGAAGAGCGTGGCCGACAGTTTGGGCATCAAAACGCTCTCCGATTTGAACAAGGTTGCGCCGGAACTGACATTGGCGGATTTTCAGGGCTGGAGCGAAAGAGAAGACAATCTCATCGCCATGAACCGCCTGTATGGGGATTTCGATTTCAAGGAAATCATACAGATCGACGCGGGTTTGAAATACGCGGCGCTGGAAAGCGGCGAGGTGCAGGTGATACCGGGTCTGACCACCGAGCCGCAGCTGTTGGATCCGAAATTCACCGTGGTGGAGGAAGACATAAAAGTATGGCCGCCCTATTACTTGGCGCCTGTCATCAGGCAGGACGCCTTGGACGGAAACCCCGGCATCGACGAGATACTGAACAAGGTTTCGAAGGCGGTGGACAACGAGGTCATCATCTCTCTGATATCCAAGGTGGACATAGACGGAGGAGACTATGAGGACGTGGCAAAGGAATTCTACGAGACCTCTATACGGTGATGTTCGGCGACTGAGACTGCGGCGGTGAAATGAGGGCATGGGATGAAAAATGATGGCGGCGGGACACGGACTGTTGCCCGGGCGATAGAACTTTATGACGCATCGCTGGCCGAAACCGGCAACTGCGGGGAAGCGGCCCTGCGTGCGCTGGCCTTCGTCGCGGGGCGCGGGCTCAACGAAGGGTTGCTGCGCATAGGCGCGGTCCACGCCTGCGGTTCACACGTGGGGAACAGGTGCGCCGTCATACAGGCCGCGCTGGTCCTTTGCTCACTGGAATATGGCCGCATGGAAGGGGACGGCAACCGCATCCCCACCGGGGAATTGGCCGCCAAGCTGCAAGAAAACTTCCGGGACAGGCTGGGGCATTGCCACTGCAATGCGCTGAATCCTCAAGGAGGGGACCGCTGCCCCAAGGGAGTCTCCGATGCGGCGCTAAGCGTGGCGGCGGAGCTTCTGCTTGAGGCGCCGGAACTGGTGGAGGCGAAAATGGACGAGCTCAAGGGGAAATTCAAGGTGGATGAAAGCCTTTGGGCGTTCGCCGACCATTTCATGACGGGCGCGGATTGGGCTTTCGTGAATGCGGCCGGCGACGATGGACGCATAGACGTCTCCAAATTCAAAACCCCGGCGGTGAGTTTGGCATTCAGACACGGCGTCATAGACAAGGTGGGCGATGCCGAAGGCGGGGTGGAAGGATACCGCTTGGGGACGTTCCACCGCAGGATCGACTGCTTCATGCGAGGGGAGCGCGTTAGATGGCGCGCGCTGCCGGATGAAGTCAAGCAGGCGGTGCTGTGCTATGAGCAGGACATTCGCCGATGGGTCTTGCCCCGGCGAAAGGCAGGTCACAATATGTCCGTGGTCAACGCCCTGCCCATCGAACAGGCGCTACAAGAGATAGAGAAGGCAAAAGGGAATTTTTTCCTCCAAGAATGCGACTGCCGCATATACCGGGAAAACCCCGGCGGCCATCCGACGGACGTCTGTCTGCACTTCCCCGCATCCCTGTTGAACACCAATGCGGACAGGGGCCACGCGCGCTTGCTCACCCGCGAGGAAGCCATAGAGGTGATGCGGCGCTCGGACGCGGCGGGGCTGGTGCATAATTTTGAGGGAGACGCCTTCTGCAACTGCTGCGGCTGCTGCTGTTGGGCGATACGAGGCATTGAAGCCTACCGGGCCGAGGGTTTGGACGCGGCGGCGGAATACGTGAACGCGCCATATGTGGCAACGGTGGAAGAGACTTGCATTGGCTGCGGCGTCTGTGTGAAGAGATGTCCGACGGGAGCGCTGTCCGTGAGCGGAAAGGCGGCGCATGTGGACGCTGAGCGGTGCATAGGCTGCGGTGTCTGCCGGGCCGTCTGCGGCAAGTCCGCCTTGGCCATGAGACGCAGGGACGGATATGCGGGCGGGAGCGAGGACGCGTGCCGCGCCGTGTGAACGCGGCCCGTCTGCCGAGCCCGGCGCGGCAATGGCCATTGCATTGAAATTCAGCTGAAATTCCGACAGCGCTCAAAAGGGGAAGGACGGCAAGGAGGCGTTTGACATGCCGGAGGCATTGGCCTACATTGAAAGTCACCGGGAACAATATGTCGATGCGCTGTTGGCGCATTTGACCATAGACGCCATATCGCTTCTGATCTGCGTTGCGGTGGCGGCGCCCCTGGGCTACTTGGGCGCGAAGTGCGGACGCCTAACGCTGCCTTTGCAAAATGTAACCGGAATGATCCGCATCATCCCCGGCATAGCCATATTCCTCGTGCTGATACCCATCACGGGGCTGGGGCAGACGCCGGCGATCATAGCCTTGGTCATCATGTCTGTGCCGCCGCTGCTGATGAGCGCCATAGCGGGTCTGCGCTCCGTGGCGCCATCTGTGGTGGAGTCGGCCGCCGCCATGGGCATGGGCAGATTGCAAACGCTCATTGAAGTGGAACTGCCGCTGGCGCTGCCCACCCTGCTGGACGGGCTGCGGATCACCACGGTGAGCCTGATAGCCGGCACGACGATAGCCGCCTACGTGGGAGCCGGAGGCTTGGGGACTCTCATCGTCTCGGGTCTTTCACAGAATAAGCAAGGCGTCATGCTGGCGGGCGCTCTGACCGCGGCGGCCATCGCCATAGCGGCGGACGCCTTCATCGCCGCGATGCGGCGACGCGCGCTGCGCAAAATCTCCGCCTGACGACAGCCGGCCGGACACGGCGCGGATATGCCGCCAAACGGAACGAAACCGTCGATGCGCTTGCGAGAGGATCTTTACGGACATGGCAAAAACAGCGATAGAATTCATACACGTCCACAAGACATTCCCGGGAAGCGGCGTCGAAGCGGCGAAGGACGTGAATCTGCGCATCGAAGAAGGCTCCATCGTGACCGTCCTGGGTACGTCGGGCTCGGGGAAGACCACCCTGCTCAAACTGATCAACAGGATATACGACTGCACGCAGGGACGGGTGGAATACTTCGGCAAAGACGTGGCGACGCTGCCCGTGGTGGCGCTGCGCCGCCAAATCGGCTATGTGATACAGCAGTCGGGACTGTTTCCCCACTGGACCGTGGAGAGGAACATCGCCACGCTGCCCCACATCTTGAAGTGGGACAAAGGGCGCATCGACAAAAGGGTGGATGAGCTGATGGCGTTGGTGCGCCTTGATCCGGAGTGCCGCATGCGCTCGGTCCGAAAGTTGTCCGGCGGACAGCAGCAGCGCGTTGGCCTGGCCCGAGCGCTGGCCGTCAACCCTTCGGTTATATTGATGGATGAACCCTTTGGCGCCATAGACGCGATAACGAGGGAAGAATTGCAAGACGAATTGCTGGCGCTGCAGACCCGGCTGAAGATCACCATCGTCTTCGTGACCCACAGCATCCGCGAAGCGTTGAAGTTGGGGCATAAGATCGTCGTCATGGACAAGGGGGAAATCCGGCAGGCCGACACAGCCTACAACATACTGCTCAAGCCGGCCAACGAGTTCGTGCGCAGGTTCGTGTCCTCGGACGATTTCTATGAGGCGCTGCGAGCGCTGCGGGTGAGCGAATGCATGGACGATTTGGGGCGTGCCGGCGGCGATCCAAGGAGTTCCGCACCGAAGATAGACCGGGACGCCACTATGGGCGACGCGCTGCAGACTCTTATCCGTTCCGGTCAGTCACGCCTAATGGTGATCGACGCGGAAGGCGGTCCGGTGGGAGAGCTGACATTCGACAGCTACCGCGGCGTGGCCGCGCGATCCGAGAAGGATTGCGGGACGGCATAATTCGGAACAAGGCGAGACTTGCGAACGCTTTTTCGACCGCAGCGATTTTTCGAATTGCGGGACGGCATAATTTGGAACAAGGCGAGACAGAGACATGATCCGTTACATGACAAAGCATTACGACAAACTGCTGGGGCTTCTGGCCGAGCACATGTGGATGTCGGCCGCGGCAGTGGGAATAGCCTTTGCCATAGCGTTCGCCGCGGCCATGCTGATGTACCGCCGCAAGGAATTCGCGCTTCCGGTGAACGTGCTTTGCAACACCGTGTACGCCATACCCACTTTGGCGCTGTTTTCAATCCTGATACCCATCACGGGGCTGGGAAAGACCACGGCCATCGTCACCATGGTGCTCTACAACCAATTCATCCTGACCAAGAGCATCTGCTCGGCCTTTGAAACCATAGACCAATCCGTGCTGGAAGCGGCCGACGCCATCGGCTTGGACGGGTGGCAGACTTACTGCTCCGTAAAGGCGCCGTTGGCGCTGCCACTGATGCTGAACGGCGTCAAGCTTGCCCTGTCCTCCACGGTGGCGGGCGCGACGCTGGCCGCCCTCATCGGCGCCGGAGGTCTGGGTGAGCTGATATTCAACGGCCTGTCCATGAAAAATTACAACCAAGTGGCTTGGGGAGTGGTGCTGTCCTCGCTCTGCGCTTTCGCGGCGAATCATGTGATGCAATGGATGGAGGACAGAGCGCTGGACAGGATTCAGGGATAGGCGGCGTCATGGGACCGGGCATGGAAACTCGCTTGCGCAGAGGGGTCTATCCGGAGCTTCTTCGGCACGGGTACCGGGCGCATGCCAGCAAGCTTGGCGATCCGGAGGTCGGTTGTTCTGTTCACGGATTCTTATTCTCTCTCAGCAATATCCCGCCCATGCCGAGCGCCGTCCGCGCGCCGAGGCCGGCGTATGTCGCGTAACGCAGAAGCAGACTCAAATCCGCGATCTCGTCGGCCGGGCCGTCCGTCGCCGCTTCCAGCTTTCCGATGCAGGCGGGAAGCATCACCGAATGCTTTATTTCGTATGTGGCGCCGCGAAGCGCGAAATTCCGATAACGGATGCTCTCAACGGCTTTTTGGATGCGCGGCTTGTCCATGCAACAGCCTTCGAAGGCATTGAACTTTTCCGCCACCGTAAGCAAAAGCGCTTCCATGGAAAACATGTTTCGGTAAGCGTTGCCATGTTTGTACACGGCCGGCGACGCCAATTCCAAACCGAAGTCGCGCAACGGCGGCATTTTCAGCAGTTTTTCCGCACTTACGGCGGGATGCTCCGTCCTTCCGAGTACCTTGACCGGTGCGCAAAGGCCCGATACGGTGAATTCCTTCACGCGCATGGCCACATCCAAGATCGGGTCCGCCGCTTCCGAAAGAGCCGAAACGCGCATGCATGTATCGTCGTCGCGCGTCACAACAAAGAGGCTGTACGGGCGCGGCGCCTTTCCGTGAAATCCTTCCGCGACCTTTGCCGACATGCCGCGCATCAGCGCGCCGTGCAACTTCACGCACAACTGCGGATGCAGATTTCGCGTGTCGCAGGATTCGAGAATCAAATCGATTTGTCGCATGGGCGGTCCTTTCTGATTTAAAAACGGATTTATGCGTGCAGTTTCTCATTTGTATGCGGATATTCCAAACGTCACGTCAAGGTTCATAAAAAACCCGTATCTCTTTCAATGCTTCCCCCGCTTTTTTAAAGTACGGTTGCCATTTGCGATAGTCCGCATCCGTTTCTTTCACGGCGCGAACGCCCATGAGTATGCGATAATGATCCTTAGCCATTGCGCGATTTCGGCATAGTTTGATCGCGGATTTAACATCTTTTTCCGTAAAATCTCGTAGCGGAGACCCTGCCGGCGCGTTTTCCGCCTTGACGCTTTCAATCGATGCGCCGTCGGAACGCGCAAACAGCTTCGCAAACTCGGGGTGCAAAGAACCGATCGTCTCGCCCTTCGGCGCCGCCGCATGATCGGATGCCGATCCGGATTCGGCGGTTGTTGCGGTATTGAACGCGGGATCCGGTTCGGGAGCCGTTGCCTCGACAAACGGAGCTCTGTTTCCCGTCCTGTCGCCGGTCTTGTTTCCCGTCTTGTTTCCGGTCTTGTTTCCGCCTCTCGCTTCGTAGCCGTACACAAAAATCTCTTTGTCGAGCGGCTTTGGAAGCGCGTCGTTAAACGAAGGCTTAAGGGCGTTGAGCCGCTTTTCCTTGTTGATTCCGAACCAAGCGTATGTACTTTTGTCGTTGTCCCCGCCCTTGTCGCCAAGCGGATACCGCACATTTTGCGGCGCGTTTTTAAAATCGGTCATCTTGAGATATTCGCGAATTGCGACGCTGTCATCCGGCGTCCAGGCATAGTCCGAGGCGCTTTTTTGTTCTGTCGAAATTGAAAGCGTTTCGGAATCCACCGAAAACAGCGAAAGCCCGTCGACGGCAATTCTCACACTGCCGTAGCCCACAGGCTTGCCGTGGCCAAGCTTGTGCGCGTTCGACGCGGCGCGGTCGCCGAAGGTGAGCGTGTAGATCAATTGGCCCAGCTCATCGCGCGAGATCCGCTCGAACGCGATCCGAAATTTGAATTTTTTTCCATTTTTGACGGGGCGAATCTCCGTTCGCTGTGCCAAAAATGTATTTGTTCTATCCTCAACGACACTGTTCCTGTGCCAATAGAATTTGCGGCCGCGAAGCTGCGGGTTTTCAATCCGTGTGCGCACTGCCTGCCCTCTAAAATAGTGAACCTCGTAATCGTAGTTGAAATACGCGGCGCCGGGGATGTCGACCATGTAGAACTCCGTCGCGGAAACCTTCGGTCCGCTCAATATGGGAAGGATTCGCCTGTTTTCATACCAAGTCGAATAGTCCGCCGCTTCCTCGGCCGGCACGGCGTCGCGGAACGCGAGGCGCGACGAACGCGACCCGCCCTTGTCCTCGTCGCCGACCATGCCGAAAAGCCGGCATGCGGGACATAATTCCTCGCCATTATCACAGGGCTGATGCCGCCCTTGCGACGCGAGCAGCGATTTCACAGTGTGCGAAAACACTTCTTTGGTGATGCACGCGGGCGACATATAATAAACGCCGCCGATGTTGCTGTAAAATACGGGGATGTTCTCGGCGTCAAAAAAGCCTTTGTAACCGCTGTGGCCCTTTTTTTGATTTACGCCCTTGGGGTTGCCGTCGCGCTGCTGATACAGCCGCCAGACTTCGTAGAGGCGCTTCCAATTCGCGTCTTCCTCATCGAATCTGGTTATTTCTATTCTTGTGTTGCCGTTGCATTCGAATCTCATAATTGCGTCGTTGTTTTTGCGATTGAAGTCCTCGCCGCGCAAATAGTAGCCGTCGCCTATCGGCTCGCCGGTTTGATGATCGCCGCGCCGGTCGACGGGCCATCCCTCTTTTTCCGCTTTGAACAGGACGCGCGCATCGCCGTCCCTGCAAATGATTCCGTATTCCGTCTTGGGAACCGGCGTTCTCCGGTACAGAACGTTTTCATCGTCCGAAGTCGAAAGGCAGCTGTTTGTGACCGCTTCATAAGCCGCGCGTATCGCGCCGCGCAGCGCGGAACCGGGGATGATCGGGCGCGGAAAATGCTCGACCGGAAACGCCCCAACTTGCGACATGTCTTCATGGCTGTAAAAATCGTATGCGTGCGCAGCGACGCCGTTGCCACCGCCCCAATCCTTCGTCGTGTTCGGAACGAAAAGCGGCGTCAATGTCTCGAGCGTGCAGGACAATATGCCCGTCAGTTCGCCATATTCGACGCCGGAGCGCCGGACCTCGTCGCCGATCGAAACAAAATTGTACGGATTTACATATGTATCTTCTGTCCGCTTGTAATCAGGCATTGATTTTTACCTCCGTTTTCCCCTTGCCGTCGGTAAAAAATCCAACGAACCGATAATCCCTGAACGACAACGCACCGACGTTCGGCTTGATGTCGCCGTCATCCGCATTCCCGGTTTCCGAGGCCCTGCCAACGGGAACCTCATTCCATTGGAAGTAATTTCGCACCTTCAAAAAAAGATCGCTGCGTTTTTCATCGAGAATCGCCGGGATTGCGAGTTCGCCGCCGCGTGCTTCCGTGCGTATCGTCCAAACTCCCGCCGGAGTGTTTTTTTCGCCGTAGACCGCATAATACAGATCCGAAGCGTCCGGCGTCTTGCCCGTGTCGTCAAGGCAACGTTCGGCAAGCGTATCGTCGGGAAGCCGAACATAACGCAATTCCCGGTTCGCGTCAAACACGCGCAGTTCTTGCACGTTGCCCTCGTCGAATTCGATGCCGTGAAACCGGAGCTTTGCGCCGTTCCAGTATCCAACTCGGACGGAATCGTAAAACACGGCATAGGCCCAAGCGATGTCGCCGCCGAAGCTCTTTTGGATATCAACCATTTTGCACCTCCGCAAGTTCAAACACGCCGCGCCCGATTGCCGTTTCGCCGCCGATCGTGAGCATTCCTTTGTCGAGCGCGTCTATGGCAAAGTCAAGCAGCTTCTCAAAATCGTCTCGTCCGGCGGGATAGCGTATGCGAAGCCGCGTCGTGCCTCCGAACCACGGGCGCGAGGTGAAGAGCGCGCCATCGGAGGCCCCTCCCGTGAAGCGGTCGATTTTGACGCGCACGACCTGCCTGTATCCCTCGACGTTCTTATCCTCCGCTTCCAATATGGAAGCGTCAAACATAAGCTTTGACGGTTTTGTCACGGTTTTTCCTCCGTCGTCCTTGTATTGACATCCGAACATTTCGTCAATGAGGTCTTTTTTTTCGGGCAACCACTTGAGCAGACAGCTTTTGAACGCCCCCGCCCACGAAGTGCCGAATATCGCCGGCTTTCCGTTTGCGCTCATATGCGCGTACTGCTCTTTGCCGCGCAAATTCTTGAAATCGCGGATCATGACGCTGCCGTTGAGCCGCAATGGCTTTTCCATAACCGCATACCTGCCGTCGTCCGTATCTTTCGCCTTTTCCTCCTTTTCCGGTGTGTACACGGGAAGCTCCGTATTGTTCCAGTCGAAGTCAAGGCACTCGATGAGCGTGCTGTCTTCTTTGGAAAACACTCTGCCGCATACGCCTTTGCAAACCGTCCGCCCGAAGCCTCGGTTCCGCTTCGCGCCGACGCGGACTTCGCCGTGCAGAAGCGCGAGAACGAGTTCATCGAACAATTCGATGAGGCTTTCGGCGGCATCGTTCTCGCGCACAACCAGCATAAGCCGCAAATCAAACAGAGCCCCGGCATCCACCGCTTCGGAATCGTACTTCGCCTGCGGTTTCGCGGTCTTGTTGAACCTGTCCGCGTCGTTGAGCGCGACGCCGTCGATCTCTATAATTTCCGCGTCCGCTTTTTGACCGCCGCGCACGGCATAAAAATCCGAATCGAGCACCCAGAGCGGGCTCATCCTTCCGCTTTCGAGGCTGCCGAACAACAAATCGCGCTCGTTTTCCGCATCGAACAAATCGCGCAGCGCGCCCGCGATCGAAGTGCCCGGCAGAAAGGCCCGCCCGTCGGCCGCGCGCATGATGTCGCTGTCGGTGTTCTCTCCCTCTCCGCTGCCGATCAGTGCGGGCACGGCAAGCTCCATACGCGCCTTAACGACAATGCGCTTTGTAATCGGATTCGTGTTTTCATTCTGCATCATCCGCATCCTCCCTTGCCGTCTCGATTGTTGTACTTTACCTGCGTCAGCACCGCCTCAAGCCAGATTTTATATTCGTCAAAGCCCTCTGCGTTGTTGATGCTGCTGATATTTCTGGCCTTGGTTTCAAAGAAACTCCTGAAATCCCCGGTCTGCACCGCGAGTCTGTTCTCCCGGCCTATGCACAGCAGCACCGCCTCCGTTTTGGCCTTGGGCTGTTCAAACCCGTTTAGTTCCAAGGCGAATCCGGCGAAATCGCTCGACTTCCGCAACATCCCGAGCATGCGCGAAGCCGCGGAATTGCCATATGCTTTGCCTTTGGCATATCGCATCGCGGCGGATTTCAGTTCTTGTTTGCGCGCATTGGCCGTCGATCGCGCTACGCCCGTGCGAGCAAGCGATTTGGAGTGGAGTTTTCGCTCGCCATTCTCCGGAATCGCCTCAAACAGCACCTCGCCGAAGCCCTCGCCCGTTCGCAGACCGAAATGCCGCAGCGCTTCAAGCGACAGCTCACCGCCCGTGTTTTCAAACACGACGACGCTGCCTTCCGCGACGGCGCGCATCTGCGGGCGCGGAAGCCTCCACTTCGCGTTGTATCCCGCCGCGACGGTTTCGGAGATCGATGCGGATGTGATTTTCGCGCCCGGCGCGGTATCGTTAATCGCGTCCGCAAGGAGCTTCACATCCGGCCTGATGGCGCCGTCTTTCGCGTCCGCGAGTATCAGCGGCGTCTGCACAACCGCGCGGAACGCTGCGCCCGCGGGTATTGAAACGCGCTGCGCTGCGCACGATTCCGCCGCGGCAAGCGTTGCTGCGCCGTATTGCGCCGTGCGCGAACGACCCAGCCGAAGGGCTTGCGGTGCGATTTTTTCCAATTTTTCCAGATCTTCTTTGCCGCCGATGATCCGGCAGGCGAAGGCCTGTCTGCGCGACAGGGCTTTGTAGCCGTAGAACTGCCCTTGCGCGTCGGTCGCGTGGCCGATCGATTTGTCGTTCGGTCTTGCGTGGTGCGCAAAGATATCGTGGCTGACCTTGTAAGCCGTGTCGCCGCAGACGAAACCGCCCAAGGGCTTGCAGAATTCGGTGTTCGCACTTCCGTCGGCGATGCGCTTCTTCTCCTTGTCGGTCTTCAGCGTTATCGGAGCGGGGCGATAGACGACCCCGTCTTCGTCAACCGGAAACGCCGCCGAAAATTTTACCGCACCCTTGAGAAATATGCGCCTGAAATCCGCATCCGCGCCGTGCTTGTCGATCCAGCGCGACGCAAAGCAACCGTACAACAGGTTGCCGGGCAGATAGCTTTCGCATTCATGCGGTTTTCCCGACCGATCCGCGACGATCACAGGCTCGTCGAGCGTAACGACAAACGTCTGCGCCGCGGTGCCGTCCGCAAGGGCAACGGGGGCGAATGCGAGCGTGTGACTCTCGTCGCCGGCTTGCTCTTCTATCCGGCAGCACACTTCACCGTATCCGCGCGTGCGATTCAGTCCCATATGCCGCACACCCTTGCAGCACAGTTCGATAAAACCCCTGCGCTCTTCGGGGAATTCCATGCGGGCTTCAAAAATACTCCCTCTGTTGACCACGCGCATCGTTCGCAGACTGTGCTCTTTTGCCTGTCCGTCTTCCATTGCGGTGCGCGTGCGGAGCGATGTGCAGTCGTCAACATGCGAAGCGTTCGCCAATCTGCCGTTGTCGAGGATCAATGCGCCCGCATGTTCGCGCCCCGCAACGCCGAAAACAAGGTCGAACGACTCCTTGTACTCTTTGTGTTTGTCGGCATCGCAGCAATCGAGAATGTCAAGCGCGGATTCGCGAAGCAGGCCTTTCATCCGTTTTGTGGGCAAAAACGGCAAACCGTCCGTGTCAAATTCCAAATCCATGTCCACGACGCCCGCGAAGCCGTTGCCGCCAAACGAGCACAAATCGGATTTTAGTTCAATCAGAAGTTTTTTCACGCCTACACCTCCTCGTATTCGTCCGCGAGCTCCAAGACATCGTAATACCGCCGCAAATACGCGTCGTCGTTCTGCGAAGCGGCGCCCCGATCCTTTGGCAGAACATATCCGCGCGATGCGCACTGTTCGATATAGAGCTTTGCCGCTTCAACGCCGGCGCCGAGCGCGTTGCGCAAACCCTTCAAACGGCTGCGAGGCCATTCTTGGCTGCCCTTATTTTTCCAATCGCGCTGCATGGTTTCAAACCACGAAAAATCCGGCACATCGTTTGCGTCCCCGGAGATCTTCCACGGGCGCGCGTACAAAGGCTCGCCGTCCAGCGTGTATTGCCGCTCGCGGAGCCGGCTCAGATCGAGCACCGTACCCGATTGATGCAAATGAAAGTCAATATAGGATCCGGTTTCGGTCCGCGACGGCCCTTTCGCCGAAGCACAGGCGTCTTCCGCGATCATATACGCGCTCGAAAAGGGATAATGCCTGTGAAAAATCGAGACGCCCGCGCAAGCCGTCAGCTTCGACGCATCGCCGAAGGGGCTTGGCTGTTTTTCGATTTCGCGCAGGAGCGCGGCGGCGTAAGCGATCGCGTACTTCCCGGGAAGAACGATGGTCGTATCGTCGCCGTCGGTAATCAGTTCGATATACGGCACATCCTTTTCCGCGAGCATTTCGTTCGCCGCGCGGCGCGCGTCCGCGAAAGCTTTGTCGATCGCGAGCGACAGTCCCCGCATCTTCGGTACCGCGTCCGCATATGTTTCCGCGTCCGCGATGAATGCGCTGATATCGCGTCCCATATTGTTTCCGTCCGCATGCACGACCGCGATGAAACTCTCTTCTTTGCCGCACAGCTTGTCAAACTCCATGCGTTTCTCGTCCGCTTCGCGCTTCAGAACCTGCTCGCGGCTGAGCCATTCCCCGCCTTCCCTGTCGCGCTTTTCAAACGCAACGACGGGCATGCCCGTGCGCGTTGACTGCCGCGTTATCGCTTGGTTGCCTGCCGGAACGGGACGGTTGAGGCCGCCTTTCGCCAGCGCGAGCCGCGCGTTCAAGCGCCGGTAATCCGCCTGATACGTATTTCCGAATTCGGTTTCGACCGCGGCGACGGCAATGCCGACGCTGTGCGTGCATTCGTAGACCTTGCGCAGAAAGCGTTCCGTGACCTTTTGGAATGTCTTTTGATCGCGATACGCGACATAGGCGTTGCCGCCGCCGTAAAAGATGATCTCGGCGGGAGAATCGAGCGAAAAAGCGCGGCCCGGCTTTTCCGCGTAGTCCGTATTGCCGCCGAATTCCCGGACAATCGACGGAAGTACGCCCTCGCGCACGGCGCTTTGCTCTTCGTCGTCGTAAAACAAGCGCCGAACGAGCCTTGACGCGCCGACGTTTTCGCTCAATTTGTTGCTCGAGAATATGTAGCTTTGTATGCCGGTCGTGTCGTATACCGCGAATATCGGTTTTTGATTTGGCAATTCGATTCCTCCTTTGCACATCGCAGCGCCGGCCAACAATATTGCCGCGCGTCAGAAAATTCGACCGCGAGTGCGCCGTTTGACGGATGCGCGGCGAACGATGCGAATTCGCTTTGCGCCAACGACAACACCTATTTCTTACAGAATAGCATGTTGTTTTGCATATAGCAATAAATAACGCAATAAATATTCATTTGGATATTTATGAGGATCATGCAAGAAAAGCCAAAAATCAATTGTAATCGCGAAAATCAAATGATATACTGATTGCAACGAAAGCGCATTGAAGTCTTTGATTTCGTGACCCCGAACAATGAACTTCCTCAAGGGCGGAACAGGAGAAGAAATGGCAAACATATTGATCTCTTCCTTTGGCAACGGAAGCCGAGACCCAAATACCACCGAATGGGGATA
The DNA here is from genome assembly GCA_031276515.1 of Eubacteriales Family XIII. Incertae Sedis bacterium. GTDB lineage: Bacteria > Bacillota > Clostridia > Peptostreptococcales > Anaerovoracaceae > JAITLA01. The sequence goes on along the minus strand of JAISMX010000036.1, from coordinate 6,484 downwards.
CAGGGACACCATATATTTTGACGTCGCGACGAACAGGCAAACCAAAACGCCCAAGCATCTGATCATGCCCGCGATGCAGGAATTGTTCAAAATCGACAAAGTGCTGCTCATCGGAACCGTAGGCAGCGATTGGAGCATGCTTTACAAGGAAGTCATGGCCGGAAGATCCGGCTTCAAGCCGGTGTCGAAGCAGAGAGACGGTGCGTATTACCGGCGCTTGAAGGAATATTATGATCGTTCCAAAAGTGAACGCATATCCGTAAAAGAAATGAAGGACGCGCTCAAAATCTTAAAGACGGAAATGGGCGAAGCCTATTCGGATTTCTGCGTTTTGGAATACGGCATTACGCAGGAAGAGCAGATGTACAATATGAACGAACTGATGAAGTCGGTGGACGCTTGCGTTCGCGACGGAGACGCCGTTTTCTTTGACATATCGCACTCTTTTCGTTCCCTGCCGTTTTACGCGTTGCTGGTTTCGCGCATACTCAAGCAAATCAAGAACAACGTCACGATCGAAATGATTCCCTACGCCATGTTCGAAGCGAAAGGGCTGTTTCAGGACAGAACGCCATTGGTTGACATGTCGCAGCTTGTGGATATGGTTGACTTGGCGAGCGCGGTGGACGAATACAAGAATTTCGGAACCGCGTATCAACTGATCCGGTTGCTGGAAAACGATACGTATTTCACAAGAGAACTCGCGACGGAACTCGGTGGAAACACGACGGATGCGCTTCGTTTGCTCGGTACGTCCGTCTCGGCAAACAACATCGCGGATTTTCAAAACGCGGTAAAGAAAATCGTTGAAATCCTCAACAGTCCGCAATCCCTCATAAATCACAGCGACAAACTGATCGTATTCAAAATGCTTTTTTCAAGCATAGCTGAGGACTTCGGCGCTTACAAGGACGATGCCGTCGCTTTGCAGTTTGCGTTCAGCCGATGGCATTATCGTCACGGGCGATTCTTGCACAGCGTCATTCTGCTGTACGAGGCGATCGTGAGCATGGTGGCCGAAATGTTGGATCAAAAGAATTTAAAATCCATTCGCAAAACAACAAACCATACATTGTACACATCGTGGTCGCCGGGAGACAATTACGTCCCGTTTGACGCCGAGGCAAGCGAAACGTTGAAGCGTTTCTTCGATGCGTATCACAATATAAGAAAAATCCGAAATTCATCCGCACACGTACACACGCTTTCGCAATTGGATATGGACAATTACAAGAAATACAGCGAACGCATGCAAGACATATACGACGAGACCACCAAAAATGTCAAATTGGCGGAGGAACTCAAAAAGGAAATACGACGAAGGCAGCATTTTGTCGATCAAACCAACAACAACACCATAAACACCGTCAAAAATTTGGAGTATTTGGGAGAATAGAGCGAGAGGTGTGCTGTGCGGACTATGATTTTGTTTCTTTCGCAGTACGGCAATCAGCCGGAATGTGAATACCAAACAGATGCGGGCTTTACGGTTTCCGGCGCGCAGACAAACGAAGCTCCGACAAAATACGCCATTCGAAAGTTAAACGCGCGCGGAGAAAAGCTCGACAAAATCATCGCGTTTGTGACGCCTTTCGCCAAATCGACGGCTTTGGAGCGTTACACGGCATCCGTTGACGGCGAGTGCGCGGAGTTGGAGATACCGAAGATTGAAATCATACCCGCAGACATTCCAAACGCAGTCACCATAACCGAACTGCTGCAGAAAACCATTGATCTCGTATTGCCGGTGTCCGGCGGAGACAGCGTGATCATAGAAACCACCGGCGGATATCGCAACGCGATATCCGCGCTGACACTGCTTTCGCGATTTCTGCGCTACGGTGGGGTGAATATTGAATTTTCCACATTTTCCGACTTCCAAACGAAAGAGGTGTCCGATACCCGAGAATTCGACGCTCTGTTCGATTTGCTCGACGCGGTGAATGCATTTGCCACCACAGGCAACGCGCAGGAAATCAAAAAACTCTTGAACGTCCAAGCGTTACCGGGAGGAACGGAATTTTTTGCGGCGACGCGCGAATTTTACGGTACCGTTTTGCTGTGCAAATCTTCCAATATCGAATCGTGCATTGAAAAACTCCTTGCGGCGATCGACAAAATCAAGAACGACGACTACGCGACAAGCGATCCCCGATCCATAATCTTTAAAAACATAATCTTCGGAATTATCGAGCGGAAAATGACTTTTATCAACGCAGAAAACCGGTTGCTCGAATTCGTGCAATGGTGCTGCGACAACAAATACCTGCAACAATCGGTAACCTTCCTGAAAGAGAGCGCCGTTACAAGTTGTACAAAAAAATATATTCCGTATCCCGATTTTCAAACTCTGCGCGTTTTGCGCAACAGCATAAATCACGCAACGGGTACGGCCGTTTACAAACCCGAAGAAGAACACGAACTTGAAAGGATAGGCGCGATCAAAAAAGTAAATGCTTTTCTTGACAATCCGGAGTTGATTTTCAAATTTGTCAACAAACTGTTAGCCAGACTGAGAGACAAACTGTTAGTCAGATCGAGAAAGAAACTTGAATCCGGATGAGAAAAACGGGAAGTTTCAATGCCTTACGGCTGCCCACGCTTTGAATTTCAAAAAAACTTCCGTTAAAACGAAAAAGGCTTTACTTGTGCGCCGCAATCGCAGATATATACATCGGAGGCTTGCCTCCGTAGAGCGCAAACCTTAAAATTGGCCGGGATCGCACGTAAAATTCAATCCCGGCCGAATTTGGCGCGAAAACGCTCGCCGAGATTGCGGTTGGCCCGACGAACCGCGAGAGTCAAGAAAGGAGATCACTCAAATGAGCAAAATCAAAACGTTTATCGCGACCATTCCCTTCCAAGGGAAAGACGGACGCGGCAATGACTTGCTGACGCCCGTGACGTACGCGCCCGCCGGCAATACCAAGCTTGCCTACGGCGAAACGCGTTTTCCGATTATTCCCGTCATGAACGGATACGCCGAGCGCGGCGACAAAATCCGCGTCCTTGCCATACTCACGGACGGCGAGAATTTCCGGCACAATCACGAAACGTATTTCGTGCCGGAAATAAGCGCTCTCGCCAAGGAAAAAGCTTATGATTTCAGTGGTGTTGAAGTCATATCCGTACCCGATGACGAGAGCATAGACGCGCAGCTGAAGCTGTTCGCCGACATTATCGCGAAGATTGGCGACGGCGAAGAAACATTCGCTTGCATAACCTACGGCACGAAACCCACGCCGATCGTGCAGACCATGGCGTTAAACTATGCGTACAAGCTGAAAAAGGACGTGTCCGTGGGTTGTGTCGTATACGGGAGATTTATGCACAAAAGCGGCGACGGCCGCGGCGTGGGTACGATCTACGACACCACCGCGCTCTTTTATATGGACGGCATAGTGAACAGGCTCGCGGAGATGAAAGCGGCGAATCCCGAAAAGGCGATCCGCGCGCTGCTGGAATTGGGTGACGGCGATGAATAATGAGGAACTGCAAGCGCTTGCCGTGGAGCTCGCCGCCCTCGACCGCGAGCGCGACTGTGAGCGCGTAAGGACGATACAGGAAAAAATCGCCGAGTATGAATTTTCATTGGTAAACCAGGGCGGAAATGGCAAGGCGTATTTTCCATTGCTTAGGCGATTTAACGGAGCGTTTGATATTGATGTGTTCTTTGATGCTTTTACGGATGCTCTTATGTCTGCGCTTGAAAAATATAGACCTGAAAAAGGCGCGACATTTGTGACCTTATTCGCGAGGATTCTGGATTTTCGTCTGCGCGATGCGTATGCGGCTCTGCAAGAAGATATTTCCAATATAGTATCTCCAAGTGCGTCGGATGAGGACAATGAGAATAATATAATCAATACAGCCCCGGACAAGAACAACGAAATGGAAGCCTTTGGCGTCCCGCAAACGGAATTTGAAATATTTATGGAGATAGTGCCGTTAATCGCACTCAGGAAAGAACAGGAGAAGCATCTGGCAAAACAGAAACGCGCTTACTTCGAAGGTTTCTTTACGTTTGACGTGACAAAACAAACGAGAGAGGGACTTTTTTCAGAAACGGAAGTCACTTCCGAAAACGACGCGCTGTTCCCGATTATGGAGATTGTCGTGCTTGAATATCTGATGACCGGCACATTCGGCCATATGCGCGATATAGCCCGAAATCCGGTTAAGGACGGGGATTTATTGAACAAGCGCAACGATGCAATGTGCGTTTGCTATGATTTAAGCAAACCAACGGTCGTCAACAGGAACAAGAAATACAGGGAGCTCTTTGATGCCATCCGCAATTGAAATTCGTGGGCATTCCGGCAAACGCATTTGTAAAAATCGAAATATGCCGTGCGGCGCAAGACAGTGTCCTGTTTTGTCCTGTTTTGTTTTGTCGCCCAACGTTCCGAAAAACGATTGCGTCGAAAAGAACCCTATGATATACTGATTTCAGAAGTTGCGATGCAAAAAAGAGGATTTTTGAGGGCAAAAAACGCCTTCCTCCGACAAAGCGAGCAATTCGCAAAAAACGTTGGAATTATGCGCGTTTCGCATGATGGGAGCTGTTGGAAACTTACATGATTTTCCACAAAAATCCGAATTATGTAAACCAAGTGCAATCCTCTTGCATTTGCACCTCCGGAACCCTTGCATTGCAACGGCTCATTTGCCCAGGTGTTGCGCAACACCTTCAACCCGTCAGGGTATTGAAACCCAATGTTGTAGCTTTGGCCTTTCGACGACACCGTGTTGCGCAACACCTTCAACCCGTCAGGGTATTGAAACCAACTCATTGAAGCTGTCGAGCGTATAGGCTTCGCTGATGGTTGCGCAACACCTTCAACCCGTCAGGGTATTGAAACGTATCGACGATTGAGTGGATCCAATCATCGATAACGAGTTGCGCAACACCTTCAACCCGTCAGGGTATTGAAACACCCGCGAGAGAAAGCAGTCGAGCTCATCTGCTTTCTGTTGCGCAACACCTTCAACCCGTCAGGGTATTGAAACTCTCTTCTTTTCACCAAATCGTTCGTCATTCTCCAGTTGCGCAACACCTTCAACCCGTCAGGGTATTGAAACTTTCCGTCACGAAGACGGAAAATGGATTCCACTTCTTTGTTGCGCAACACCTTCAACCCGTCAGGGTATTGAAACCTTAACGACCATCGTTATCGGACGAATTAACTCGTCCGTTGCGCAACACCTTCAACCCGTCAGGGTATTGAAACCTGGCTGAGGGTGGCACTTGCGAACAACTCGTCTTTGTTGCGCAACACCTTCAACCCGTCAGGGTATTGAAACTTCATAGGTACAGAACTCTTCCTGTAGCCATTTTCCGGTTGCGCAACACCTTCAACCCGTCAGGGTATTGAAACGGCAACCGATAATGTTGCCGCTCTGGTCCCGAGCTACGTTGCGCAACACCTTCAACCCGTCAGGGTATTGAAACCAAATTTCCCAACGATGATGAAAAATCCATTTCCAAAGTTGCGCAACACCTTCAACCCGTCAGGGTATTGAAACATTGCTGGTCTCAACGGTGAGACCATTGCCTGTCGCTGTTGCGCAACACCTTCAACCCGTCAGGGTATTGAAACATTTTCCGGTTCCTTGCACTTTGAATGAGTTACCGATCGTTGCGCAACACCTTCAACCCGTCAGGGTATTGAAACTCAAACAACCGCGGGATGAGCTTGGAAAATTGTATCGGTTGCGCAACACCTTCAACCCGTCAGGGTATTGAAACCTAACCTGTATACGGCAACCACGGCCTTGGTCACCATGTTGCGCAACACCTTCAACCCGTCAGGGTATTGAAACCGAATATTGCGAGCTCCTCAATAGAACATTCTGCGGTTGCGCAACACCTTCAACCCGTCAGGGTATTGAAACTTCAGCCACATGAATCTCTCTATCTCAGACATCAACGTTGCGCAACACCTTCAACCCGTCAGGGTATTGAAACAAAGTTTCTTCAAGTTTCGCCGCGAATGACTTTCCGGCGGTTGCGCAACACCTTCAACCCGTCAGGGTATTGAAACGCGGCTGTAGCCTTCAATTGTTCGGTCATGCCCTGTTGCGCAACACCTTCAACCCGTCAGGGTATTGAAACTTTTCACGCCTATCTTATGTATTTGCTCTTAATTTGTTGCGCAACACCTTCAACCCGTCAGGGTATTGAAACCATATAAACTTTCCATTTCAATCCCCCTCCTATCGGGATGGTCAGAAGCCGCGTCGAAAACGTGTCAAAAGGCACCGTTTCGGAAGAAACGAGGTATTTCATCAGCAGCCTTCCTTGCGAAGTGAGCAGAGCGAACGGAGGAATAAGGCGAAGCCGAATGTTGAAAAACTTGTTTCGCTCGTGTTTTGAGGCAAAACGCGACGGGACGGTTCCGGCATGGGCCGTTCGGTTCTTTGTACTCCAAAACCCTGTGAAATGCCGTATATTCAAAGACGTATGGAGCGGTCGGGCGATCTT
>JAISMX010000002.1 GCA_031276515.1 Eubacteriales Family XIII. Incertae Sedis bacterium | reverse complement strand
GCGCTGGAAGCGGCGCTGGCGCAGATTCAAAAGCAATTCGGGAAAGGGGCCATCATGAAGCTCGGCGACGAGGGCGCCAAGCTGAACATCGCGGCCATTCCCACGGGTTCGGTGAGCATCGACCTCGCGACGGGGATAGGCGGGGTGCCGCGCGGCAGGATCGTGGAGGTCTTCGGCCCCGAATCCTCGGGCAAGACGACGCTGACGCTGCACATCATCGCGGAGGCGCAAAAGCTGGGCGGCCGGGCCGCGTTCATAGACGCGGAGCACGCGCTCGACCCCGACTACGCCAAGAGACTTGGCGTGGACACGGACAACCTGCTCGTGTCTCAGCCCGACACGGGGGAGCAGGCGCTCGAAATCTGCGAGCTGCTCGTGCGCAGCGGCGCCATAGACGTCGTCGTCGTGGACTCCGTGGCCGCGCTCGTTCCCAAGGCGGAGATACAGGGCGATATGGGCGACGCGCACGTCGGCTTGCAGGCCCGCCTGATGTCGCAGGCCCTGCGGAAGTTGGCCGGCGCCATCAACAAATCCAACACCTGCGCGATCTTCATCAACCAGCTGCGCGAAAAGGTCGGTGTAATCTACGGCAGCCCGGAGGTGACGACGGGCGGCCGCGCGCTGAAATTCTATTCGAGCATGCGCATAGACGTGCGCAGGGTGGAAAGCATCAAGTCCGGCGATTCGGTTCTCGGCAACAGAACCAGAGCCAAAATCGTGAAGAACAAGGTTGCGCCTCCCTTCAAGCAGGCCGAATTCGATATCATGTACGGCGTTGGCATCTCCAAAGAAGGCGATCTGCTCGATTCGGCCGCGGAGATGAAGGTCGTGGACAAGTCCGGCGCTTGGTACAGCTTTGAGGGCAATCGCATCGGGCAGGGGAGGGAGAACGTCAAGCTCTTCCTGCGAGAGCACCCCGACGTCATGAAGCGCATAGAGGAGCTCGTTATGGCGACGCTGAAGCCGGCGGTCTGCGCCGACGAGACCGAGATTGAAATCGAACCGCTGCGCGGCGTGGACGGCATGATCGTGGATGCGGACGGCGTGGTGCTCGAATGAGACAGCGCAAAGGATGCGAATGGAAAAACATCAAAAGAAAAACATCGCGCTGTTTCTGAGCGGTCAGGCGCTGACCCTCTTCGGCTCCATGGTCGTCCAGTACGCAATCCTGTGGCACATAACGCTGAAGACCGGATCGGGCGCAATGATGACCGTATTCTCGGTCGCGAGCTTTCTTCCCATGCTCTTGACCTCGCCCTTCGGCGGCGTCTGGGCGGACAGGTTCAATCGAAAACACCTCATCAACATAGCGGACGGGGCGATTGCCGTCGCGAGCATGGCCGTCGCGATATTTCTGTTCATAAGTCCGGATCGCATCGGCATTCTGCTGATCTGCACGATTGTGCGCGCCTTCGGAATGGGCGTGCAGATGCCGGCGGTCGGCGCTCTCATCCCGCAGATCGTCCCCGCGGAGCATTTGACGCGGATAAACGGGCTGCAGAGCGGCATACAATCGTTTGCCGCGCTGACGGCGCCCATGCTGAGCGGCATCCTCATGTCGTTTGCGCCCTTGGCGGCGCTGTTTCTCCTCGATGTGGTCACCGCCGCGTTCGGCATCGGCATCCTGTTCTTTTTCGTGAAGGTTCCGCCCTTGGAAGCGTGCGCCGGCGCGGGCGCGCAAGAAAAGCCTTCGTATTTTCGCGATCTGCGCGAGGGGCTTCGCTACATTGGGAAGCGCCGATACATCATGCTGCTGATCGGCCTTTCGGCGGTGTTTATGTTTTTCGCGTCGCCCGCCGTGTTGCTGACCCCGCTCCAAGCGGCCAGGAATTTCGGGGACGACGTGTGGCGGCTCGCCGCGATAGAAATCGCGTTTTCGGTCGGAATGATGGCGGGCGGCGTTTTGATCGGCGCGTGGGGCGGGTTCAAAAACCGCGCCTTCACGCTGGCGCTCGCCTGCGCCGCCTTCGGCATCGAGACGATCGGGCTCGGCGTGACGCCCGTCTTTTGGATCTATCTCGGCATAATGGCCGTCATAGGCGTGAGTATACCTCTCTACAACGCGCCGGCGATGGCGCTGCTGCAATCCACGGTGGACCCCGCTTTCATGGGGCGCGTGTTCTCGGTGTTCATGATGCTGAACAGCGCGCTCATGCCGATGGGGATGCTGCTTTTCGGCCCCGCGGCGGATTGGGTGTCCATCGACCTCATGCTCATCGCGACGGGCGCGGTCATGGCGCTTCTCGGCATTCCCTTTGCCGCGAGCAAATCGCTGCGGGAGGCGGGAAGAAAGAAAACAGAATAAAACAGAATAAAACTGTAACCAAATTATTTGCAAAACCCCTTGCCGGGACGTAAAAATAGAGGTACAATTAAGTAACAGAAACCAAACAGTTCGTTCTATTTGACAAGGAGATGATACATCATGGCGAATTTCGGCGCATTGGGAGGCATAAGCTCCCTGTACGGTTACGGTTCGCAAATGCGCTCGCTTTACAACATCGAGCGCGACAACAATCCGCGGTTCAAGGCTTTAACCAACGCGACAAACAAAAACGGCGCTTCTTCCATCTTCGGAAACGGAGCTCTCGATACCGTCGCGAACGGCGGCTTCGATTCGTGGAACAAAAACGCCTTGAAGCGTGCCGGCGTGGACACGGCTTCGCTGAACTATCTTAAAACGATAAAATCCGGCGCGAAAGAATTGAAGGCGGCGATCGCCGCCGCGCCCCGAGCGGCAAGCGCGGGCGGCGACAAGACCGCAGGCGCGGCGGAGACGGCAAACGGCGGCCGGGCCGCGGACGCAACGAACGCGGGCGGCGACAAGACCGCGAACGCCGCAAGCGGCGGGAAAGTGGCCGAAGCGTCTGCAAACGCGGGAAACGAGAAGGCCATGGGTGCGGTCAAAGGCATCGTAAACGGCGTCAACAAGTTGCTTTCGGCGGTATATGAAAATGTGGGAAAAGGTTCCGAACGCCTTTTCGACGATGTCGTAAGCGCGGTCAAGACTTACGCGCCGTCGCTCGACCGCGTCGGCGTGCGCATGGGTTCCGAGGGTCTGTTGAAAATCGACGAAGACAAGCTCAAGAGCGCCTCGTCAAACGGCGAATTGAACAAATTTCTTTCCAAACCCACATCCTCGAATTACGGCTTCACAAGCAAACTCGCGAGGGTGGCTCAAAACATCGAAACCAACCCGTCGCATTACACAAACGCGGGTTCCGGCGCCGTGAACAACACGGGCTACTTCGGCAACCAATCCTACAACAGGTATTCCAACGTGGGACTTCTTATGAATTCCCTCATATAATATAACCCTCAAACGACGATTTTTCTTGGGCGAATGTTCAAAACACATTGACATTCGCCCATTTGCATGGTATTATTTTGATTTGTAATACTGATTCGCAATGAATATAATGACAAAGAGCGAATCAGTAAATACTGCTTTCAATTGCCCGCTCCACAAACTGGAGCGGAAGCTTAAATAAAAAGCAGTATAAGCCGCTCAGAGAGGGTTGTGAACGCGGGCGACCGCGGCCCTTTATGGCGAGATGGGCAGAGGAGGGAATTGAATCATGTACGCAGTCATCAAAACCGGCGGGAAGCAGTATGCCGTGGAGCAGGGAGATCGCCTTTTCATAGAAAGGCTCGATGTCGAACAAGGCGCGAAGATCGAATTCGATCGCGTCCTGTACCTGAACGCGGACGATTCCATAAAGGTCGGCACACCGTATTTGGACGCCGTGCGCGTAATCGGAACGGTGATCGAAAACGGCAAGGGCAAGAAGGTAATCATCTACAAGTACAAGGCGAAAAAGGACTACAGAAAGAAACAGGGACACAGGCAGCCATACACATTGGTCGAGATCAACGACATAAGAGTAAACGGCAAATCCATCGGCAAACTCTTCGAGTCCGCGCCGGAAGCTCCGGAACAAATGCCGTCAGGCGACGAAACGGCGGCGGAAGCCTCTGCGGACGATAGCCTTGCCGGCGCGGCGGATACGGTCGAAACTTCCGAAGCGGCAGCGGTCGCGGATGCGACCGAGTCCGAGGTTGAAATTCCCGCGACCGTCGAAGTCTCGGAGGCGGCCAAACTCGACGGAGAAGCTTCGGAAGCGGAGAAAGCCGAAGCCGAGAAGCCGGAGAGACCCGCCGTAAAAAGAACGGCGAAACCCAAGGCGGAGAAGCTCGACGCAAAGGCCGAAACGGCGGGAACCGCGATTGAAAAGCCTGCGGCGAAGCGGACGACGAAGCCCAAGGCGGAAAAATCCGAAACCAAGGCGGAGCTTGGGGCGGAAAAGCCCGCCGCAAAGCGGACGGCAAAACCCAAGGACGCCGGTAAGGACGCGGCGCCCGCAACATCCGAAGAAGAGTAGTTTTGATTGAGTGATAAGAGGGGGACGGCATGGCCAGTAAAAAAGGCGTAGGCAGCTCCAAGAACGGTCGCGAAAGCGAATCGAAACGCCTTGGAGTCAAGAGAGGCGACGGTCAATTTGTCAGTGCGGGCAGCATTCTCGTGCGGCAGAGAGGCACAAAATTTCACCCCGGCAACAATGTTGGGATAGGCGGAGACGACACGTTGTTCGCGAAAATAGACGGCGCGGTCAAATTCGAGAGATACGACAAAAAGCGAAAGCAGGTAAGCGTATATCCCCGAGCGTTGGAAGCGTAGCGCGCAAAAGAAAATGAAGGCCCCTATGAAGCCCATAGGGGCTTTTTTTCCGGATAGGCGTTTGGCGTTTTTGGGTGTGAAACATGTTTGTGGACAGAGCGGTCATCACCATCAAATCGGGTAAAGGCGGCGCGGGCGCCGTATCGTTTCGCAGAGAGCCATACGTACCCGACGGCGGACCCGACGGCGGTGACGGCGGCAAAGGGGGCGACGTCGTGTTCATTGCCGACAGAAGTTTGCGCACCCTGATGGATTTCAGATACAAGCGGCGCTATGCGGCGCAGGACGGGCAGGATGGCGCGGGGCGCAAGCGCTTCGGAAAAAGCGGGGAAAACCTCTTGATCAAGGTTCCCCCCGGCACGGTGATTCTGGACGAAGAGAGCCGTCTCGTCATACGCGATCTGGTTCTCGACGGCGACAGCGTCGTCGCGGCAAAGGGCGGCAGAGGCGGCAAGGGCAACGTAAACTTCAAGACCTCGGTTCGCCAAGCTCCGAATTTCGCCGAAACCGGGGGATTCGCCACGGAGCGAAAGGTGTTGCTCGAGCTCAAGCTGATCGCCGATGTCGGTCTCATAGGCTTTCCGAACGTCGGAAAATCCACCCTGCTCGCGGCGGCCACGAGCGCGAATCCCAAGATAGGCAACTATCATTTCACAACGACGACGCCGAACCTCGGCGTGGTCGAATTGTACGACACGAGCTTCGTCATGGCGGACATTCCGGGCCTGATCGAGGGCGCTCATACGGGCGCGGGTCTCGGCGCGGATTTCCTCAAACACATCGAGCGGACAAAGGTGCTCATCCACGTCGTGGACGTATCCGGCTCGGAAGGCAGGGATCCGGCGATGGATTTACGCGCGATCAACGCCGAACTCAAATCGCACACCGTAAATTTATTATGTAAACCACAATTGATCGCCGCCAACAAGATCGATAGGATCGACGAGGACGGCGATGCATATCGCGCATTCAAGCGTGAGGCGGAGTCGCTTGGTTTCACCGTGTTTCCCGTATCCGCCGCCGCACGCACGGGCATTTCCGCGCTCATGAACGCCGCGGTCGGCGAGTTGGCGCGCGTTGAAATCGAGAACAGGGAAGCCGAAAATGAAGACGCGCGCGCCTATTTCGACGTGCGGCGTCCCGAGGACGATCCGCATTACCGCGATGTGGAAATCGCCATGGACGGCGCGGTCTACGTGCTGTCCGGCCGGCAGCTTTTGAAGATATTCAACTCGACAAACTTCAACGACATGGGTTCCGTGCGCTACCTGTACAAACATCTCGAGAAATGCGGCGCCGCGGACAGGCTGAAAGCCATGGGTCTGCGCGACGGGGACGCGATCAGAATATACGATTTTGAATTTGTTTGGTATGACGAATAAATAACTTTTATTATGGCCGAAAATCCAATTCCAACAAAAGAAGAATGCATCTCCCTCCTTAAATCCAACGGAACACCGGAGCATGTGATCCGCCACTGTTTGGCGGTTTCCGATGCCGCGGACCGCATGGGCGCGGCGCTCATCGACGCGGGTTTTGCGCTCAACCTCGATCTGATTGTTGCGGCGGCCCTGTTGCACGATATGGCGAGGGTGGAGGAGAGACACGCGCTCATCGGAGCGGAATTATTGCGAAAGCTGGGATTTGAAAGCGTTGCGGACCTCGTGTCGCGGCACATGGATCACAGATTTCCCGACGCGATCGAGGAACTCACGGAGATCGACGTGGTCTGCCTTGGAGATCGCATGATCCGCGAAAATGTTTGCGTCGGCTTCAAGGCGCGCATGGAGGATGTGATCGCGCGCTTCGCGCACGATTCCAACGCGGTATCGCGAATCAAGGCGAGCATGGAAAAAAGCGCGGCCTTTATCGGCGCGCTGGAAGCGAAGATGGGCCGAAGTCTCGAAGCCGTCTGCGGCGTATCCGCGCCCAAGCTCGAAACCCTGCTGCTCGGCGTGGAGAAGCCGGGGAGATACGTGGGCGGCGAGCAGAACGCCGTGTACAAAGATGTCTCCGAGGTTTCGCTTCGCTTTGGACTGACGTTTCCGGACATTTACGAGATCGGCATGTCGTGGACGGGTATGCAGATCCTGTACCGGCTGCTGAACGATCTGCCGCGCGTGTGGTGCGAACGCGTGTTCGCGCCCGCGGCGGACATGGCCGCGATCATGCGAAAGCACGGACTGCCGCTGTTCGCCATAGAATCGGGAAACCCTGTGCGCGCGCTCGATATTCTGGGCTTCACGCTGCAATTTGAACTCTCTTTTACGAATGTCCTCCACATGCTTGCGCAGGCGGGTCTCGCCGCGCGCGGCGCGGATCGCGCGGAAACGGATCCCTTGGTTATGGCCGGAGGTCCGTGCGCGTTCAATCCCGAGCCCTTGGCCGACGTTTTTGATCTGGTGGTGGTCGGCGACGGCGAAGAAATCCTGCCCGAGTTGTGCGCGCTGTACATCGCTGTGAAGGAAAGCGAAAGCCGAGGCGGCAAGAGAGAATTTCTCGAGAAGGCGGCGCGGATGGACGGCGTGTACGTCCCTTCGTTTTACGCGCCGCGTTACGCCGAATCGGGAGCCTTTCTGGGTCTCGAAAGACTTGTGGCGGAAGCGCCCGCGCGCATCAAGAGACGCATTGTCTCCGATTTTTGCAAAGCGCCGATTCCGGAAAACCCCGTGGTTCCCTTGATAGAAACGGTACACAATCGCGCGGCGGTGGAAATCTTTCGCGGCTGCACGCGCGGTTGCCGCTTCTGCCAGGCGGGCATGATCTACAGACCCGTGCGTGAGCGCACGCAATCGCTGATTTTGCAAAGCGTCGAAGCGCAGCTTGAAAACACGGGCTATGACGAGGTTTCGCTGCTTTCGCTCTCCACGGGCGACTATTCCGGCATAGAATTGCTCGTGATGCAGCTCATGGAATATTGCAAGCGCGAAAACGTATCCCTTTCGATTCCCTCGCTGCGCCTCGATTCCTTCTCTTTTGAAATACTTGGCGAGATACAGAAATACAAGAAGTCCGGCCTTACCTTCGCGCCGGAGGCGGGAAGCGGTCGTCTGCGGAACGTGATCAACAAGACGATTACCGAGGAGGAAATCATGATCGCCGTCGCGGAGGCCGTCAAATTGGGATGGAATCACATCAAATTCTACTTCATGATCGGTCTTCCGACGGAGACAAAGGAAGATATCGACGCCATCGTCGCCGTGGCGAAAAAGGCGATGCAGACGGCCAAAGACGTACAGAAAAAAGGGAATCGATCATTTTCGCTGACCATCAGCGCGTCGAATTTCGTGCCGAAGCCGCATACGCCATTTCAGTGGGTCGCGCAGGACGGTCAAGAATCGCTGTTTGAGAAGAATATGTATTTAAAAGAAAATATCGGCAAGATCAAGGGCGTGAACTTTCAGTTTCACGACACGCGCAGCAGCCACGTCGAAGCGTTGCTCGCGCGCGGAGACAGGCGCACCTTGGCCGCGATCGAGCGCGCCGCGGAACTCGGCTGCCGATTTGACAGCTGGCGCGAACATTTTCGCTACGACCTTTGGATGCAAGCCTTCGCGGAGACGGGCGTTTCATCCGACGCGTCGGCCTTTGCCATCGAGGCCTCGCTCCCTTGGGATCACATCAGCTGCGGCGTACACAGAGCTTATCTGCTGTCCGAATGGGAGCGCGCGCGCTGCGAATACATAACGCGCGATTGCAGAGAAGGCTGCACGGGTTGCGGTTTGGATTGCAGGAAGGACGACTCCGCCGGCGAATATTTCGGCCGCGCGGGCGGACCCGTTTGACAGATGAGATATTTGGTGAAATTCGAAAAAAAAGACAAGATGATCTTCGTCTCGCATCTCGATGCGCAGCGGCTCTTTCATCGTGCGGTCAAGATGCTGCGCATCGATCTGAAATATTCGAACGGCTTCAATCCGCATCCCAAACTCAGCTTTGCGCAGCCTCTGTCGCTCGGACATTCTTCGGTTTCCGAGTACATGGAGTTTGAAACGGGAGAGAATGAGGATGTCGCGGCGCACCGGCCGCTCATGCTCAAGGACCGATTCAACGCCATCTTGCCTCGGGGTTTCAAGGTGCTCGAAGCTTGGCGCATTCCGCAAGCGGGCAAGTCGGCTTCGTCGTTTGTCGCCGCGGCCAAATACCGCATCGATATTCCGTTTTTTTTCACATATCGGGAAGCCGCCATGGATTTCTTTGGACGCGAGCGCATCCGGGCGGAAAAACCCAAGAACAAAGGGGAATTCATCAATATTCGTCCCATGATCATCGCGCTCAAACCTCTTATGGTTGACGAGAACACAATTACGTTAACGTCAACCCTCCACTGCGGCAGCTCCTCGAATCTGAATCCCGAGCGCATGCTTCAATGCTTTTACGCGTGCAGCGGCAAGGCCTACGACCGCGCCGGCGTCGCCATCGAACGCGTGGCGATGCTCGGGTGGAAGGGGGATGAGTTGATGCCGCTGGAGTATCTGTGCGGCGCCCAAACCTGAGTTTGTGACCGCTCATCCGCCACGCCATTTTTGCTCACAAAAGCATCCCGCATAAAATCTCATTGAATATATTGACATTTATCTCAGTATAATGTAAAATCTGTACATGGGATATGATGGAAGGAGATTTTTATGGGGCGTTTGTTACGGGAGTTTACCAAGAATTACAAATTGTACGCGAAGATATTGGCCGGGCTTGCGCTGCTTTCGTGCGCGACCTTGCTGTATCTGCAAAGAAGCGGCGCCGGCGCGGGCGATGAGATCCTCATAAGCGACCTGAGCGGCGCCGGAACGGCGGCGGAAGAAGACGCGGCCGGCGCGAAAGAGGCGGAGGCGGCGGATGAAAGCGCGACCGCCGGTCCGGGTGCGGCCGGCGGGGAAAGCTCCGGCGGGGCGCCGGCGACTTCCGCGCCTGCGGAGGAAGCCGCGCCGGCCACAATCGTCGTGGACGTGGGCGGCGCCGTGTCGAATCCGACCGTGCTGATTCTGCCCGAAGGCAGCCGCGTATATGAGGCGCTTGAAGCCGCCGGCGGCTTGCTTCCGCAAGCGGACATGCGAGAGATCAACCGGGCGACGCCGCTGAAAGACGGCGATAGGATATACATCCCGAGCCGGGAGGAAAGCGCCGCGAAAACGCCGGTTCCGAGGTCGGCCGGCGGCGGCGCCGGCGCCGGCGTCACAAACCCCGCTTCCTCCGGAGCTTCCGCGGAAGGCGCCGCGGCGGGAGCGGATGCGCCGATCAACATCAATACGGCCGATTCGACGGAGCTTCAGAGACTCAGCGGCGTCGGGCCGTCCACGGCGCAGAAGATTCTGGACTACCGCGAGGCGCACGGGCGGTTCGCGCGCGTGGAGGACATCAAAAACGTCAGCGGCATCGGAGACAAGACCTTCGAGAAGCTCAAAGACAAAATCGCGGTCGATTGAACCGGGGGCGGGGAGACGTTGCCGCTCAAACGCCGCGCCGAGACGCGCTTCGCCGCCCCGTTTCGCACAGGAAAGAAGGGAATATGCTCATATCGGAAGAAAAACTCGCGCGCATCAACGAACTCGCGCGCAAGTCGAAGCGTACGCCGCTCAGCCCCGAGGAAAAGGAGGAGCAGCGCGTTCTGCGCGCGGAATATCTGAAAAACTTCCGCGAGAGCTTTCGCGCCCGGCTCGAATCCATAGAGATTGTGGACGGCGACGACTGACAAGGCGCGGATCGGAAGCGCGCGGCGCCGCCGTAAAGCTTTTGCAAAAGAAAGTTCCTTATCCATGAAACAGGCATTTAAAAATTCGATGTTTACGTTTGCCAAAATGCAGGTATAATAATGAGAAATCATTACAACGACAAATCACAGGAGATAGACTATGAAGCGACAGGTATATCTGGACTATTCCGCGACGACGCCTGTGAAGGATGAGGTTCTGCAGGCGATGCTTCCGTATTTTTCGCAGAACTTTGGAAATCCTTCCAGTTTGTACACGATCGGGCAGGAGTCCAAACAGGCGCTGGAAGATGCAAGGGAGCGCGTCGCCGCGCTGATAGGAGCGAGTCCGCGAGAGATTTTCTTCACCTCGTCGGGAACCGAGGCCGACAACTGGGCCGTGATCGAGTCCGCCGAATCCCGCGCAAAAAAGGGCAAACACATCGTCACGACGAAGATCGAGCATCACGCGCTGCTCCATTCATGCGAATACTTGGAGAAAAATGGATTCAAGGTCACGTATCTCGACATCGACGCCGAGGGCTTCGTTGATCCGGCCCTGCTGGAACGCTCCCTCACGGACGAGACGACGCTGGTCAGCATCATGTTCGCGAACAACGAAATCGGAACCGTTCAGCCCATCGAGGAGCTCGCGAAAATCGCGAAACGACGCGGCGCGCTGTTTCACACCGACGCCGTGCAGGCATTGGGAAATATCCCCATAGACGTGCGCGCCCTGGGCGTGGATATGATGTCCGTATCCGCGCACAAGATCTACGGACCCAAGGGCATAGGCGCCCTGTACATCCGGAAAGGCGTGACGCTGCCGAGCCTTTTGCACGGGGGCGGTCAGGAGAACAAGAAGCGGGCCGGCACGGAGAATCTGACGGGCATCGTCGGCTTTGGCAAGGCGGCGGAATTGTCCGCGCGCAATCTGGACACGCACATCGAAAGGCTGACGGAGCTGCGCGATTATTTCCTCGGAAAAATCCGCGAGAGCATACCCGACATTCTGGTCAACGGAAGCCTCGCGCGCAGACTGCCCGGCAATCTGAACGTGACGTTCAAATACATAGAGGGTGAAGCGCTGCTGCTTTTGCTCGACCTCGACGGCATAGCCGTGTCCACGGGTTCGGCCTGTTCTTCGGCTTCTCTGACGCCATCCCACGTTTTGACGGCCCTCGGCGTGCCGGTGGAGATGATCCACGGCTCGCTCAGATTCACGGTGGGCGATTTCACGACGAAAGAAGACATCGACTACACGGTGGAATGCTTGGTCAAAAATGTGGAAAAGCTGCGGAACATATCGTCCGTATCGAAGGAGAAAGGCTGGTAAAATATGGCGACTTTATATAACGACAAGGTGATCAAACATTTCACCGATCCCCACAACGTGGGCGAAATGCAAAATCCGGACGGGGAGGGGACCTACGGCAGCCCCGTCTGCGGCGATATGATGAAGATTTCTATCAAGGTTGAGAACGGCGTGATCGTGGACGCAAAGTTCAAGACCTTCGGCTGCGGCTCGGCCATCGCTTCATCAAGCGTGGCGACCGATATGATCAAGGGCAAGACCATCGAGGAGGCCTTGAAAATCACGAATCAGGATGTGCTCGACGAGCTCGGCGGACTTCCCGCCATCAAGGTTCACTGCTCGGTGCTCGCGGATCACGCCATCCGCGCGGCCATCTACGATTACGCGCAGCGCAACGGGAAGTATTACGCCGGATTGGAGGGTTTCGACCCGAACGCCGACGAGGAAGATCGCAACCACGGTTGCGATATGGAGAATCGTTAATCGCCCGTGCGGACGCGCCGCGCGATATTCAGAACATCACGATGGCTCTCGTCGGGCAGACGTGCGCGCAATAGCCGCAGCGGAGGCATAGGCCGTAATCCACATCGGCGAGAGAACTGTCGTTGAACCGGAGCGCGCGGTTCGGACATCGTTCGATGCAGGCGCCGCAGCCTTCGCAGTCGCCTTGGTCGACGCGGATTTTTTTTTCGCTCGTGTCGGGCCGGTAGCTTCGGTCTATTCGCCCCTCCGCGTATTCAATCATGCGATCGACCTCATCGCGCCGGCCGATTCCCAGCATCATGGAGTCGATTCCCGGCAGCGAAGCCACATAATCCAAGGCGGTCAGATAGTCGCCGACGAGATTGCCGCCGCCGAACACCTTCATGGCGAATACGCCGAGACCGGCCTCCGAGGCCTTCCTTATGGCGGCCGCCATTTCCTCCCTCGTACCCGGGCCGGCGCCCTTGCGAACGCCGAGGCCTTTGTGATTGATCAGCGCGAACAGCACATCCATCTCGGGTATTTCCGCCATCCTTTCGGCGACGTCGACGTGGTGCGTGGATGCGCCCACGGCCCGCACGAGACCTTTGGCCTTTGCCTCGCACAGCGCTTCGAACGCGCTCCGCCTGTCCGCGAAATCGCCTCCGTGCCGCAGCTCGTGCAAGAGGAACACATCTATGACGTCCCTGTCGAGCTCGCGCCGGGCCTCCTCTATCGCGTCCTTCATGCCGCAAGCGCTCCCGTGCAGCGATTTTGAGACGATCACGGGTTCAAGCTTCGTACCGCGCAGCGCCTCCCCGATATAAGGATAGGTTCTGTAACACTGCGCCGTGTCGATGAAATTGACGCCGCGCTCCAAGGCGTAACGCAGGAGAGCCGCGCCCTCGCGGACGGGCAGATTCAGCTGCGTGGGGCCGAGCGTCAAAACGCCGAAGCCGACGGGCGTGACCCGTATACCCGTTTTTCCCAGTATGTTTTTTTTCATGCTTGCTTATGATTTTAGGGTATGTTTCACCAAACTCAAGCGGGCCGGCAACTCTCTTCAAATCTTTCGGCTCCCATCCGCTTGTCTTGCGCGCTAATGACGGGTATATTTTACCATTGATTGCCGTGAAACACAATGGCATTGAAATATTTTTCAAAAAGTCGGATTTGCGGAAGATGTGTGCCGGCGATATCTTAAAATAGCTTAAATAAGCCGTCGTCTCCGCTAATCTCATTGTGTTTTTAGCCGATATATGGTAAAATATATCCATGAAAAGGCGAGCGTCTTTTTTCGCTTTTGCAAGGCTTGGGGCCTGTTGCAAAATCACTTACGGCTTCTTTGGAGGTATCGATGGCGTTTGCACCGCTTGAGAAAATAAAATCCCTTCTGAAAATCCCTTCGGCTTACGCCGCGGAGAGTGAGGAGACCGCGCGCGCCGACGAGACGGAGCGGAACGGCGAACCGGACGGCATCGCGAGCGAAGCCGATGCGGCGGTGCGGGCCGAACGCGACGCGGATGCGGAATCCTCGGACGAATCGCCGGCCGAGAGCTTGGCGGCGGTTTCGGGGGAACCTGCGGAGACTTCGGAAGCGCCTTCGGAGGAGCTTTTGGAAAAACCCTTGGAGGAACCGGCCGCCGAGTACGTGTCCTCGCCGCCCGAAACGGAAGCGGCGCCGGATGCCGCCGTATCCGCCGCCGGGCTTACCGATCCCGGTGTTGACGTATCCGAAGCCGACGCATCCAATGCGGACGCCGCCCGGGAACCTGCATCGCCGGATGCGAGCGTCTCCGCGCCCGATGCCGCACAGGATGCGGATGTCGTCGCGTCCGATGCCGTCGCGCCCGATTTGGCCGGCGACGCCGCGCCGGGCGACGCCACACCCGCACCCGGCGACGCGACGGCGTTCGCCGACGACGAAGATCGACAAAAACTGCATGACAAGGCTCTGCGATTTGCGAACGGCAAAACCGGTTTGCTCGGTTTCATGCGGCGCCTTCGCGGCGCGATTGCGGTCGTCGCCGCGCTCGCGGCGAAACCTTTTGTCCGTTTCAAGAAATTCGGACCCAAACCCAAGGTCGAGAAATTCGACGCTTCCAATGGCGCGGGACGCGCATCGACTTCCGCCAAAGGGGACGTTTATCCCGCGGAACCCGGAGCGGATGCTTTGCAAACGGGTGAAGAATCCGCGTCTGCGCGGGATATTTCGAGTTCAGAAGCGAGCGCGAAGAAGAAAAAAACACCTTTTGCCAAAAATGCCAAAATCAAAATGACCGCCTTGAAAAAGAGCGCGGACGACGCGTCCGCAGAGACGGCGCCGGTCGACAAAGCCGCCGCCAAGAAGGCAAAAGAAAAGGAAAAAGCCGCCGCAAAGAAAGCAAAAGACAACGAAAAAAAAGCCGCGAAAAAAGCGAAGGACGAGGCAAAAAAAGCGGCGAAGCTGGCCAAGGAAGAAGCAAAAAAAGCCATCAAAGAAGCCAAGGAAGCGGCTTTTGCCGAGAAATACCCCAAGAAAGCCGCAAAACGGGCGGAGCAAGCCGCCAAAAAAGAAGCGAGAAAGGCTTCCAAAGAAGCAAAGAAGAAAGCGGGACCCGACAAAAACGCCATCAAGGCCGCGAAAGCCGCCGCCAAGGCCGCAAAAAAGGCAAAAAAAGAAGAAAACAAGAAGCCTAAGCTCACAAAAGAAGAAAAATACCAATTAAAACTCGAAAAACAAGCGGCCAAGCACGAGAAGAAAATCGAAACTTTCGAGAGAAAAGCCAGAAAAATCGAGCAGAAGCTGGAAAAAAAGCACGAAAAAAAAGCAGCCGTTCAGGAAGTAAAAAACGAAAAAAAGGCGGTCAAAAAAGAGCGAAAGCGGATTCGGAAGGGACGCAAGCTCGAAATCAAGAAGCAGAAAAAATACTGGCTCGAACGGGGAGTGGGCCGCGCCAAGAGAAACGCGTCCATCCTTCTGCTCGTGGTGTTGATACTCTCCGCGTTCGTGACCGGCACGACCTTTCTGTACAAGAGCGAGGCCGTGAACATACCTATATTGAACAAAGCCGTGCAGATCGTCGCCGATTCCCCCGTCATGGATGTGGTGAAATTCTTGGAAAAACCGGCTCGCGTCGCAATAAAATACGCGGCCATTCCCGTGTCCTATGTCATAAAGCTGATCAAGGGCGAACCCAAGATAGAGGATATGTATTTCTTCGAAGCCGACAAGATGGAACGCTACGAGGCGTTTCGCGAAGCGAATCCCGATATGCCGTCCGACGAAGTGGTCTGGCGCGTGAACGCCGGCGT
>JAISMX010000158.1 GCA_031276515.1 Eubacteriales Family XIII. Incertae Sedis bacterium | reverse complement strand
GTCGTCCGCGCCGCGCCTGACGGCGACTATGGTGGTGGCGTGAAGTTGCGTCATATTTCCCTCCGATATGTTACCATTCAAACGCCACGCAATTTTT
Organism: Eubacteriales Family XIII. Incertae Sedis bacterium; assembly: GCA_031276515.1. Classification (GTDB taxonomy): domain Bacteria; phylum Bacillota; class Clostridia; order Peptostreptococcales; family Anaerovoracaceae; genus JAITLA01. Next base: position 9,755 of record JAISMX010000158.1, on the reverse strand, counting down.
ACCCGTTCGCTGTGCTCCGGGCACAAGTACCCGTTCGCTGTGCTCCGGGCACAGGTGTCCATTCCGGAACCCGAGGCCGGATTTCGGCTCCTCACGTACGTCTTATGTACGCTCCGGGGCCAAAATCCGTCCTCAGAACCCGGACTGAATCAAAACTATCGCGGCGTTTGAATGGTTTCGATTTGAATGCTTATCATTCACTGTGGCATTTCATTCTTTATACCCGCAATCCGCGTTTGAACACAGCAAATTGGAACTCTTGGTCTTTTTTTCTGTCATCAGAGCGCCGCATTTCGGGCATTTTTGCTCCACGGGCCTGTTCCAGAATATGCGGTTGCACTCCGGATAGCCGCTGCATCCGAAGAAAACCCTCCCTTTTTTGCTCTTTCTTGCCACGATATCGCGTCCGCACTGCGGGCATTTCACGTCGATTTTTCTCATGATGGGCTTCGTGTTCTTGCATTCGGGATAGCCGGAGCAGGCGAGAAATTCGCCGAAGCGCCCGAATTTTTTCACGAAATGCCTGCCGCAGAGCTCGCAGATTTCGTCCGTCACCTCGTCCTCGATCTCGACCTTTTCGATCTCCGCATCGGCGGTTTTGAGCTCGACCTTCAAGATGTCGTAGAATTCGCCGACGATGGCCTTCCAGTCGGTGTTTTTGACCTCGATGTCGTCGAGCTTGTCCTCCATGTCCGCCGTGAAGCCCGTGTCCACGATTTCCTTGAAATAGTTCTCCATCAAATCCGTCACGACGAAGCCGAGATCCGTGGGAAACAGCGTCTTTTTTTCCCGCGTGATGTATTTCCGATCCGTGAGCGTCGCGATGATGGGCACATAGGTGCTGGGCCTGCCGATGTTCTTCTCCTCGAGATCCTTGACGCGCCCGGCCTCCGTGAATCTGGGAGGCGGCTGCGTGCAGTTCTGCTCGCTCAGAAGCTCCACGAGCGTCAGGGCCTCGCCCTCGGAGAGCGGCGGCAGACGCTTTTCCTCGTTCTCGTCCCCGGACGACGCGGCCGCGCCGGCGTAAACTTTCAAAAAACCGTCGAATTTCAGCGTGGAGCCGTTCGCGCGGAACATGTATTCCCCGTTTGCGATGTCAACGGCCTCGCCGTCGTAGACGGCGGACGCCATGCGGCTCGCCACGAAGCGCGTCCAGATCAGGCGGTAGAGCGCGTATTGATCCTTGGTCAGCGAATCCTTGATGTCGTCGGGATGCAGCTCGACGTAGGTGGGGCGTATGGCTTCGTGCGCGTCCTGCACATCCTTTTTCTTGTTGCTGTACGCGTTGTTGCCCAGATATTCTTTGGAAAAATGAGAGGTGATGTACTCCGTGACGGCGGCGTGGGCCTCCGCGGATATCCTGACGGAGTCCGTGCGAATGTAGCTTACGAGACCGATTGTACCCTTGCCCTTGATGTCCACTCCCTCGTAGAGCTGCTGCGCCACAAACATGACTTTCTTCGTATAGAATCCCAACTTTGACGAGGCTTCCTGCTGCAGGCTGCTCGTCGTGAACGGGGCGTAGGGCTTTCGGAGGCGTTCCTTGCGCTCGATGGACTTGACGGCGTAGCCGTCCGCCGCCAGCGCCGCCGTGACGGTCTCCGCCGCCGCGCGGTCGTTCACGGAGAGCTTCTTTCCCTTGAACTCGGTCAGTCTCGCCGTAAAGGGCTTGCTCTCCTTGCCGCCCTTCGCGCTTTTCAGGACGGCGGAAATGTTCCAGTATTCCTTTGGAACAAAATCGCGGATTTCCCTTTCCCTGTCGCAGATGATCTTCAGGGCCGCCGACTGCACGCGCCCCGCGCTCAGACCCCGGCGAATTTTGCGCCAGAGCAGCGGGCTGATCTGATAACCCACGAGCCTGTCCAAAACGCGCCGCGCCTGCTGCGCGTCCACGAGGTTCTGGTCGATGGGCCTGGGGTTCTTGACCGCGCTCTTGATGGCGTCCTTTGTGATTTCGTTGAATACGATGCGGTTCGCCTTGCTTCGATCCAAGTCCAACAGGTGGGCGATGTGCCACGAGATGGCCTCGCCCTCGCGGTCGGGGTCGGTCGCCAGGTATACCCTGTCGGCGGATTTGGCTTCCTTTTTCATAGCCTTGATCACATCTCCCTTCCCCCTGATGGAGATGTATTCCGGCTCAAAATTGTGATCGATATCTATGCCGAGCTTGCTCTTCGGCAAATCCCGAACATGCCCGACGGAAGCGACGACCTTGTATTTGCCGCCGAGAAATTTGCTTATGGTCTTCGCCTTGGACGGCGATTCCACGATAACGAGAGATTTCGCGTTGCCCATTGTCGATATATATACCCCCTTGCTATGGTTTCTTTCCAATTATATTGCGAGGAAGCGCGTTTTGCAACAAAAATTTTCACAAAAGCCCCGGCGCGCAGGAATTTTGCGGAATCCCGGCATGAATTTTGTTGAAAATACTTGATTAGTAAGGTTTGCCATGGTAGAATAAACCACTCGCAAACGCAAGACAATGCCGCATGGCATTGAAGCCCTTTGCAAAATGAGACGGTCTCGCGCGGACGGAAAACGATTGGAGGACGAAGCCTTGAAAAGATTGAAGCGAAGCTTATCTCTGTTGTCGGCGGCGGTTTTGCTCGCCGCGCTGCTGCCGCGGGCGGCGGCGCCCGCGTTCGCCGCGGATGTCGTCGACACCAACAAATATACGGTTAAATTGTCCTACGACGACAACATACAGATCAATTACCAGCACCGCGAAGGCGTCGCCATTGACGATTGGTGGCGCGGCAACGGCGACATTCCCCTCGGCGGAGCGTCGCTTGGCGGGGCCGCCGGAGCGATTCCACAGCTCTACTGCGTGGACGCCGCCGTTCCGTTTCACTCGCGCGTATCGGCTATGGGCGGGGCAAGCGCATGGCAGGGCGGAAAAAGCACGGACACGGTTCCGAATTACGTGGTGGCTTCGCCGGAGACCCTCCCGGACAAGCTGAAAACCCATTGGAACGAGCTGGCGTGGCTGGCTGTCAACGGTTATTCCGATTCCGCGAGCCTTACAGCCATGCGCACGCGTTATTCGAACTTGGCGGACAACACGGGGTCGCTGAAGGATTTTGATTATGATGTCGCCGTCATGGCTACGAAGGTCGCCGTCTGGCATTTCACGAACCCGGACGTGGCCTATTTCAGCACGAATTTCTTCGCCAAAAGCATCATGGAGGCGAACAAAACGAAAAAACCTCCCCAAGACACCCCCAGTGGCGTCAAGCACCGGCAGTTTGTCGCGCTGGCGAAGCGGCTGGTCGAGGACGCCACCGCCTATGCCGCGAATCCGGCCGGAACTCCTTTGAATCTGCCGCAGATGGAGCTTGCGATTGAAAATAATACAATTCTCAATACAGTCGTAGATGGCATCACTTACCGGGGTCCTTATAAAATCGTCGGCAACGGCGCATTGACAAGCGATGATCTCGTCTTTCTGGAAATGGACGGCCCGGAAGGCAGCGGCTTTGCTCCCATCGGGTTTTATACCAAAAATCAGGATGATTCCTTTGCCCCCATTCCCGGCGATTTGCAAAAATACGGCGGCAACTACAAGGGACCCGGAATACGCACGGGGCAGGAGTTTTACATCGGCGTTCCGGCCGGCGTTTCACTCGACGGTCTTTCCATGACCGCGCTGGCCCGGGCGACCACCAAGGCAACCACAGAAACGCCCGTCGTGCTGGTTCATCAGAATCCGGCGACCGGCGCGCAGGATTGGAAGGCGGTGCAAGCCTTTATCGGCCTCGCGAACGCCGGTGTCGAAATCACCGTCTACGGCCAAGCCGTTTTGCCGATGAGCTCAGATACGGGTGAAATTAAAATTTATAAAGTCGTCTATGACACCGCGCTTCACAATGCCGAGTTTTCGTTCAAGCTGACCGACGACAAGGGGAATCCCGTGGATCTGGCAAGAAGCTTGCCGACCTCTCTCAATTTAACCATTGTAAATCCGAGCGAAGGCATTTTCCGCTTGCAAGCCGCGGGAGGAGGGTCGCAGATCACAGGTCTCCCCTTGGGCGAATACAAGCTCACGGAGCTTGTGGGCGCGGATTTTTCCGTCGAGTATCGCATTACCGGCGGTGGCAGCACGACGACATCACAGGGAATCACCGCCCTGCTGACGTTGCCCACCGACGGTTCCTCGGTGACGGTCGAATGCATCAACACGCCCATTCCGCCGTCTCCGCCCATCCCGCCGATTCCGCCCCCGCAGCCGACTCCGCCGGCGCCGGCTCCGCAGCCTCCGGTTCCGGCCGGAAATCCAACGCCGCCCGCCATTCTGCTCGCGAAATACAGCAGCGACAACGGAAGGTTCTTGGAGGGCGCCGAATTCACATTGAAAAATTCCAATGAAACTTACATCGCAACCGGCACGACGAACGCGCACGGCATCATTGCCTTTCCTGCGTTGCCCATACCGAACGCGAACAGCGTCGCAACATACAGCCTGACCGAAACGCGGGCGCCGGGCGCGCATGCCATGCTGTCCGGTTCCGTGGAGTTTTCAGTAAGCAATTACGGCCCTATTTACATCAATCCCCAACCCGGAACCGGAACCGTCGCTTTTACCGCACACAATGACACCTACGACGGCGCCGCATATTGCGTATTCTCCATCATGAACCAATACACTCCGCCGCCGACACCGCCACCATCCTCGCCGGGAGGCCCGACGCCTCCCGAACCGACGCCTCCCGCACCGACCCCGGAGAGTCCCGAACCGCCCGGCGAAAACCCGCCGCCCGGAACGCCGCAGGAGGTGACGCCGCCGCCCAAGCTCCCGCAGACAGGCGGCACGGTCGGCTTTGGCGCATCGCCGCTCGGCGTTTTGGCGCTATCGCTCGCCGGCGCGGCGCTCATCCTCTTCCCGGCGCTGCGGGCGCGAAGGAAGGAAAGCGGCCGCTGACGACCGCGCAATCGGCTCGGCGCCCGGCGCAACGAAATTCCGAAGGCAAACAAACGGAGACCGGCGGCTTCTCAGATCAGCCATACGGGCGCGGTCCAATGGCCGCCGGCGATCGGACGCGGCTCATTCGTCAGGCAGATCACATTCCCCGTTCCCATACTTGGCTTAAAAGCGGGCGGCGTTTCACCCGGGCCGCCGCCCGACTTGAACGCCGCCGGCGCGCCGAAATGCTTCGTGGCGCCGACGGGGTTCGCATTTTTTTTGATCTCGATTGGATACAGCGCGCCGTCTTTCCGGATGATCAAATCGATCTCTCTTCCATTGCTGTCGCGGTAGTAATACAGCGGCGGCGTTTGTCCCATGTTGACAAAACTTTTGTATATCTCCGAAAACACATAGGTTTCAAAAAACGCACCCGCCATCGCCCCCGATTCCAGCACCCGCGGATCGCTCCAGCGCGTGAGGTGCGCCGCAATTCCCGTGTCCAGAAAGTACATGCGCGGCGCTTTCACAGTGCGCTTCGGCGCGTTCACATGATATGGTTCGAGCAGCGCGACAAGGCCGGAAGATATCAAAACGGAGAGCCATTGCTTCGCTGTGGGAGCGGAAATCTCGGCTTCCCGCGCCAACGCGTCATAGTTGACCATGGAACCCGTTCGCGCCGCCGCGATGCGCAAGAAACGATAAAACGCCAATTCGTCCGCCACTTGTGTCAAATCTCGAATGTCGCGGCTGATATAGGTTTGCAAATAGGAAGAAAAATAATCGTTCGCATCCATGTCCGGCTGTTCGTAGAGGCGTGGCATGCCGCCTCTGTGTATGCGCGCAAACAGCTCCGGCAACGTCATCGGTTTGGCCGTTTTCATCCGCTCCAGCAAAACATCCTTGTCGGTGCTGTACGCGTCGAAGCGGTTGCCGGATATCTCACCTCCCGACAAGCCAAACAGGTTGACTATTCCCACGCGCCCCGCAAGGCTTTCCGACACATTTTTCATCGTGTGGAACATCCGGGATCCGGTAAGCCAAAAATCGCCGTTGTTTTTGTGGCGATCAACGTAAATCTTGATATATGGCAAAAGTTCGGGCGCATATTGAATCTCGTCGATCGTCACCGGCGGGCTGTGGCGTTCCAGAAAAACGGACGGCTCCCGTTTGGCAAACAGCCTGTCCTCCGGATCGTCCAGCGTCACGTAACTTCGCCGTGTTTCGCTGAGGCGCGACAGCAACGTGGTCTTCCCCGATTGCCGCGGCCCCGTGAGCAGGAGGACCGGGAATGCGCGCGCGATTTTCAGGACGGTTTCTTCCGCTTTTCGCTTGATGTACATGAAAAACCTCCTTTTCGGTGCGATCCGCGTCGCCGTGTTTTTATGAAAATCCAAAATTCAATTTTATATTATCATAGAGAATCGTGCCGGTCAAGCTCCGGACGCAAAAGAGAACAGGTGAAATCGGCGCGGAGTGCGCATCGCCGAAACAGGGAAGCTGTGGGAGCGCGCCGGAGCGGCGTTCGAGAGATTTTTGGTGCGGACGGGCTTGGGAGAAAGCGCGTTTTGCAGACGTTTGCGGTAAACGCGGACGACGAAACTTCGGGAATGAACTGTCAAAAAGTCTGCTTTTTGATAGCCCGATCTTTATGTGAATAAAATACCACAACTTTGTCTTCGTTACAAGCGATTACAGGAAAATCGCATGAAAATTGTGCGGTTTTTTAGATTTTTGCATCCGCGACGGTCTTGCGCAGGGCGAAATACGCCGGACAGCGCCGCTATCAAAAAGCAGACTTTTTGATAGATTGAATGAATAGGAGGCTCACCGTTATGAAAATCGAAAGAAAAGCTCTCACCCTGTTCCTTGCGCTCACGATGATCGTGAGTACGGCGCCGCAGGCGTTTGCGGCGAACAATACTTACACGGACGTGTCGTCCTCCCACTGGGCAAGCGGCGTAATCGCCAAATGGTCGGGAGACGGTTACGGCGTACTCGAAGGCAATAACGACGGCACATTCGCGCCGTCGCGCGGATTGACGCTGGCAGAACTGGCCACAATCCTCTCCAAGACGTTCGGTTACACCGCGAGAACCGCGGCGACTGTTACGCCGAGTTGGGCCGACGAACACGTCGAAAAGGCGATAGCGGCGGGCGTTATCGCGGAAGCGGAGACAATCGACGCGAGCGTGCCGGTTACCCGCGAGCAAGCCGTCAGGTACATAGCGCTTGCATACGGCGTCGCGCCGGTCGAAGGCAATACCGCGTTCATGGACAATGCCGCCATCGGCGCGGAATACAAACCGTATGTAAATGCGTTCCAAAAGCTTGGCTACGTTGCCGGCAAAGGCAATAACGACTTCGATCCGCAGGGCGGCTACACCCGCGCCGAGGCTATGCAGGTTCTCGACAACATGACAAGCGAGATTGTCGACAAGTCGGTCGGCGGGCAGAATTACGCCAAAAACTTGATCGTCCGCAAATCCGGCGTGACGGTAAAGGACACGACCGTTCAAGCGAACCTCATTGTCGGTCAAGGCGTCGGCGACGGCGAGGTCATGCTCGACAACGTAACCGTCAACGGTTCCTTGATAGCCTACGGCGGTGGTACAAACTCCGTTACCGTCAAGGGCGATAAGCCGATCCCTTATGCGCTTGCAAACAAGCCCTACGGCGAAGCCTTGCGTCTTGACGGTGCGTTTGGGACAATCACCGTTACAGACAGAACCAAGGTCAGGATCACGGGCAAAACGACCCATCTTATTGTGCTTGGCCATGCCGAAGTCACGGTGGACGACGCAACAATCGATACGGTTGCAATTGATGGTGAAAATGTAAAATTCATCGCAAACGGCGGCGGCACGGTTGCGAATGTGAGCCTCAACGCAAACAACGCGATGATCAGCGGTGCCGGCGCGGTCAAGAATGTCAATGTCACGGAAAACGCAAAATCGGGCGCGGAGATACTCACCGCTTCCACCAAAGTCACCGTTGACGCGCAAGCCGGCGCGGTCAAAATCAATAACGGCATTGTGGAATCCGGCAAAACGGCGACGACGGCCAAGGTTTCAATCGGCGGCGGCGGCGGAGGCGGCGGATATGTGCCGACAAATCCGACGACACCCACAGACCCGACGACGCCCACAGACCCGACGAATCCGACAGACCCAACGACGCCCGCAGAACCGGAAGACGACGACGTGCGGATTGACATAAGCGCTTTTGAGACCATGGCGGCGGAATTTACGCAAAAGATCGAGGCGGCGCAATCGATTATCGGCGCGAGCGGGTTTTTGGCGCCGATCGGCGATCCCGAATCCGAGTCAACGCCCATAGGCACGCGCGCGGAATTGGAAGCGATCAAAAACAACCTATCGGGAAGCTATTATCTGACGACAGACATAGATCTTGCGGGAAGCGAATGGACGCCCGTCGGCGCGACGGAGGAGGACCCGTTCACGGGGTTATTTGACGGACAGGGGCATACGATCGGCAATTTGAAGATTACCGGGCAGGGCCATAAATACAACGGCCTCTTTGGCTTTGTCTCTGGCGCGGCGATTAAAAATGTTGGCATGGCGGCCGGCTGTGACATTGACTTGTCCTTCGCAAACGCCAATTTTTCCAATCTTCCCCATGCAGGTGGGATCATCGGATGCGCCGTAAATTCGACGATAGACAATTGTTACAACGCCAGCGACGTTTCGGTCTCGTCGTCCTACGGCGCATACACGGGAGGCATAGTGGGATATATCCGTTATTCCTCCTCGGCAACGATAGAGAATTGCTATAACACGGGTGAAATTTCATCCGCAACCGAAGATTACGTGAACTGTGCCGGCGGCATAGCGGGAGGGACTTACCATTCTTCCGTGACGATAAACAATTGCTACAATATCAGCAATGTTTCATCCACCGGGGGCTCCGGAGGTATATTGGGAAATGCTTATGGTTATGATGATTATGCATATCCTATAACGATAAAGAATTCTTGCAACACCGGCGAGGTATCGTCAAGCTCCGACGGCGACAGTTCTGCGGGCGGCATAATAGGCAAAGGTGAAAATTATGTGGCGGTGACGATAGAGAATTGCTGTAACACCGGAGACGTTTCATGCGATGCTGCTTCGTGTGACGCGGGCGGCATAGTTGGAAACACAAGGAATCTAACGATAGAGAATTGTTATAACGCAGGGAATATTTCATCGTCATCGGCATCGTCGCTACCCGTTGCGGGCGGCATAATCGGGCAATCTGATCTTCTTTCCATTGAGGGATCCAAGTTTCTTTCCATGAAAGATTGCTATAACACCGGTGATATTTCATCGATATCTTTGTCGTCCGACGCCTTTGCCGCAGGTTCCAATACGGGCGGCATAGCGGGATACGTTCGTGTTGTCGATTCCGAAATCGATTCCGGTTCCGGTTCGATATCGATAGAGCGTTGCTGCAATACAGGCGATGTTTCATCCTCATCCACCACCACTTCTGAATCGGGAGGCATATTGGGAGTTGTTGTGGTGTCACATGTTGGCGAGGCTTTTATGGTGAAAGTGGAGGATTGCTACAATACGGGTGGGATTTCTTCGGCACTGACGTCCTACGGCGCCTGCGGCGGCATAGTGGGGATGTGCTCCTTCACCGGGAATGTGTCCGTTGCGATGAGCGGTTGCCATAACACCGGCGACGTCTCATCAACGTCAACATACAATAGCGTCAATGGCCTCGGTGGCGGCATAGCGGCGGTATTTGACGTGAAAGATGGTTCAGACGGTTCATCCGCCTCGATCACCGTAGAAAATTGCCGCAACGACGGCGACGTTTCGGCATCCGTATCGGGAGACTTCGG
>JAISMX010000153.1 GCA_031276515.1 Eubacteriales Family XIII. Incertae Sedis bacterium | reverse complement strand
ACCTCGCTCTCCCACAGCGGCTGCCACGTCTCCCTGCCGTCCGACAGGGCGGGCAGGTAGTCCTTCATGAACCTGCTGCCGTTGTTCAGGGCGAAGTTCTCGTATTCGCGGTTCTCGTTTTCGCGCGTTTGCACGTTGCGCACGCGCGCGCCGAATGATTTGAACGAAATCGCCGGCCGGATGCGCGGGACACCGGACTCTCTCATATTCCGCGCATCTTCGATGCCTTCCATTCTTCGAAGGTCATCCCAATTTTGACGCCCGTTTTCTCGCTTTCCTCCACCAGCTGCGCCCATTCCTCCTCGGTTCGCTTATTATAGAATCCGACGGGAATGAGGATGAGGTAGGAGAGCAGCATAATGACGTTGGTGCCCAGCATTATCCATCCCAAGGTGTATGTCGAATCATTCGCTTCGCCTTTGAAAAACATGCCGACAAAATAATACCATCCGTCAGGCGCGTTGATGCATGTCAGGTTTCCGACAAAAGAAAACAATATTGCCACAATCATTGGTATGCCTTCTCTTGTGGCGAACCTGGAGCCTATCGCCGCGTACCACATGGGAGTCAGTGCCAATACCGCCAAATACAGCTCGGAGTGGTTCAGAATATCGAAAGACAGATAACGAATTGAGCAGCTGATTGGGATCGGAATCGCCATTAGAAATATGAATATTGGCATTTGAGACGCCTTTCTCGTATAATACGTATTGTGCGGAACATGTCCGCACCCTCAATTGGTGCTTGGCCATGGGTTCCATGGGGATGCCGTTAATTTTTTGTCTCGAAATCGCTTAAAAGTCGAGGAATGATTTCTTCAACGGCAGCATTTGGTTTAATAAGCCGATAATCCCGCACCTCCCCATCCACGGGATATTTCACAGCCCATAGATATTCATTTATTTCCTTTGACGTTTCATCGTCCGCGCTCTCTTCCAGCAAGCTCATCGATATCCACGCGCAGTTTTGCCCTGTCAACCAATATTTAGGCTGATGATCTGCATAATACCGCGCCTTGTCAAGCGTATTCGTGAAATCGCCTTCAAGGTATATCGTCTTGTCTTCCGCCTGGTCCAAGTATCTTTCGATGCTGTAGCCGTTGCCGGTGTTATTTTTGATTTCGCTTTTGGAATATCTGGTTCGGATCGAATAAATGGCATTGTCTTCAATGCGAACGCTGCCATTGGAAATGAAAGGCTCGACAATAAAAGACAGTACCTTGTGGCTTCCTGTTTTCGATACGATGCCTTCCTCCATGACAACCTCGGGGTGCCAATAGTTATAGCCCTCAATATAATCTTCCCTTTCGCGGATTGTGAATGGCGTCGGAACCGGCCCGAAGTTCACGTGATGCCAATCGTCGTCTTCGTCTTGGACCAGAAGCGAGGCGTGTCCGAATCCCCATGCTCCGCTATAATCATTCATGTAAATCGCGTCTTCTCCCCAAGGGTCCACCCATCCCGTCGGGTTGTTCCCGACATACGCGTACCAATTCCCGCCGTCCTTGACCGGGTCCTCCTGCGTGAAGCGCTTGTTCTCCGGATCGTAGAACCTCGCTTGGGCGAAAAACAGCCCCAGGACCTTGTCGTAGGCGTAACCCGTGTAGACCGCGTCCGGGCCGGCGCCGTGGTAGTTCGCTTCGAGATTCTGGTTGGTCAGGGGCAGACCCCATTCGTCGTACAGGATGTGCAGAACCGTCTCGTCGTCTTCGTCGAGGGTCAGCACGGGGCTGCCGAGGTGGTTCGTTCTGTAAGAGAGGTAAGAGACGAGATCGGCGGAGGCGTCGGAACCAAGGTTTTCCCCGCTCTCGCCCCTCTGCGTGCCTTCGGCATGGGCGAAAGAGACCGAGAACAAGCTCCCGTCCGGAGAGTACGCAAGGCTCGCCTCGTACATGCCGTCCGCGAAGACCGCGGCGTCGCGGTTGCCCGCGGACGTGTAATCGGGTACGTAAGAGCGGTCTTCCACGGCTTCTTCGTTCGCGACCGCGCTTCCGACCTCGCTCTCCCACAGCGGCTGCCACGTTTCCCTGCCGTCCGACAGGGCGGGCAGGTAGTCCTTCATGAACCTGCTGCCGTTGTTCAGGGCGAAGTTCTCGTATTCGCGGTTCTCGTTCTCGCGCGTTTGCGTGTTGCGCACGCGCGCGCCGAAGGCGTTGTAGGCGTATTCGCTCGTCTCGCCCTTCTCGTTCGTGCCTTTGAACATGCGGCCCTGCGGGTCGTATTCGTAGGTCTTTTGGCCTTTGGGCGAGCTTTCGCTCGCGAGGTTCCCGTCCGCGTCGTAGGCGTACGACACGCTCCCTTCGGGAGAGCTCTTCGACAGGAGACGGTTTTGCGCGTCGTGGACGTAGGTCGTGACGGACGAGACGCCGCCCTCGAGCCTCGTCTCCTTGAGAATGTTCCCCGCCGGGTCGTAGGCGTAGTCCTTGCGCAGCGTCTCGAGCCCGTATATCTCCGTTGTGCGCGTCAGCCTTCCGGCCTTGTCGTAGTCGTATCTCTGCGTGTCGGCTTCGAGGAGCAGCCCCGTGCCGCCGCGCTCCTCGTGGGTGAGGTTGCCCGCCGCGTCGTGCTGATAGGCCGTGTAACGCCTGACGTCGTTGTCTTTCGTTATCTCTTCCGTCCTCGATATAAGGCCCGCGCCGTCATAGGCGTATTCCGTCGAGGAACCGTCGTCGTAGGCTTCCTTCGTCAGAAGGTTTGTCTCGTTGTATTGATACGTCTTGGTTGTGGTTCCGTCCGAAAGCGTCTTGATTCTGCCGAGGGCGTCGTAGGCGTATTGCACGGCGCTTCCGTCCGGACGGGTCAGGGACAGGCGGTTTCCGTCCGCGTCGTAGGCGTACGAAAGCTCTTTGCCGTTTTCGGAGGATTTGACGAGACGATACAGCGCGTCCCATTCGAGGAGGGTCTCGCCGGCGCCGTTCTCCGCCCGCGTCGGGTTGCCCGCCGCGTCGTATTCGAACACAGACGCGGAAAGCCCGTCGTCCGTTTTGATTCGCCTGTTGAGCTCGTCGTATTCGTGCGATGTCGTTTGTCCGCGCCGGTTGATCTCCCATATGCGGTTGCCTTGCGGGTCGTGGCCGAAGAGTTTCGCGGTCCCGTCGGGCGCGGTTTCCTTGACCGGGTTGCCCGCCGCGTCGTAATCGTAGAGGGTGTGGGCCAAGGCGTTTCCTCCGCCCGCGCTTGCGCTCAGCCGCGAAAGCAGTCCGAGGGCGTTGTGTTCGCGCAGGATCGTTCCGCCCTCCGGATCCACGACCGAATTTTCCCTGTTCAGGGCGTCGTACCCATGCCGGTAAACGTTCTTGCGCTCGTCCGTGAAGGCCGTCAAGTTCCCCGCGAGGTCGTAAGCGTAGTCCTTTCTGTGGTTCAGGGGGTCGATCTCGGTCGTGAGCCGTCCCATGCCGTCGTAGGCGTAAAGCGTGGCGTGATGCTGCTCGTCCGTGCGTTTGATCACGCGGTCGAGGAGGTCGTTTTCGTATGTGATCGACTCGCCCAGCGCGTTGGTCTCTTTCACCCGGGCGCCCGTGAGGTTGTGCTCGTACAGCGTCACGATGCCCAGCGGAGTTTTTTCGCTCAGAACGCGGTTTCTGTTGTCGTACACCCTTTCGAGCGCGCCGCCGAGCGCGTCCGTCTCTTTCAGGACGTTTCCGTCGGGATCGAAGGTCGTCCGGCTCGCGTTCGAAAGCTCGTCCACCTTTCTTACGAGACGGTCGAGACCGTCGTATTCGAAGAGCTTTGCGCCGCCGAGCGCGTCCACCGTCTTCACGAGCAGGTCGTTCTCGTCGTAGAAAAGGCTCGTCTCGTTGCCGTTTCTGTCCGTATGGAGAATCGGATTTCCGACCCCGTCGTAGGCGATGCGCTCCGCGTTGCCGAGACCGTCCTTCACGGATGTGGCGCGGCCCAGCTTGTCGTAGACGTATTCGCGCCACACGGCGCCTTCGATTCGTTCGGTCACGATCCTTCCCGCCGCGTCGCGGAGGTTTTCCGAAACCTCGCCCGCCGCGTTCGTCTTCGCCTTGATGTTTCCATTTTTGTCGTAGGCGTACAGGGTGCCGTTGCCGAGAGGGTCTTGTTCAAAGACCAAGCGCCCGGCGCCGTCGTATCCGTATGCGCGGGTTCCGCCGCCCTTGTCCGTGGCGGAGAGCGGTCTCCCCGCGGGCGTGTAAACGTACGCGGAGCGGAAACCGTAAACGTCCGTCTCGCTCGTGAGATTTCCTTCGCCGTCGTACGCGAAGAGGGTCGCAACGCCCCTCTCGTTGCGTTCCTCCGTCTTCCTTCCGAGGAGGTCCCGCGCAAGGATCGTTTCCGTGGAGTCGGGATGCGTGATCTTTGTGAGCCGGTCCATGAGGTCGTATTCGTAAAGGCTTTCGTTGCCGCGCTTGTCGCGTTCCGACAAGAGATTGGCCATCGCGTCAAAGGCGCGCAATGTCTCAAAGCCCATGGGGTCGGTCTCTTTCGTCGCGTTTCCGGCCGCGTCGAGCGCGTAGACGGTTTCGCCGCCCTTGGGGTTCGTTGTGTTTGTCAGCCTTGAAAGCGCGTCGTAGGCGTACAGGGTCGCATGGCCGTTCGGATCCGTTTCCGAAACGAGGTTTGACAGGGGGTCGTGGACGTAGAGCGTTTCCCCTCCCTCGGCGTCGATCTTCTTCGTCCGGCGGTTGATCGCGTCGTATTCGTACGCGGTCTCGGCTCCCAAGGGGTCCGTCTCTTTTACGACGTTGCCCTCACCGTCGCGCTCCGTCTCGAAGCGGTTCCCGTGGGGGTCCGTGACGGCCGCGAGTTCGCCCCTGCCGTCGTATTCGAACAGGGTGACGTTGCCCTCGCCGTCCGTCAGCGCCGCCGCCTTCCCGAAGGCGTTGTACGCCGCGCGCACGCTCACGCCGTCCGCGTCCCGCGCGAAGCAAAGCCTTTCGGCTCCGTCATAGGTTAGAGTCGTCGCGGCTCCGTTTCTGTCCGTCACGGATATCGCGTTGCCCGCGGGGTCGTAGGCGTAAAGCGTCGTTTGCAGGAGCGGATCGGTTTCCCGCACCGGCCTGTATTCCGCGTCGTAGGCGTATTCCGTGACATGCCCGGGAAGCGGCGCCGTCTCTTTCAAAAGCTCTCCCGCCGGGCCGTATTCGTAGGCGGTCACCCTGCCGAGAGGGTCCGTCGCGGACAGGAGATTGCCCGATGCGGAATGGGTGAAGGTCGTGATCGCGCCCGCCCGGTCCGTCCTCGAGACGAGCCTGTCGGCCTTGTCGTAAAGCTGCGTTGTTTCTCCGTTCAGCGGATCGGTGATTTTCAGAACGTTGCCGAAAAAGTCGTTTTCGTATCGCGTGACGCCGCCGGCCTTGTCCGTTTTTTGCGTCGTCCGGTCGAGGGCGTCGTAGACGGTTTCCTCCGTGAGCGAAAGCGGATCCGTCGTCCTTGTGAGACGGTTGAGCGCGTCATAGACAAAGGTGGTTTTGTTGCCTCGTTTGTCGGTCGTCTCGATGAGATTTCCCGCGCCGTCGTAGCGGCGGCGTTCGGTGAAGCCTTCTCCGTCCGTTGTGGAAACAAGGCGGTTCAGCCCGTCGTAGGCATAAGTTTCGGTCGCGCCTTCCACCGTCCTCGACGCGAGATTCCCCGCTTGGTCGTGGGTGAGGGTTTCCGTGTCTCCCGCGCCGTTTGTCGTCTCGGCCGGTCTGCCCATGCTGTCGTAAGCGTAACGGGTCGCGTGAAGATTCGGGTTCGTTTCCGAGGAAAGCAGACCGTGCTCGTAGGCGAAGCGCGTCACGCCGCCCGCCGGGGACGTCACGGATTTCAAAAACCCGCTCGGATGATATTCCATTTCTTCGCGGCGCCCGTTCGGGTCCGTCGCGGCCCGTGGGTTGCCCGCGCGGTCGTATTCGTAACGCGTTTCGTTTCTTTCCGCGTCCGCGTAAAGCGTTGTGTCGCCCGCCGCGTCGTAGGCGAAAAGCTCTTCCGAGCCGTCCGGGTTTTTCAGGACCGTGACCCGTCCCGCCGCGTCCCGCTCGTATTCCGTCACCCGCGCCTCGCCCGTGCCACGGGCTTCCGTCACGGACAGAAGCCGCCCGGCGCCGTCGTAAGCGTAGGCCGTTTCGAAGCCGAGCGGGGCGGTTTTGAGAAGCGTCAGGCCGGAATTGTCGCGGTCGTATGCCGTTGTTCTCTCGAGCGGCGTGCCTTTGGCCTCCGTCTCCGACGCAAGGCGTCCCGCCGCGTCGTAAGCGTAGGCCGTCTCCCGGCCGTTCGGATCCGTCACGGACACGAGTCTGCCGTTTTTGTCGTAGCCCAAACGCGTGTTTCCGCCTTCGGCGTCCAGGATGTTCGTGACGCGTCCCATGACGTCGCGGCCGTACGATGTGTTTCTACCGCCCGGCGCCGTCTCCTTCGTGAGGCGTCCCATGGCGTCGTATTCCCATTTGTGGAAGCCTCCGTCCGGGTTGATTTGCGAAACGAGCCGCCCGAGCTTGTCGTAGCCGTAGCCCGTCTTGCCCCCGAGCGCGTTCGTCTCGAAGGCCAAGCGTCCTTTTTCGTCGAACGCGCAGCCCGTGACGCTTCCGTCCGGCGCGGTCACGCTCTCGATCTCCCCGTCGCTTCCGTAGGCGTAAACGGTTGTGCCGCCCAAGGGGTTCGTTTCGCTCAGGGGTCTGCCGTTTCTGCCGTAGACCGCGGTCCACGGGCCGCGCACGATGTTGTTTGCGCCGTCTTTTATGAGTCTGCTCGTGCGAAAGCCGTTCGCGTCGTAGGCGTATTCCGTGACGTTCCCGAGCGGATCCGTCACCGAAAGCAGCTTGCCGGCCGGCGAATACGCGAAGGAAACGATTGCGCCGAGATTGTTTTTCACCGAAGAGATCCTTCCCGCTCCGTCGTGGGCGTATTCCGTCTTTCTCCCTTCCTCGTCGGTCTCCGAAAGAAGATTGCCCCCCGCGTCGTACGCGTAACTTACGGCGTGATTCAGCGGATCGGTCGCCTTTGTGAGAAGCGACAGGGCGTTGTATTCGTAGCTTGTCGTTTTTCCCATGCGGTCGGTGCGGCTCGTCGTGTCGCCGCTTGCGTTGTAGGAATAGCTCTCGCTCGTTCCGTCCGGGTATTCGACGGAACTCGGAAGCCACCTGCTTCCGTACGCGAAGCGGACCGTCGTTCCGTCTTCGTATCGTATGCTTTCCACCTCGCCGGCCGCGTCGTATTTGTAACTCCTCGTGTCGCCTTCCTTGTTTTTTCGCTCGGTTTGGCGCGTGTTTTGCTCGTAGCCCCCGACGATCTCCCCCTCGTCGTCCACGACCTTCAGCAGATTTCTGTATTTATCCAAGTGGTAGGCGGTCGTAAGCCCGTTGTGGTCGGTCACCGTGTTGACGTAACCTTCGGAAGTCCCGCTTGGGGGGGGGGTATCCCGTTATTGTTTTGTATTCGAATTCGTTCACGCGGGCGACGTCGGCCACATAGTACGTCTGGCGCGTCACGCGGCCTTTTTCGTCGTATTCGTTTTCCACCACCGTCTCGCCTTTGAAATCCGTGCCTTCCGCGAGAAAGCCGTTTTCGTCGTAGACGTAATGCAGACTGTCTCCGTCCGCGTTGGTCACCGACGTGAGATTGTCGCCGTCGTAGGCGTAGAAAACGCTCCTGCCGGCGCCGTCGGCGACGCTCGTCACGTGCCGGCCGTCGTAGGTAAGGTTGAAAACGCCGTTCACTCCCGTTATCGTCATGAGCTTGTCGCCGTCGTACGCGAGTTTCGCCGTATGTATCCCGCTCGGATTCGTCACGCGCAGCAGCTTGCCGTCCGCGTCGAAGTCGAACGTCGCGCCGCCCGAGTGGGTCATCTTGTGGCCGCTTCCGTCCGCTTCGAGCTTGTAGGCGCTGTTTTGCAAGGCGTGATACGCGTCGCTTTGCAGTTTCAGAAATCCGATCTTCTGTCCGAAGGGGAGCCGGGCGAGCATCAGCCCGTTCTCGTCTTCCAGCCGGTATTCGTAGCCGTGCGTGAAACCTTGGCCGATGGCGCCGCTCGTCGTGAGGTCCACGGAATTGTAAAATCTCTCGAACGTGAGCGGGTACATGCCCTCGATTCGCAAATCCGGATAAGCGCTGTGATAGCCCCCGCTGTCCATGCTCACGGGGTCTTTGCTCTCTCTTTCGATGTAGATGCCCGCGCTCACGTCCACCCCGTCCACGAGCGTGTCCCGCAGAAGCTGCGTGATCTCAATGCCCTGTTCCTCGAGGTAGGCGAACACGCCTTCCGCTCCCGCCCTGTCGTAGATCTCCCGCATCGCGAGCAGCATCTCTCTCGTCAGGCCCTGCGAGTACAGCATGTCTTCCACGGCGAGCTTGTAGTCGAGGTCGATGAACGCGCTGACGTCGTTGCCCATCGTCCAGATGTAGTTTTTGCCCGACACATGGCCGTTGAGATCGTAGCAGGCGACGTTCTTCTCCGGCATGCCGAGCGGCACGATGCGGATCTCAAGGTCCGTCACGCGGTCCTCGGTGTTGCCCGCGGTTATGAAGGGATAGCCGCCCAGCGTTCCGTCCCATGTGAGCCGGTGATGCCCGGGTCCCTGCTCCGTCTCGTTCACTTCGCTTGAGAAAAGGCTTATTTCGCTTCCGTCTTCGTTCGCCGTTCGCGCCTTCCGCTTCGGCTCCGAGCGCACTTTGAGGTTGTGAATCTGTTCTCCCGCGCCGACCGCCGCCGGCGTCGTTTGAACGGCCGCCGGCGTCGTTTGCGAAGCGTGGAAGTATTCGTCCCGCGTCTCTATCCCCGCGCCGGATGTCGCGCCGTCCGCGTTTTCGCCGGTTTCGCCGCTCGCTTCTTCTTCCGCCGCCGGCGCGGAAAAGGGCTGTATGGCGGGTTCGTCCGAAAACGGCTGAGGCACCGGCCACGCGTAGGCGGGGTTGTCCGTCGAATTGTAGTGCTCGTGCGGAGGAAGATCCCCGTCGTAACCCGAAAGGATCTCGTCATGTACGATGTATCCGTGGAAGTTTGTTCCAAGCCATGCCTGTACGCTCACATGCTGGGTGTACTGGAGATCGAATTCCAACACGACGTTCTCCGTCAGCGGGTTGAAGGTCGTTTTGCCGTCCACGCTGAGCGAGAAGCCGGTCGGGAAGGTCGAAAAAACGAGGACCCCCGCGATCAGCAGCGAAAGCGCGCGCTTGTACGCTCTACTCTTCATCTCTTTCCTCCTCGACGCCCGTGTGTTCGTGCGTCACGCTCGCTTCGATGATGTGCGGATACGCCCAGTGGCTTTTTTCGACGTCGGAAAAGGGATTGTCCATGTACGGGATCGTCGGTTCGAGCGCGGGGTCTCTCCCTATGAACAGGTTGATCGTCTTCACGGCTTCGGCCCTCGATATCGGGGCGTCGAGTCCGAATGTCCCGTCGGGATAGCCCTCTATCAAGTCTCCGTCGAAAGCTTCTTTGAGGTATGGCAAATACCACGCGTCGCGCAGGTCCGTAAACGGAAGTTCGGACGCCTTCGCTCCGTGGGCAAGCGCCGCCCCGGACGCGCGAACCATGACGGCCACAAACTCCGCGCGCGTTATGGGACGGCTCGGTTTGAACGTCCCGTCGGGATACCCTTCGAAACAGCCGAGCCGGGCGGCGGTTTTGATGTACGGCGCGGACCAGCGTCCCTCGTCCACGTCGGAATACGTCTTTTGGAGAGCGCCGCCGTCCCAAGAAGCGCCGAGCGCGATCACGATCATCTTTGCGACTTCTTCGCGCGTAACGGGCGATTCCGGGGCGAATTTTCCTCCGGGATAGCCTTCCGCGTAGCGCTCGTGAACGTCCCGTTCTTCGCGCGCTTCTTCGTCCGTCTCCGCGACGGGCGCCGAAAAACCGCCCGCGCCGCCGCTTGAAGGCAAGGGTTCCGTCGTGAATATCGTGACGGCCCTCGAATAATCGGAACCGTCGTTGTCTTTGACGGAAATCGTTATCAGAATGTTTTCCGAAAGAAGCACGCGCTCGGACGCCGTCACGCGGAGACCGGTCGCGTCCGCGACGACGGAGAGCTTGCCTTTCGGGTCGTTCGTGACCGCGATGTCGTATTCGTCCGGGTTCAGCGTCGGTTTTGTCGCGTACGCCCCGCTTGCCGCTCTGTTGTAAAGATAGGGATGCAGATTCAGGGCGTTTCCGAGCGCGCCCGTCACGGCGGCCGGCAGAGTCAGGCGGAACTGAAGGCTCGCCGCTCCGTCGGCGAAGTTGTCTTTGTTGTGCGGCATGTCGCGGAGCACGGGTCCCGTCATGTGGTTGCCGTCCAAAAAAACCTCCGTGCCGCCGTCATAAAGCGCTTTGAGGCTCGCGGGAACGCGGCCCCGCAGCCGGTTGTTTTCCAGATGAAGGCTCTCTAATTCGGGGTTTTGCGCGAATCCGTCCGGCAAGGTCCCCCGGAATTCGTTGTCCGATATGTCGAAGATTCTCAGTTTCGTGAGTTTGGATATGTCGGCGGGAAAATCGCCCGACATTTCGTTGGCGCCGAAAGACACGTATTCGAGCGCGTTCATGTCATAGAAGGCGGGTTTCGGCGCGCCCTCGAGCGCGTTGCCGTACAGGTCGAGTATCTGAAGCCCGGAAAGGGCGTACACGCCGTCGGGCAGTTCGCCCGTAAATCCGCAGTTCCACGCGGACAGGGTTTTCAGCGACGAGAGCGCGGAGAAATCGGGAATGGGTCCCGCGTCGAAGGGGTTGTCGGAAATGGCGAGGTATTCAAGCCCGGTCATGTCGTTCAAACCGGCCGGTACGGGTCCGCTCAGCCCGTTGCCGGACAGGTCGAGCACCGTAAGCGATTTGTTCGACAGGATTTCGCCGGGTACGCTTCCCGTGAAGGCGTTCATCCCAAGCATCAGGATTTTCAGCGAGGGCATGGTTCCGAAGCCTTCGGGAACGCCGCCCGCGTAATCGTTGTCCGTCAGGTCCACGTTCTCGAGCTTGGGAAGCAGGTACAGGGATTCCGGTATTTTTCCGGAAAGGCGATTGCCCGCAAGAAACAGGCGCTTCAGCTCGGTAAGCTCTCCCACCGCGCGGGGAAGCTCGCCTTTTATGCCTTCGCCCTCCTTGCCCAAGTTCACGATGCGGTCAAGGTCTTCCCGGCCGGAAATCGTGTACACGGAGAGCTGCCTGTGATTCAGCTGTTCTTCAATCTCGTCCACGAACCATTGCTGCCCGTCGCACAAGTTCAGAAATTTGTTCGCGTACGCCGTCTGCGGCTGCATGTCGCCGCTCATCGTCGAACCGTCCGTAAACGCCGCGTAACCGAGCGCGGTTCCCGCGAATACGATCGCAATCGCGATGAACCATCTCGCTCCGCGCGGCTTCTTTGCTTTGATCGACATATCCGGCCCGCCTTTCTTACCGGCCGGACTGTCTCCGGGCGGTATGCGGATGCTTTCGCTTCTCCATGCGTTAACGTGCTCTCCCTTTTCCCGGATGTGTCAATGCTGTTGTCAGGAGCCTTTTGCTGTAAGTATACCGGTGTTTTTCCGGAAAGTAAATGCTTTGTTGCCAAAATCGCATTCAAATTCGCAATTTTTAGATAATTGCGATGATTTCAGAAATCCTCGTCGTCCGCCGGAGCTTCGAGCGGAGGCGGGTTGTCGGGCTCGCTGAGCTCGCCGACCGTACGCAGACTTCTGTTGATGGCTCTCGTCCGCTTGCCGACGATCTCTTCCAAGGTCTTGTCCGCCGTCTGGATTTGCTTGTGGGCCTTGTCGAGCATATCTCCGAACTTGACGAACTCCGACTTTACGCTCCGCAGGGTGTCCCACACCTCCTGCGACCGCTGTTCTATGGCCAGCGTCTTAAAGCCCATTTGGAGCGAGCTCAGGAAGGCCGAAAGCGTCGTCGCGCCGACCGCCGTGACCTTGTATTTGTCGCGCAATTCCTCAAAAAGAGCGGCGTTTTGCACCACCTCGGCGTACAGGCCCTCCGTCGGCAGGAACATCAAAGCGAAATCCGTGGTCTTTGGCGGCGCGATGTACTTATCGCAAATGTCCTTGGCGAAGGCGCGCAGCCTTTGAATCAGCGCCTTTCGCGCCTCGTCCGTCGCCTGTTTGTCCTCGGCGTCGAGCAGACGGTTGTAATCCTCGACGGGGAATTTTGAGTCGATGGGCAAAAGCAGCGGCGCGTCGCCGTTGCCGGGCAGTTTGATGGCGAATTCGACGCGCTTGTTGTTTTCGATTTCCACGTTCGTTTCGTACTGATTCGGCGCGAGAACGTCGGCGAGCAGCTTTTCGAGCCGCACCTCGCCGTAGGTGCCGCGCTCCTTGACGTTGGTGAGCGCGTTTTTCAGGCTCTTGGCGTCGGCGGCGAGATTCTTCATTTCGCCCAGGCCCTGCTGAACGCCGTCGAGCTGCTTGCTGACCAGCTCAAAGGACTGCGACAGCCGCGTTTCGAGGGTTTTTTGCAGCTTTTCGTCCACCACGGCTTGCATCTGCTCGAGACGCTTTTCGTTGCTCTCCTGCAAGGATTTCATCTTGCTTTCCAGCGTGGCGTTTACCTTTTCGATGTTTTCCGCGTTGTCGCGCCGGATGGAAGAGAGGTTGTTGTCGAGCTGCTCTTGGAATTCGCGCAATTGCTTGTTCGTTTCCATGCGATTCGTTTGAAGCGTGGACTGAACGCTCTCCTGAATCAAGCCGAAGCGCCGGAATTGCTCTGTGGCGCCGTCCGCGATCTGCTTCGCCACGTCGGCCCGCTGTTCGTCCCCGGCCTTTTTCAGCAAATCGGCGACGGCGCCGATGTCCGACTTGCCCCGGTCGACAAAACGCATGACGATGAGAATCGCCAAGAGCGCGATTACTATGCCGAACAATACCAATAACAATATCGATGACATGTTGCACCTGCCTTCCAAAACGGAGCTTGTTTTTAGACAGTATAGCACACAATCGCGAAATATACAATATGAATTATTGAATATTTTATATAAAATAGAATAAAATTCAAAAAATTCAAACAACCCCGTTTTATGCGCCGTCCTTGACTTTTCCGCATTCTGTATTTACAATTATGTGTATTGGAATCAATGCTTCAAATGCGACACGCAGCGACGAGGAGGCGCTTGAACTTGCGCGACAAATTCACCCCCGATAAGCAAAGCGTGGTCAGCTTCAGTCTCATGGGGCCGGAAAGCGGCGCTCCCTGTCTCGTGGAATCGACGGACGGCAAAATCACGCGGATCAGGCCCTATCATTACGACGCGGACCGGGCCGAAAAGAGCAATCCCTGGAAAATCGAGGCCCGGGGCAAGACCTTCGTTCCGCCCATGCGCGTCATGACGACGCACTTCGGTCTGGGCTACAAGAGCCGCGTGTACTCTCCAAACCGCGTGAAATATCCGCTGAAGCGCGTGGATTGGGACCCCAAGGGGGAGCGCAACCCGCAGAACCGGGGCAAGAGCCCCTACGTTCGCATTTCCTGGGACGAGGCCGCGCAAATCTGCGCCGACGAGTTGCTGCGCATGAAGGAAACCTACGGGCCCGAGGCCGTGCTGTGCGAATCCGACATGCACGGCGAAGGCAAGAACGTGTCCCCGAGCCACGGCTGCCCGAACCGGATGCTGTCGCTGCTCGGCGGCTACACGCTGCAAATGCGCAACATGGATTCGTGGGAGGGCTGGTACTGGGGCGCGAAGCACGTCTGGGGCTGCGAGCCCGTGGGCGAGCAGACGCCGCAGGCCAATCTGATCCCCGACATGGCCAAGCATTCGGACATGCTGCTGTTCTGGGGCTGCGACCCGGAGGTCACGCCCCTCGGATTCGGCATGCATCTGCCGAGCCGCCTGTGCCACTGGTTCACCGAGCTCGGCATCAAGCAGGTGTACATCTGCCCCGATCTCAACTACGGCGCGGCGGTTCACGCCGACAAGTGGATACCCGTCCTGCCCAACACCGACGCGGCCCTGCAATTGGCCATCGCGCACGTCTGGCTCACCGAGGGAAGCTACGACAAGGCATACATCGCGAGCCACGCCTACGGTTTCGACAAATTCGCGGACTACGTTCTCGGCAAGGAGGACGGCGAGCCCAAGACGCCGGGGTGGGCCTCGGAGAAGTGCGGCGTCAAGCCCTGGACGATAAAAGCGCTCGCGCGGCACTGGGCCAAGAAGGTCACGAGCATCTGCCACGGCAACGGGGGCAGCTTCATTCGCGGCCCCTATTCCAGCGAACCCGCCCGCCTCGAAATCATGCTGCTCGGCATGCAGGGCCTCGGAAGGCCCGGCGTACACCAGACCAAGATGATCGAATGGAACATGTGGGCCAAGGACTTTCCCGTACCCTTCACGCCCGTCAAGCCCGTGGCCGTTCCGCATATCTGCGACGCGCTGCGCCCCATCGCGGGCGACCTGCCCGACGAGATCGACATGAAGCGCTTCGTGCTGAACCCGGAGCAGAAGGAAAGAGCGCCCGAGCTCATCCCGCTGTTCGAGCAGCTGCCGCCGCCGACGCAGTTCATCCCGCGCTGCCTTGTGCACAAGGCCATAATCGAGGGGAAGGCGGAATGGTACGGTATGCACATGTTTTCCACCAGCCAGATGCCGGACAAAAACAATTACAGGAAGCCCACGAACAAATACCAATTCGACAAGATCGTCTATCCCAGGCCGGGGCAATCCAAGGTGCATATGATCTGGACGGACGCGCCCTGCAACGTCACCTGCTGGAACAACGGCAACCTCTTCATCGAGGCTTACCGGCACGAATCCATCGAAACCATCGTCGCCCAGCATCCGTGGATGGAAAACGATTGCTATTTTGCCGATATAATCCTTCCCGTCGCGACCAAGCACGAGCTGCCCGACATCGGCAACGATTTTTCGAGCGGCGTGTTTCAGTCCGTCTATCTGGAGGAACCCTGCTGTCCGCCCGTGGGGGAATCCCTGTCCGACTTCGACGTCTGCGTGCGCGTCTGCGAGAAGCTGGGAAAGGAATACGCGGACGCTTACACGGGGAAGCTGACGGAGGAGGAGCGCGTGCGCTTCTTTTACAAGGCCACGGGCTGCGAGGAGACGATGCCCTGGGAGGAATTCAAGGAGAAGAAGGTGTTCGTGCTGCCCTGCAAGCCGGACGCGCAGGAGGTTCCCGCCGGCCTGAACGGCTTTTGGAAGGATCCCGCGCGCAATCCGCTGACCACGCCGACGGGGCTTTTGGAGTATTCTTCCTCGGACATAGAGCGCCACATGCCGGACGACCCCGAGCGGCCGCCCGTGCCGCACTGGATCGAAAGGAGCGAAAGCCACGACGAGCGGCTGTCCGGCGAGCGCGCGAAGAAATACCCGCTTCTGTGCATGTCCAACCACGGGCGCTGGCGCGTGCACGCGCAGTGCGACGACATCGTCTGGAACCGCGAGGTGGAGACGATGAAGATACGCGCCAAGGACGGATACCAATACGAACCGCTGTGGCTGCACCCCTCCGAGGCGGAGAAGCGCGGCATCGCGCACCGCGACATCGTCAAGGTGCACAACGAGCGCGGCATCGTGCTCTGCGCGGCCTACGTCACGGAACGCCTCATCCCGCGCGTCTGCTATGTCGATCACGGGGCGCGGCTCGACCCCATCGTCCCCGGTCTGCTCGACCGCGGCGGCTGCATCAACTGCATCACGCCCACGGCCATGATCTCCAAGAACTGCACGGGCATGGCCACGAGCGGCTTTCTCGTGGAGGTGGAAAAGGTCACGGACGCGGAAATGGAGGGTTGGAAGCGCGAGTATCCCGAAGCCTTCGCCCGCAAGACGGATCCCGACGCCGGCGTCTGCCTCGACGGATGGCTGCTCTCGGAAAAAGCGAAGGAAGGAGGCGCGAATGGCTAAGGTATTCGTAATAGACGTGGCCAAATGCACCGGCTGCCACAACTGCCAGCTGGCCTGCAAGGACGAGCACTGCGGGAACGACTGGACGCCCTACGCCGCGCCGCAGCCCATGACGGGGCAGTTCTGGTGCCGGGTGGAGGAACACGTCCGAGGTTCCATCCCCAAGGTCAAAATTCATTATATACCCAAAATTTGCAATCACTGCGACAACGCCCCCTGCATGGCCGCCGCGCAGGACGGCGCCGTGTACCGCAGGGAGGACGGGCTTGTGATCATCGACCCCGA
Source organism: Eubacteriales Family XIII. Incertae Sedis bacterium (assembly GCA_031276515.1). Lineage (GTDB taxonomy): Bacteria > Bacillota > Clostridia > Peptostreptococcales > Anaerovoracaceae > JAITLA01. Next base: position 13,855 of record JAISMX010000153.1, on the reverse strand, counting down.
GAAAGCCGCGGGACAGCGGCGGATTGCGGAGGCCTGCCCCTATGGCGTCGTTTACGTGAACGAAAAACTCGATCTCCCGCAGAAATGCACGGGCTGCGCCCATCTGCTCGACCATGGCGCTGCGCTGCCGCGCTGCGTGGACGCCTGTCCCACCGACGCGATGCTTTTCGGGGAGGAGGCGGAGCTGCGGGATTTGATCGACGGCGCGACGGTTCTTGCGCCCGAAACGGGGGCGCGGCCGCGCGTGCACTACCGCAACGTCCCCGGCTTTTTCATCGGCGGAACGGTGTACGACCCGGACAAGGAGGAGGTGCTGGAGGGCGCGTCCTGCCGCCTGCAATCGGGCGGCAAGACTTGGCTGGCGACTGCGGACGAATTCGGCGATTTCTGGTTTCTCGACCTCCCCGCCGGCGTTTTCGATTTGGCCGTGGACCGCAAGGGCTATCGGACGCGCGCGTTCGCGGGAATCGAGACGGGCGCCGGCAAGAGCGTCAACCTGGGCGACATCGCGTTGGAATCGCTCTGATTCCGGCTCGGCCCGCGTTCACGCCGGCGGCCGGGCGTCCCGGATCACGCCTGCGGCTCGGGATTCCGTATCACGCCGGCGGCGGCGAGCACGGTCTCTATCGCGGCGGTGGCGGCCCGCTTGACGGCCGGCATGGCGTAGGGATTCTTGCAGTTGTATTCGGCTTCGCAGAGCTCGTCGGGGTCTATGAGACCGATTACGGTCTTTCGTCTGGGCTTCAGGTAATCGTAGAGTTCCCGCTTGTTCACGCCCTTTCCGAACTTGTTGATCACGTAGAGCACGCTGTGCGACGCGGCTTCCAGCTCCTTGAGCATGGACAGGCGTTTGTGGCCGCCCAGCAGCTTCGACGGCGCGGGATCCACCACCGGCACGATCAGCGTCATGTCGCGGAGCAGCTTCTTCAGGCAATCCAGCCGCGCATCCTCGTCCGCGAGGCCCGAACCGAGCCGCGCGGAAAAATCGCACAGGATCACGTCGCCCTCGGCGTTGCCGATCAGCGAGGTCATCTGCTGCGGATCGAGCGCGAGCGCGCGCTCGGAGGGGAGCCGCAGCATCCAGTTGATGCCCTCGTCCATGTTGGCGACGCCCGCGACGCCGCGGCATTCCTCCATGCGACGGTAGCAGGACAGGTATTCCCTGTCCGCGAAGCGGCGATCCGCCCCTATGACGTCGTAATTCCAGCCGCAGATGCCCTCGTCTCCGTCGCTCAGTTCGAGCACGGTCGGCGTTCGCGTCTTCAGATTCGCTATGTAGCGGGCCATGGAAAAAATCAGCGTCGAAACTCCCGCGCCCGCAGAAAGGCCCACGACGCCGATGCACGCCCGATCCCGCGCGGTGTATCCGAGCGGGTTCTCGTCGTCCTCCCTGAGCAGCATGCGGTCGAATATCGGTCGAATGTTCATGATGGCTCACCTCGTAATAAAGTTGTAATAAAACTGATACGCAATAACCCTTGAAATTTCATTTAAAAATATGTTTATAATAGTTGGATTGCGGCGCCCGCCGGGCCGCCGCAAGCGCATGCGCGGCGTCTGCCTTTCTGTGCTGCAATTATAACACATAATTTACATTAAATCAATATATATTCTAAAAAATGTAATGAAAAAAGAAGGAGCATTCTTATGAAATATCCACATCTCTTCCCGCGCGTCGCGGCCTCGCTCTTGTGCGGCCTGTGCGCCCTCGCGTTCGCGGCCTTGGGCGCGCCCGGCACGGCGTTCGCCGCGGACGGCGAGCTTCCGGGCGACGCGGAGATCCCTCCCGTCACGCTGCGCATCAACGAACGGCTCATTCCAACGGACGTTCCGCCCGCAATCGTCGAAAGCAGAACGCTCGTGCCGGCCCGCGCCGTCTTCGAAACGCTCGGGGGAAGCGTGACCTGGGATGATTCGGGCTATCCCGTGCAGTTGATTTCCGTTTCCTGCGGCGACGACGTCGTAAACCTCACCATAGGCGCGCGCGTCGCCCTCGTCAACGGCGCGGAGTGGCAGCTCGACGTACCCGCGCAGATCGTGAACGACAGGACGCTCATACCCGTCCGGTTCGTCTCCGAAGCGCTCGGCTTCGTCGTGCGCTGGAACGACCTCGAGCGCGTCGTGGACATCTACGGCGCGGATTACGACATCCCGCCCCTATTCACCGCGATAGACGAGATCGAGGTGACGGCTTCGGATGCGGGAACGCGCGTGCGCATGGCGAAGAGCGCCGGAATTTTTTCGGATTACGCGAACGGCGCGCAGGAGCCGAGACGCTTTTCCATAGGCTTTCCAAACACCTCCCTGAACGTGCAGATGAACGCCTTGACCTGGCAGCGGGAGATCTCCGTCCTGCGCGGGGTTCGCGTCGAGATTTCCGGCGGAAGCGGCGCGCAAACGCCGGCGCCATCGCCGGGCGAAGCCGCGCCGCCGGCCGAGCAGAGCGCGCCGCAGAATCCGGCCGCATCGCCGGCCGAGCAGAGCGCGCCGCAGAATCCGGCCGCGCCGCCGGCCGAACAGAGCGCGCCGCAGACGGATCGGCAGAGCGAAGCGCCGGCCGGCGCGGGCGCGCCGCAGGAGGGTCAACAGGCCGCGCCGCGGGAGGAATTCACGCTGTGGTTCACCTTCGAACTCCTGGAGGACGCGGCGCCTTCGCCGGTGATTTCCTCCGACGGGCGCGAGCTGTATCTGGATTTCCCGAAACCGCAGACGCCCTTTGACCCTTGGGCGGACGGCAAGCTGTCCGTGGCGCTCGATCCCGGACACGGCGCGGAGACCGTCGGCAAGCGCAGCCCGGACGGCACGCTGATCGAATACGCCTTCAACCGCGACATGGCGGCCCGCGTGAAAGCGCATCTCGAACGCCACGGCGTGGAGGTGATTTTGACCGTGACGGACGATACCGACCCGCCCCTCGAGGAGCGCTGCGCGGTCGCCAACGCGCACGGCGCCGACGCCTTCGTGAGCCTGCACGCCAACGCCAGCGGAAATGGAAAAACATGGATGAAACAGAACGGATGGGAGATCTACGTCTACAAGAAGGGCAGTTTTTCCGAGCGGCTCGCGAACGCCATCCACGACGAGACCATACCCGCGAGCGGGCTCATCGACCGAGGCGTCAAGGACTACAACTACTACGTGATCCGCAACGTCAACATGCCGGCGGTGCTGATAGAGCACGGTTTCTTCACGAACCAAACGGAGATCGAGCTGCTGAAGTCGCCCGAATTCCGCGAGCGTTTGGCCGTGATGGATGCGAAGGGTATCTTGCGCTTCCTCGGCGTTTCCCGGGTGAATTAATTGTTGGCTTTTTTTCGCGGCGATCTTGACTTTCTTCGCGCGCGCGAGTAATATTAGCTATAGAAAGTATTCGATACAAAAATACGGCTTTTTGACATTCCGCGACGCCGGTTCGATCCCGCGACGCTCTTGGGCGTAACCATAGGTCATAGAGAGGAGGCGATTTTAAATGGCGCTTGAAATCAACCACAATATTTCGGCCTTGAACGCTTACAATCAACATACGATCAATCAGGGCAACGCGTCCCTTTCCCTTCGCAAGCTGTCCTCGGGCTTGAAGATCAACACGGCCGCGGACAGCGCGGCGCTGCTCGCCATCTCGGAGAAGATGCGCAGCCAAACGAGAGGTCTTTCCCGGTCCATTTCAAACGCGAACGACGGCAAAAACCTCGTGCAGACGGCCGAGGGCGCGATGAATCAAACGCACAGCGCCCTGCAGCGCATGCGCGAGCTCGCCGTGCAGGCCGCCAACGGCACGAACACGCCTTTCGACAGGCAGCAGCTGCAAGGCGAAGTCTCCGGGCTCATCGGCGAGATCAACAGGATTTCCCGCGATACGGAATTCAACACGATGAAACTGCTCAACGGAACCTTCGAGAAGAGTTTCACGACCGACGCGTCCTCCCTCTACGGCGCGCAGGTTCAAATCGATCCCGACAGCGGATTCGAGGCCGGCGACTACAACGTGCGCCTCTCGGGAGCGGAGGCGTCGACCGCGTCGGCGAGCGTGACGGACAAGAGCAACGTGATCGCCTCCGGCGCTTTCGGCCAAAGCGAGATCTCGGTTCAAAACGGCGCCGCCTTCGGCGAATACACTTTGCAAATCGCGGACAACGGGGACGGCACGTACGCGGGAACGCTTACGAATCCCGCGGGCGACGCCAAAAGCGCCGCGTTCTCGACCGCAGGGGGTTCGGGTGCGCCCACGACGGCGGATTTCGGCGATATGCGGCTCGATTTCTCCAATGTGACGAGCCTGAACGCAGGTTCCCTCAAAATCAACGTCTCCGGCGACCTGCGCTTCGACGTCGCGAACAAGGCCTCGGGCGACACGGCATCCTACGCGATCAACGGCTACGAGGGCGGCACGGTCGACCTCGGCGGCTTGCGGCTCACGGGCGGCGTCAAGACGCAGGCGGCGAGCGCGGCCGGCGAGGATATAAGCGTCGCGTCGAAGGGCGAAGCGCTCACGCTCCACGTCGGCGCGAACCAAAGCCAGAACGTCAGCGTGTCGCTTTCCGACACCTCGAGCGTCGCGCTCGGCCTCAACGGAATCGACCTGACCACGCAGGACGGCGCCAACGGCGCCATCGGCGTCATAGACGAAGCGATCAATAAAGTATCCACGGAGCGTTCGAGGATGGGGGCCGTGACCAATCGCATGGACCATACGATTCGCAACCTCTCGACCGCGGAGGAGAACATGACCGCCTCCGAATCCCGCATACGCGACGCGGACATGGCCAAGGAGATACTGGATTACACGAGGAACACCATACTCGCGCAGGCTTCGATCTCGATCATGGCGCAGTCCAAGCTGATGCCGCAGAGCATATTGCGCTTGCTTCAATAGCGTTCCGATGTCGCGTTTGGATGCGGCGAAAGCACGCGTCGCGCCAATGCGAGCAAATACATTGCGAAAGGGTTTGCGTATGAGGGTTTTATGCGCCAAATCGCGAAAGCGATTTGTTTTGGGCGCGCTGATCGCCTTGTTTGCGCTGTGTCCGGCGGCTTCGGCCTCTGCGTCGGATTCGGGCGGCGATTCGGATGCGCCCCTCCTCGCGCGGGAAGACGCCGCCGCGATCAAGACGGTCGTCGTCTATGAGATCGAATCGGCGGAAATGCCGCTCGCCGCGCTTCCTTCCAGAGAAACTTGGGCTTTTGCGAATCTCATCATCGCCTTGATCTGTCTCATCGTGTCGGTCGCGACGCTCGTCACCCTGCCCGCGGCGGAGCGAAAACGCGCGCGCGACGAGATTTCCGGTGAGTACGACGATTATCGCGCCTGCATCGAAAGAGATCGGCTGATCTTCAAATTGCTCGGCGCGGGCGTGGGCGCGGCGTCCGTCGTGCTGTTCCTGCTGACCGAAAACCCGGGCGGCGCGATGCAGCCGGCCAACGGCTATACCTGGCTGATGGCGCTGGTCTTGCTGGCACAGCTTTCCATTATATTCATGGCATTCAAAGGAGGGAAGTGCTTGTGCGGTCTCGATGATTTGACGAGCCTTTGACGTGCGCTTCCGGCGCGGTCATTCGGGGCGATTGCGAAATTTTCCCGCGATCTCGGAAAGGCGCTTGCCAAAGGGCGTGACGGAGAGCGTCGCGAAGTAGTCCTCGGGGCGTTCCGCGCGGCGTATGAGACGAACGGAACCGTCCGCTTGCAGCAGCAGTTCCGCGGAGCGCAGTTTGCCGTTGTAGTTGTATCCCATGGCGTACCCATGGGCGCCCGTATCGTGTATCACGATGAGGTCGCCCTTTTTTATTTCCGGCAGCGCGCGGTCGACGGCGAATTTGTCGCTGTTCTCGCAGAGCGAGCCCGTGACGTCGTAGACGCGGTCGGCCGGACGGTCCTCCTTCCCCGACACCGTGATGTGGTGGTAGGCCCCGTATATGGCGGGGCGCATCAGATCGGCGGCGCAGGCGTCGAGGCCGATGTAGCGCTTGTGAATGTCCTTGCTGTGCAGGGCCGTGGCCACGAGACAGCCGTGCGGACCCAGCATGAAGCGCCCCATTTCCGTGCAGAGCGAAAGCTCCGCGAGCCCGGCGGGCGCCAATATCTCGTCGCGGGCCTCGCGCACGAGCGCGCCGATTCGCCCGATGTCGTTCGCCTCCTCCTCGGGGCGGTAGGGGATGCCCACGCCGCCGCTCAGGTTGATGAAGCCGAGGCGGATGCCGGTCTCCTCCTTGAGCCACACGGCGGTTTCAAAGAGCAGGCGCGCGAGCGCGGGGTAGTATGCGTGCGTCAGCGTGTTGCTGGCGAGGAAGGCGTGCAGCCCGAAGGCGCGGACGCCCTTTTCGCGGAGCAGGGAAAAGCCCGCGCGCAGCTGCTCCTTTGTAAAGCCGTACTTGGCGTCGGCGGGGTCGGACATGATGTCGTTGTGCAGGGCGAAATGCCCCGGATTGTAGCGGCAGCAGATCGTCTCCGGTATGCCGGCGCAGCGCTCGAGGAAATCTATGTGCGAAAAATCGTCGAGATTGATGATCGCGCCCAGTTTCCGCGCGTAGACGAACTCCTCCGCGGGCGTCGCGTTCGAGGAAAACATGATCTCCTCGCCGCGAAACCCGAGCGCCTCCGCGAGCATCAGCTCCGTGAGGCTCGAACAGTCCACGCCGCAGCCTTCTTCCTTTAATATGGCGAGTATCTCGGGGTTCGGGTTCGCCTTGACCGCGAAATATTCCCTGTAACCGCCGTTCCACGCGAAGGCCGCGTTGACCGCGCGCGCGGTGTTGCGTATGCCCGCCTCGTCGTACAGGTGGAAGGGCGTCGGGTAAGCTGACGCTATCTCCGCGAGCGTTTCATGATTGACGAAGGGTTTTTTCATGGCGGCGCCTCAATTCCGACCGTCGAGCAGCTTATCGACGCTCACGAGCTTTATGCACAGGCAGAGCAGACGCATGGCCTCCCGCAGCTCGTCCGCGCCGGGATAGGTCGGCGCGATGCGGATGCTCGTGTCCTTGGGATCCACGCCGCCCGGAAAGGTCGCGCCCGCGCCCGTGAGCGTCGCGCCCGCCTCCTTCGCAAGGGCGACGACGGCCTTGGCGCAGCCTTCCTGCGTGTCGATTCCCACGAAGTAGCCGCCCTTGGGACGCAGCCACGTCGCGAGGCCCGTTCCGCCGAGTTCCGCGTGGAGCGTGTCGAGCACGCTCTCGCACTTGGGACGCAGCAGGTCGCCGATGGCGCGCATGTGCCGCCTGACCGCGTCGGCGGTCCCAAAGTGCCGGACGAAGCGCAGCTGGTTCAGCTTGTCGGAGCCGATGGTGCGGATCGAGACGCGCTTTTGCTGCTCGGCGATGTTCGCGGGACTCGCCGCCGCCATGCCGACGCCGCCGCCGGGGAAGGTGACCTTTGAAGTGGAGAAGAAATAATAGACGCGATCCGCGTTGCCGGCCGCCGCCGCGAGCTCGAGTATGTTCGCGACGCGGTGCTCCTCGAACACGTGGTGCAGACCGTAGGCGTTGTCCCAGAATATGCGAAAATCCTCGGCCTTCGTTTTCATCTCCGCCAGACGGCGCACCGTTTCGTCGCTGTAGACCACGCCCTGCGGGTTCGAGTAGAGCGGCACGCACCATATGCCCTTGACCGAAGCGTCGTCCCGAACGAGGGCTTCCACCGCGTCCATATCGGGGCCGTTCTCCGTCATCGGCACGGCGATCGTCTCCGTGCCGAACTCCTTGCTGATCGCGAAATGCCTGTCGTAGCCGGGGCTCGGACACAGGAATTTCACGCGCTCGGCCCGGCCCCAGGGCTCGCCGCCGAGCGTGCCGAACAGGTAGAGCCGCGCATAAAAATCGTACATCAATTCCAAGCTCGCGTTGTTGCCGACGATGATCTGCTCCGCCGGTATGTCGAGCAATTCCGAAAACAGCCGTCTGCACTCGGGAAGCCCCGTCGGAACGCCGTAGTTGCGCGCGTCCGTGCCGTCCTCGGACGTGTGCGGCGCGAGGGTCTCAAGGAGCCCGTTGCTCAGATCGAGAACGTCCGGCGAGGGCTTGCCCCGCGACATGTCGAGCGACAGGCCCCGCGCCTTGATTTCGAGATATTCCGCGCGGCATTCGTCGCGCAGTCGCAGGAGCCGCTCTTTTGGATAATTTTTCCATAAATTCATCGCACACCTCTTCTTCTGTATGATTGCAATTTTGATTATTATATTAAAAAACGCCGGGCCGCGCAATATTTTTATAGGATATCTTTTCATAAAGGGGTTTATGCCGGTATAATGTGAACAAGGGTATTGCACGGTAATAGGAGGAAGCGCCATGCGCAAAACAGTAAAACGCTCACCCGTACGCGCGGCCGCGATTTTGGTCGCGTTCGCCATTCTCGCCCTCTGCCCGCGGACGCCCGCTTTCGCCGCGCCGCAGGGCGAGTTTCGCGGCGTCTGGGTTCCCACCGTCCTGAGTTTGAATTATCCCTCGCAGCCGACGACCGATCCCGAGACGCTGCGGCGCGACGCGCTGCGCATACTGGACGACGCGAAGGACATGGGCTTCAACGCGGTGTTCTTTCAGGTCAGGCCGGCGGCCGACGCCCTGTACGCGTCCTCGATCTTCCCCTGGTCGAAATACCTGACCGGCGTGCAGGGCGTGGCGCCCGCGAACGGCTTCGATCCGCTCGCCTTTATGGTGCAGGCCGCGCACGAGCGGGGGCTGGAGCTGCACGCATGGCTGAATCCGTATCGCATCACCGCAGAAGCGCAGGACAACGCGAGCCTCTCCGCAAACCATCCGGCTCGGCTGCATCCCGAATGGACCGTCACGCACACGGACGGGCGCATGTACTGGAATCCCGGCGAGCCCGGCGCGCAGCGGCTCATCGCCGACGGCGTGCGCGAGATCATCGGGAATTACGCCGTGGACGGCATCCACATCGACGATTACTTCTATCCCGACGCCAATTTTGACGACGCGGCGGCCTTCGCGGCCTACGGCGCCGGCTATCCCTCCCGCACGGAATGGCGCAACGCGAACACCGAAGCCACCGTGAAAAACATCTGCGACATCGTGCGCGGCAGCGGCAAGAACATCGTGTTCGGCGTCAGCCCCATAGGGATCTGGGCCAACAACTCCACCACGCCTCTGGGCAGCAACACGAAGGGCGGCGAAGCCCTCGTGCAAAAGTTCGCGGACACGCGCGGCTGGGTCAAGCGCGGCATCGTCGATTACATCGCGCCGCAGATATACTGGAACATCGGCTACGAGATCGCCGAATACACGACGCTCGTCAACTGGTGGGCGGACGCGGTCGCGGGTACGAACGTCAAGCTGTACATCGGGCAGGCCGCCTACAGGACGGGCAACGCGGATGAAAAGAGCCCCTGGCACGGGGTGGACGAGATCAGCCGGCAGCTCGCGTTCAACAGGGGCAAGGCGAACGTGGGCGGCTATATCATGTACGCGTACAAGTCGTTCGCGGACAATCCCGCGCTTCGCGCGCTGGTCAAGGAACTCAACGACGCGGGCGTGAGCGTGGGGCAGGGGAGCGTACCCGAGCAGCCCGACGCGACGGCGGAACCGGGTACGGGCGCGCAACCCGGCGCGGGCGCCGGCGCCGGAGCGCAACCCGTCGCGCCCGCGCCCGCCGGCGCGGTTTTCACGGACACCGCGGGGCATTGGGCGAACGAATACATCGCGGCTGTTTCGGGGCGCGGCGTCATAAAAGGCTATCCCGACGGCACGTTTTTGCCCGACAACAACGTAAAGCGCGCGGATTTCATCGTGATGCTCATGGGTTTGTTCGCGCCGGACGGCGCGCGGGACGCCTCGGGCAATTTTCTGGACATCGCGCCCGACGCCTACTACTACGGCGCCGTCGCGTCCGCGAAGCGCCTTGGCGTGGCCACGGGCATAGGCGACAACATGTTCGACCCCGACGCGCCGCTGACGCGGCAGGACATGTGCGCCATGATCTATCGCGCGCTGGTGCTGACGGGAAAACCGGTGGCGGTCGGCGCGGCCGGCGCCTTGGAGGGTTTTTCGGATCGCTCGCAGGTGGCGACCTACGCGGTCGCGCCGCTGAATTCCTTCGTGGAGCAGGGCATCGTGACGGGCTCCGACGAGGGCTTGCTGCTGCCCTCGAAGACCGCCACGCGCGCGGAAACGGTGACCGTCCTGTGGCGCGCGTACACGCGCTTCGTCGGAAGCTGAACTCCGTGCGCCCGCGGCGTTTTTATCAAACTCAAATCAAAAGCACGCAAACGCCGCGTTGATTTTGAGAAGTGGTTACCTATCTGCGCTTCGGGTTCTCGCATACCTGATTCGACACAGTGCAAGAAGTCTTGCAGGCCGATTGGCAGGAGGTTTGACATTCGCCGCAGCCCTTGCCGGCCGTGGCTTTCAAGTTGGGCTTCGCTATGGTTTTGATGTGCTTCATGGTGTTCCTCGTTTCTTTCGCCGGGACGGATGGGCGGCGGAAGCCGCCGGCGGTGCGCGTTCGCTCGAGCGCGCACCCTTGGAGAATATTATAGTATCGCGCGGGGTGGATTGCAATAGCCGGCCGGCAAAAAACCGAGGTGACGTCAAAACGTCAAAAAACTCCGCAGGAGAACGAATATGAAGAAAGACCAGCGGCGCACGCCGCTTTTTGACGCGATCCTGGACTTCGTTGCCCGGGCGCCCGCGCCGTTTTTCATTCCCTCCCACAAGATGGGACGGGGCATCGATCCGCGCTGGTTGGATTTCGCCGGCGAAAACATCTTCAAGATGGATCTCTCGGAGGTGCGGGGACTCGACGATCTCCACCGGCCGCGCGGCCCCATAGCCGAGGCGCAGGCGCTGGCCGCCGACGCCTGGGGCGCGGACAGGAGCTTTTTTCTCGTGAACGGCACCTCCGCCGGCATCATCGCGGCGATCTGCGGCGTCGTTTCCGAGGGCCGGAAGATCATCGTTCCGAGGAACGCGCACAAATCCGTCGTTTTCGGCCTGATCGTCAGCGGGGCGATTCCCGTCTACGTTCCCGCCGAAATACACGCGGAAAAGGGCCTTGTGGGCGGCATAAGCAGGAAAAAATTGGAATCTATCTACGCCGAAAACGCGGACGCGAAGGGCGTGCTCGCGGTCAGCCCGTCCTATCACGGCATATGCGGCGACATGCGGGGCCTGATCGAGGCGACCCACGCGCGCGGGGGCGCATTCATCGCCGACGAGGCGCACGGCAATCACGCGTATTTCCACGAGGCGCTCGGACCCGGCGCGCTCGCGCTCGGCGCCGACTGCGCCTGTCAGAGCCTGCACAAGATGTCGGGCTCGCTGACGCAGAGCTCCGTCCTGCACATCGCGGGCGACCGCATGGACGCGAGCCGTTTGGAGGCGAATTTGCAAATGACGCAGAGCACCAGCCCTTCCTATCTGCTGCTGGCCTCGCTGGATCTCGCAAGAAGCCGCATGGCGCTGCACGGGCGCGAAATTCTGGATCGGCTGCTCTTCTTGTCGGAGGCGGCGCGAAGGGAACTGACGGCCCTGCCGGGCATCGAGGTCTTGGGCGAGGAATTGATCGGCGAGGCCGAGATCGCGGGATACGACCCGATCCGCCTCGTGATTTCGGCGAGAGAACTGGGCGTCGAAGGCTACGAGCTCTATCGTCTCCTGCGCGACGACTACAACATCGAGATTGAATTCGGCGATTATTTCCACGCCGTCTGCGTGCTGGGAATCGGCACCGCGAAGGAGGACGTCGACCGCCTGATCCTCGCGATGAAGGATATTTCGCGGCGCTTCGGCGGTCTGCGCAAGCCTTTGGTTTGGGACGGCTCGCTTCCGCCGGCGCCGCCCATGCTCATGACGCCGCGCGCGGCGCATTTCGCCGAGCGGGTGCGCGTTCCGAGGCGCGAGGCGGTGGGGCGGATATGCGCGCAGACGCTGGCGCCGTATCCGCCGGGCATTCCCGTCATATGCCCCGGAGAGGCGATCACCGAGGACATATGCGATTTTTTGGATGCGCAAATCGGAAAGGGCCGTCCGCTTCACGGCTTGGATGACGGGGATCCCGACGGCATCGCGGTCGTGAAGGAGTGAGCGCGCGCGGCCTTGTCGCGTTCGGACGCGGATCGCCGGCCGGCCCGAACCGCGCCGCGCGCGGCGTCCTCGCGCGCAAAAAACGCCGACAGCCGCGTGCGCGGCTGTCGGAGAGCACGGGATTAAGTTGTAGCGCAATCGGCTTATTCCAAATGCGCTCCTCATCACGGGTAACGGCATGAAACCCGGAAAAGGCGCAAACAGTAAATGCGTTTATGCTTTGATGATACCGGAAAAGGCGGGGATTGCAAGAGTAAGTTGCCAATATCTTATGCAAAAATCCCAATATTGTTGCTGCTCAAATCCCGCGCATATCCGATAATCGTCCGCAATCGCGTCCATCATTCCGAATTCCGGCAAAATCTCCTCCGGCCGTTCCTGCGCCATGCCGCCGATCTCGACGCGTTCGACGCGTTCGATTTCCGGAAGGATTGCTTGCTCACTGTTTCACAAGCCCCCTTTGCCATCGAAGCACGCGGCGTTCCACCAAGCCGACCGTCCACAGGATCAGCGAAAACAGAACGGCCATGATCGCGATGGCGGCAAACACCTTGTAGTAGGCCGACCACACCTTCGAAGCGTTGATGTAATAGCCGAGGCCGCCGGGCTGCCCCATCATCTCCACCATGACCAGTGTGGTAAAGGTAAAGCCGTTGGCGATGGATATGCCGGTGAATATCTGCGGCATCGCGTGGGGAATCGCCACGTGAAACACCAGATAGGGCGTATTGGCGCCAAGTGTCCGCGCCACTTCAAAATGCGATTTCGGCGTGCTCTTGATGCCCTGCGCCGTCAAGGACGCAATGGTAAACCACTGGCATATGGTGATCAAAAACACCGCCGCCGAGAATGGCGCCGGAAAAAGCGTCAGCGCGAAAGGCATCCACGCCACGGCGGGAATGACGCCGGAGATTTTCAGGATGGGCTGCACCCAGTAATACACCTTGGGAAACCAGCCGATCAAAATGCCCGTCAGCACACCCACCGTCACGCCGATGACGAGTCCATGGGCAAACAGGCGCAGCGAGTAAAGAATCTGCTGCAAAATATAGCCCGGCTCCATCAAAAAAGGCTCAAGGATTCTGGCGGGGCCGGGGAAGAAGGGCTGCGGAAGCAGCAACAGCTTTGTTCCAAGCACATCCCACAGCGCCAGAGCCAGACCGACGGCAAACCGGAACGGAGCGCGGCCGGCGAATTTTTTGCGGCGCGCGGAGTCGGAGAACGAAAAGGCGGCGACTCCGATGTACAGCAAGATCAGTCCGGTCAAAACCAAAACATAGAGCCGGTTGATGTCGAAAGTAAGCGACGCGCCGATTTGATAGGGCGTGATCTCCACGTCGGCAAACTGCGGAACCAGCCGATTGACGGCGATCGCGGCGGCAAGGCCGAGCACCGTGACCGCGGACAGGCCCACAAAGCGCGCGTTTGAAATATGATTGGGGGCGCCCCGGCCCGGGGCGTCCCGGGCCGGGTTCCGCGGCTTCAATGTTTCCCAAAGAGCCGCCAACCCATGGTTTGAGCGATTCATAAAGAACTCTCCGTATAGGTCGAAAGTTTACTGTCCAAGACTTAAATCGACCTTATAATAAGCCTTCGCGGCGAACTCGGCGGGGTCGGTTTTCAGGTAACCGATGTTGTACAGCTCCGTGGCGAAGTACAGCACATCCGCGCCAACGTCCTGCTTGTTGGTCTGATGGTCGTGCGCGGACGGATAGGCGTAGCTCTTGACGAGCTCCTCGGCCAGAGCCTTGTCCTCTATGTCGGAGTATTTTTTGTCGGAGATGATGTCCACCGCTTCCTTGGGATTTTCGGAAATCCATTCCTG